>JBPCJZ010000176.1:0-53041 GCA_051004775.1 Gemmatimonadota bacterium
CCATGAAGTCGATGTCGGCCTGCGTGTACGTTCGGCGGACGCTGTCGGCGAGCGCGGCCTGGTCGGTGGTCGCGTCGGACAGTACCGGCGAGTCCTGCGCTGGCGAGTCCTGCGCCGGCGGCGCTCCGTTGGTTCCCCCGCCGCAGGCGGCGGCAGTCAGAACGAGGCATCCGCGGATGATGGTCAGGTGCGGTTTCATTCGGTCATTCTACACCGAAACCGCGGGTTGGTCCAAGTCCTCAGTTCTCCAGGAGCCCTTCCGGCACACCGTCGAAGAACTCCACCACCCCGGTCTCCAGCGAGTATTCCGCTCCGACCACGAGGAGCTGGTCCTCGCGAATCAGCGCCTCGAGGATCTCGGAACCGTGGCGCAGGTGGTCGGCGGAGGCCCGGATATTCGCTCGAACGGCCTGGCGCGTGAGTTCCTCGGGGTCGTCCCGCAGGTCCGTGGCCATGAGCGGCGCGACCGAGGGCCAGATCCGGTCGACGATCGAGCGGAGGTTGGCGGATCGACTCTCGGTGGGACGACGGCTCTCTTCGATCGTCGCGAGGATCGCCCCGCACATCGAGTGGCCCATCACTACGACGAGCCGCGTCCCGAACTTCTCGGCGGCGAACTCGATGCTTCCGACCTGGGACGGCGCCACGATGTTGCCCGCCACCCGGATGACGAAGAGGTCCCCGAGGCCGCGGTCGAAGACGATCTCCGCGGGCACGCGCGCATCGGAACAGCCGAGAATGATCGCGAAGGGATCCTGTCCGTCGACGAGCTCGTCGCGCCGCGCCGCCGTGGCGTCCAGCCGGGTCCCGACGTTGTCGACGAACCGGCGGTTGCCGGCCCGGAGGAGCTGGAGCGCTTCGGTCGCGGTGGCCATGGGGCCAGTGTGGTGGCATGGACCGCGAGCGGCAAGGCGAGCGGGATATCGCGGAAACGAGAAAGGCCCGGCCCGAAAGCCGGGCCCTTTCAGACCGTACGGCGATGCTACCGGGAGAGTCTACTGGGCGAGGCGCGCCAGGAAAGGCTTCTACTGGCTGCGGCCACGTCCCGATCGAGTCCTGGTATTCCGGGTGTTCCGCCCGGAGCGCGGGTTGCCTCCGCGGGTCGCGCCGTCCTTGGGCGATCCACCGCGTGACTTATCGTTGCCCGGCTTGCCGTTGCTTCGGTTTCCCTGCGGGGCGGACGATCTGCGGCGCGACTCCGCCGGCTTCCGGCCACGGGAAGACCCGCGGGGCCGGGATGCCGGTCCCTGTCCGCCTGCCCGCGGCTCCGGCCCGGCGTCGAAGCCCTCGACCTGACGACGCGGAATCGGCGATCCGATCATCCTCTCCGTCGAGCGAACCCACGCCTGGTCGGCGTGGGTGACGAACGTACACGCGATGCCCTCGAGCTCGGCACGGCCGGTCCGCCCGATGCGGTGGGTGTACGCCTCTGGCGTGTTCGGAACGTCGTAGTTGATCACGTGCGACACGCCACTCACGTCGATTCCGCGGGAAGCGATGTCTGTCGCGACCAGGATCTCGAACTGCCGCGTCCGAAAGCCGCGCATGGCCCGATCGCGCTGGTTCTGCGACATGTTGCCTTGCAGGCCGATCGCGCGGTGGCCCGCACTGCTGAGCTGCTTGGCCAGCCGCTTGGCGCGGTGTTTCGTACGGGTGAACACGATGGCCGACTCGCATTCGTCGCTCGTGAGCATGTGCTCCAGGAGGTCACGCTTCCGCTCCTCCGCGACGTGGTAGAGGGCATGGTCGATGGTCTCCGCCGGCGCCGAGTCGGCCAGCTCAGCGACGTGTGGCCTCTCCAGGAGGTCATTCGCCAGGTGGCGGATGTCCTTCGGCATCGTGGCCGAGAACAACAGGTTCTGCCGCCGCGACGGGAGTGCCGAGATGATGCGCCGGATGTCGGGCAGGAAACCCATGTCGAACATGTGGTCCGCTTCGTCGAGGACGAAGGTTTCGACCTCGTTCAGGCGGAGCACGCCCTGCTGCAGCAGGTCGAGCACCCGACCGGGGCAACCGACGACGATGTCCGGCTTACGCTTCAGTTCGTTTATCTGACCGCGGGTGGACACGCCACCGTAGATCGTCATCATCTTGAGCCGCGTGAACTTCGAAAGCATACGGATCTCGACGCCGATCTGATTGGCGAGTTCCCGGGTGGGCGCGAGCACGAGCACGCGAGGCGCGCCGCCCGAGCCCTGGAGGAGACGGTCGAGCAGCGGCAGCGCGAACGCGGCCGTCTTGCCCGTGCCCGTCTGAGCCAGCCCGAGGACATCTCTGCCCTCCATGCCGGCTGGAATGGTCTCGGCCTGGATCGGCCGGGGCTCTTGAAAGCCCGCGGCGGAAATTCCGCGCACAAGGGCTTCGTTCAACCCGAACCGGTCGAAGCCGGTGCGGGCGTTCTTTGTTGATTTAGACATTTATACTTGTCCTTCGCCATACTCCCAGGCAGGGCCTGCACGGCCGGGCCTGTACGGCACGGCCGTACGTTTCCGACCCACACAACAGCGAAGGGCAAGAGAGATTCGGCGCGACCTCGGAAGGGATATTCGGAGAGATCCTGTTGTTCGCCGCTGTCGGACTGATGTCCAACCTAAGTTCGTATGATAGCGCTACTGCATGAAGTACGCCACCCATGCGGGCGATTGCGCCGGAGAGGCGATTGCCGCGGGCAGGGGCGCCGCAACGAAAATGGGCCGCCCCGAGAAACTCGGGACGGCCCACCTTCTCCAGCGGTCTGCTAAGACTTACAGGGCGATGACGTTCTCGGCCGCGGGACCCTTGGCCCCCTGGACTACGTCAAACTCGACCTGGGCTCCTTCGGCGAGGCTCTTGAAGCCCTCGGCCTGGATCGCGCTGTGGTGAACGAAGCAGTCCTTGCTACCGTCCTCCGGCGTGATGAATCCGAAACCCTTTTCGTCGTTGAACCACTTTACTGTTCCCTTGGTACGCATCAATGCGCTCCCTTGGTTGTGCGAGTCGGAGCTACGATGATACGTACTTTCCCGACTGCTTTTTCATGCGCGGAGCCTCCGCGCGGGGTGTGACCAACCCGGTCACAGAAAAAGGCCACGATCTCCACTCGGGGACCGTCGCCCTCTTTAAGATCTGCGCCTCAGTTTCGAGGCTTGTTACGCTAAGTTCGCGACCCGGGACGGTTATGTCAACCGTCTGGGAAAGATCCGATGCCTTGAGACCTGCTTGAGAGTCGGTCCGATGCTGGGTCCATGCGGACGATACGTGAATGGCCCGACCAGGACAGACCGCGCGAACGCCTCGAAAAGTTCGCCGCGGGAGCGCTTCCAGCGCGGGAACTCATCGCCCTGCTGCTCGGCTCGGGTTCGGCCGGCCGCTCGGCCCTCGAGCTCGGAACGGAGGTGCTCGCGGCCTTCGGCGGATCGCTCCGCCGGGTGGGCATGGCCGAGCCGGCGGAACTGCGCGCGATTCCCGGAATCGGACCGGCGGGAGCGGCCCGCATTGCGGCGGCCCTCGAACTCGGTCGTCGCCTGGCGACGGAACCGTCGCGTCGCGGCGACCGCATCCGTGGACCTGAGGATGTCTTCCGGCGCCTCGGACCCCTGCTGCGCGATCGCAAGCAGGAGGAGTTCTGGGTGCTCTATCTCGACTCGCAGAATCGAGTGGTATGCGAGCGCCGCGTCACGGTGGGGCTGCTGAACTCTTCGCTCGTCCATCCCCGCGAGGTATTCGCGCCCGCCATCTCCCGCGCCGCGGCCAGCGTCATCCTCGCGCATAATCATCCGAGCGGAGACCCCGATCCCTCGCCAGAGGATCTCGACGTCACGGTACAGATGGTCGAGAGCGGTCGTCTGCTGGGTATTCCGGTGCGGGATCACATCGTGCTGGGTGACACGACCTACGTCAGTCTGCTGGAGCGCGGGCTGATGGTGGCTGAGCGGGCGGGCCGGCCCGCCCGGACGCGCGAGGCGCTGTGCCCTCTTTCCCGGTCATGAACGGAGGTCGCGGAGGTACCAGCCGTTGCAGCCGTCGTGGCCCGTACTGCCGAGCGGGCCGTCGAGGGCAGTGAAACCGTTGCGCTCGTACAGGCGGCGAGCGTCCTGCATGCGGTCGAGTGTTTCGAGATAGCAGCGTGCGTATCCGGCGGCGCGGGCCGCCGCCAGGCAGGCGGCCATCAGTTGCCGCCCGAGGCCCAGCCCGCGCCCTTCGGGCAGCACGTACATTTTCTTGAGTTCGCATATGTCGGCTGGCCCGCCGGCCAATGGCCCGACGCCGGCGCCCCCGACCACCTCGTCGCCGCACGTCGCCACGAAGTAGGCGGCGCCCTGACCCGCGTAGGCGGCCGACATGCCGTCGACCTCGGGATCGACGATCGAATAGCCCTCTCCGATCGCGCCGTACTCCGTCATGACGCTGCGGATCACGAACGCGATGCGATCGTCGTCGTCGGAACGGATCGGCCGGATGAGGCAGGGCCGCGCCCCGCCACCGCCGTCGAGCGACTTTTCCATGCTTTGCGGACCTCGAAAGTGTAATATTCCGGCACAGACAATCCTGTGAGGAGAATATGGCCCGGAGTCGTGCACAAGCTGAGACACCCAGCCCGCCGCCGACCGTGGCGGATGGGGCGAGGTCCATACTTCCGCCGGACTTCCTCGCCGCCGTCGAGGGAAAAGAAGATCGCCTCGATCTCGAACTCCTGGCGCTGGCTTTCCAGTTCAGCGCCGACAAGCACGCCGGCCAGAAGCGCGACTCCGGCGAGGACTACATAACCCATTGCGTGGGGGTTGCGTCGATTCTCGGCGAGATCCATCCGGATACCGTGTCAATCGCCGCGTCGTTTCTGCACGACGTGGTCGAAGACAGCGACGCGGCGGTCGACGAGATCCGGCAGGAATTCGGCGACGAGATCGCGACCCTGGTCGACGGACTGACCAAGATTGCCAGGGTCGAGTTCCGGTCGCTCGCGGAGCGCCAGGTCGAGAACTACCGGAAGCTGCTGCTGTCGATGGCGCAGGACGCCCGGGTGATCATCGTGAAACTGGCCGACCGGCTCCACAACATGCGCACGCTCGAACACCTGGAGCCGGCGCGCCGCCGCCGGATCGCGATCGAGACGCGGGAGATCTACGCGCCGCTCGCGCATCGACTCGGCATGGCGCGCGTTCGCTGGGAGCTGGAGGACCTCGCCTTCAAGTTCCTGGAACCGGAAGACTACCGGAAGCTGTCCGAGACCGTGACGGACAAGCGAAGCGAACGAGAGGACCTGATCACGCGGATGGTGGGGCCGCTCGCGACGGAACTGGAAGCAGCCGGCCTCGAGTGCTTCGTGCAGGGTCGGGCCAAGCACCTCTGGTCCATCCACAGAAAGATGGAGAAGCGCGGCAAGCCCTACGAAGAGGTCTACGACGTACTCGCGGTCCGCGTGGTGCTGCCGACGATCCGCGACTGCTATCACGCGCTCGGTGTCATCCACAACAAGTGGACCCCGCTCACCGAACAGTTCCACGACTACATCGCGACGCCGAAGTCGAACCTGTATCAGTCCCTCCACACGACGATCTTCGGGCCCGGCGGCCGCCTGTACGAGATCCAGTTGCGTACCGACGAAATGCACCGGACCGCCGAACTGGGGATCGCCGCCCACTGGCGCTACAAGGAAGGCGCGGCCGGCGACGAGGTCGACGAGAAGCTCTCGTGGTTCCGCCAGGTGCTCGAGTGGCAGCAGGAGACCCACGAGCCGGAAGAGTTCCTCGAGTTTCTGCGGATCGACCTGTTCCAGGACGAGATCTTCGTCTTCACGCCCGCCGGCGACGTGAAGCAGCTCCCCCGTGCCGCCACCCCGATCGATTTCGCGTTCGCGGTGCACACGGAGGTGGGCTATCGCTGCGCCGGCGCGAAGGTCAATGGACGGATTGCTCCGCTTTCCCGTGCCCTGAAGAACGGCGACACCGTCGAGATTCTGACGTCTGACAACCAGCGGCCCAACCGCGACTGGCTGGGGTTCGTCAAGACGGGGCGCGCCAGGCACCGCATACACAGTTGGATCAAAGAGGAGGAACAGGAGTCTGCGGTCCAGCTCGGGAAGGATATCCTTGCCCGGGAATGGAGACGGCGGAAGGCGAAGCCCGACGACGCGGCACTGACTGGCGCGGCGGAAACACTCGGCGTCCGGGGCGGGATCGATGGGCTGTACGGCACGGTCGGGCGGGGGGACATCGGGCTGACGAAAGTCCTGCGCGCGGTGTTCCCCGGCGAGGACGAGCCAGCGGAGCGTCCGAAGCGTCCGCTGTCCCAGCTCGTCAAGCGAGTCTGGACGTCTCCGAAGGGCGTCAAGATCCAGGGGATGGACAATCTGATGGTGCGTTATTCCCAGTGTTGTCAGCCGGTTCCCGGCGATCAGGTAATGGGATACATCACTGTCGGAAGAGGGATCTCCATCCACCGCCGTGACTGTCCGAACGTCCTCAGCCTCCCCAACCTTCCCGAGCGGCGTGTGGTGATCGATTGGGGCTCGGACGAGAGCCAGCGGTTCCTGGTCCGCATCGTCATGGAGGGCACGGACCGGCACGGGCTGTTCGCGGACATCGCCCGGGCCGTGAGCGATACGGGGACCAACATCCAGTCCGCCGGGATCACCTCCGTAGAGGGAGGGATGACGGGGCAGTTCGTCGTCGAGGTCGAGAACCTCGGGCACCTGAAGAAAGTGATGCGGAAGATCCGCCGCGTGAAGGGCGTGCTGTCCGTGGAGCGGAAGGAGAGCTTCGGAGACAGCGATCTCACGCTGGCCGGCCAGTCGGCCGTCCTGGAGGACGGGGACGACGACTAGAAGCGCGCTACTCGGGTTCCGAAAGCGCCCGCAACTCCGCGTCCACCTCCTCGAGCTGTACCGACAGCGCCTCCATGCGGATCAGCGTTGGGCCCACGTCGGGATCCATCCCCAGCATCGTGGCGTGCAGCGAGTCCTGCAGCGACGTGAACGCCGCGAAGACCTCTGGATCGGACATCGCCTGCTGCTGTAACGGCTGGATGGCCTGCTCCACGGCGCGGAACTCCCGCACGACCGCGGCGCGGTCGTAGGCCGGAGGTTCCTGGCCTTGCTGCAGGACGAGCGGGCGAGACATTTCCTCCATCTGGTCCCCCACGACGCGGGCACGTTCCAGCAGTGAATCCGCGCTCGGGTCGATCGCGAGGATGCGCGTCCGCAAGCGTTCGTTGAATTGTTCGCGCAGCGGTCGGAGATCGGGATGGCCGAGCGCCTCCACCTGCGTGTTCCGGATCTCGTTTTGCGCGACGGCGAACCGCTGCATGATCTGGAGTCTCTGCTGGTTCAACCGTGCCCTCTCGTCGGGGCCGTCGGAACCCGCGCATGCGGACACCAGGAGGACAGGAAGCAGTCCCAGGAGGATGAGCGTGAGTCGCGGACGGCGCGACAGATGGGCGGGCGCCGCCGCGCCCAACCGTTCGGGGCGGCCTGCGGCTGACTCGAGGAACGCGGGGGGGTATGACATCTATCTCGCATTCTCACGGTACTCATGACGCGGACCCCGCCTTGTACGGGGTCACTCGTCGTGGCAACGTGAACAGGTTGCGGGGCGCGGGCAAGCCGCGCCCGTTGCTGTCCAGCCGGGATCTTCGATAAGGCGTATCCGAGTAGAAATGAACACGTTCGACCTTCAGCTTCCGTTCGAGCCGACCGGTGACCAGCCCAGAGCTATTCGCGACCTCTCCGAGGGCGTTCGGTCAGGAAGGCGTTCGCAGACGTTGCTCGGCGTCACCGGAAGCGGAAAGACAGTGACGATGGCGGGCGTGATCGCCGAGACCGGCCGGCCCACCCTCGTCATGAGCCACAACAAGACGCTGGCCGCGCAGGTGTACGGCGAGTTGCGTCAGTTCTTCCCGCACAACGCCGTCGAGTTCTTCATCTCGTACTACGATTACTACCAGCCGGAGGCATACGTCCCCTCGTCGGACACCTACATCGAGAAGGACTCGTCGATCAACGAGGACATCGACCGGCTTCGTCTGCGCGCCACCTGTGCCCTGATGGAGCGCCGCGACGTGATCGTCGTCGCGTCGGTCTCCGCGATCTATGGTCTCGGAGATCCGCGCGGGTACAAGTCGTTGATGCTCACCATCGACGTTGGCCAGAAGATATCGCGGCGCGACATCCTCATGGCGCTGGTAGGGATTCAGTACCGGCGCAACGACTTCGATCTCAACCGGGGGACGTTCCGCGTACGCGGCGACGTGATCGAAGTGCTGCCAGCCTACGAGGAGCAGGCCGTCCGCATCGAACTGTTCGGTGATACCGTGGAGAAGATCACGAAGATCGATCCGCTGACGGGGCGTACGATCACACGACTGGAGTCGACCTCCGTGTTCCCGGCGACGCACTACGCGATCGAACCTGACCGGCTGGAGCGCGCGATCGACGGGATTCTGACCGAACTGGAAGCGCGTCTGCTCCAGCTGAGGACCGAGGGCTTCCTGCTGGAGGCGCAGCGCCTCGAGACCCGGGCGCGGTTCGACGTCGAGATGCTGCGGGAGATGGGCTTCTGCCCGGGCGTCGAGAACTATTCCCGCTACTTCGACCAGCGCGAGCCGGGGGAGCGGCCCTACTGCCTGCTCGACTACTTCCCCGACGATTTTCTCATGATCGTCGACGAGTCGCACGTATCCGTACCCCAGCTCGGGGCGATGTACGCCGGCGACCGGAGTCGGAAACTGACGCTCGTGGAGCATGGGTTCCGGCTGCCTTCCGCGCTCGACAACCGACCTCTGAACTTCGAGGAGTGGGAGCAGGTGGTGCCGCAGCGCCTCTTCGTCAGCGCTACGCCCGGCCCCTACGAACTGAGCCAGAGCGGCGGTGTGATCGTCGAGCAGTTGATCCGGCCGACCGGACTGCTCGACCCGGTCGTGGAGGTGCGGCCGGTCGCGAACCAGGTGGACGATCTCCTCGAAGAGATCCGTGTCCGCGCCGGCCGCGGCGAACGGGTGCTGGTCACGACGCTGACCAAACGGATGGCCGAGGACCTCTCGGAGTATCTCGACGCGCGTGGTGTTCGTGTGCGCTACCTGCACAGCGACATCGCGACGATCGAGCGCGTGGAGATCCTGCGCGAGCTCCGGCTCGGTGAGTTCGACGTTCTCGTCGGGATCAATCTCCTCCGCGAGGGACTGGACCTTCCCGAGGTCTCGCTGGTGGCGGTTCTCGATGCGGACAAAGAGGGCTTCCTGCGTTCGGAGACCTCCCTGGTCCAGACGATCGGACGTGCGGCCCGCAATCTCAACGGAACGGCCATCCTGTACGCGGATCGGATCACGGGTTCGATGCGCCGTGCAATCGACGAGACCGATCGTCGCCGGGAGACGCAGGCGGCCCACAACGCGGAACATGGAATCGAACCACGCAGCATTCGAAAGTCCGTGGAGCAGATTCGCTTCACCACCGCGGTCGCCGACGCCCGCACTCCGTCCAAGGATGCCGGGACGACCCGGGTAGCGGAGAAGGGGTCGAACTACTCGCGCGTAGACGCGGCCGAGCTCGTAGAAGCATTGCAGCAGGAGATGAAGGAGGCCGCGGCGGAACTCGACTACGAGCGGGCGGCCCGCCTGCGGGACGAGATCTTCGAGGTCCGCACGCAGATGGAGGCGATTCCGTGACCGGCGCGGGGGAGGGATCCTTCCGCGAGCCGGAGTTGGGGGACTGGGGCGGCCGCCTCGGCTGCGCGGCGGCGGCAGACAACGTCTTCGTCGCGCTCTACGGCGAACTCGGCGCCGGGAAGTCGACCCTCGTGCGGGCGGCCTGCCGCGCGCTGGGCGTCTCCGGCCCCGTACCGAGTCCGACGTTCGCGCTCGTCAATCTGCATGCGGGTGATGACCGGCGGATTCACCACGCGGATCTCTATCGGCTAGATCCTCCGGTGAGCGAACAGACGCTGGTGGACATGGGATGGCCGGAACTCGTGGATCTCGATGCGCCGGTCTTCGTGGAGTGGGCCGATCGGGCGGCGGGCTGGCTGCCAGCCGACCGGTGGGACGTCCATCTCAGGGTCGATCCCGCGGACCCTATGCGCCGGATCGTCCGAATCGAGTGCCAGGGCCGCGCGCCGTTGCCGCCGTCGCCGCCGTCGGCAGGCGACGACGCCACGTGTTGACGCTCGCTCTCGACACGAGCACACGGCGCGGAAGCGTCGCCCTGGGGCTTCGCCAGGCGGGGGAGATGGAGCTGGTCTGCGAACAAGTGCTGAACGTATCCGCCACGCACTCGGAGACCGTGCTCCCGGCCATCGATCGCCTGCTGGTCGGGGAAGGGCGGTCGATCGCGGACGTTTCGGAGGTAGTCGTCGGCTCCGGCCCCGGCTCGTTCACGGGGGTTCGGATCGCGGCGTCCCTCGCTCGCGGCATCTGCTTCGCGGGCCGGGCGACGCTGTTCGCGTACTCCAGTCTCGCGGCCATCGCGGCCGCCGCGCCGGTAGAGGTCGATGGTCGGATCTGCGCGTTGCTCGACGCCCGCAGGGAGCAGGTATACGCGGCGGGGTTCTCGATCGATCGGCGGAACGGCGCGATCGAGACGCTGTTCGACGCTCGCGCTTCCCCCCTCGCCGGCCTGCTGTCGGACCTGGACGCGTCCGCCTGGCTGTTCGCGGGCGTCATTCCAGGATCGCTACGGGAAGTCGTCGCCGCCGCGGGCGGGCGGCTCGTCCGCGGCGACGTGCACCCCTCCGGCCCCGGGTTGCTCCGCCTCGCCGGCACGGACCCCCAGGCCGGAAGGATCGCGCATCCCGCCCGCTGGGAGCCGGGGTACGTCCGCGCCTCCTCGGCCGAGCGCAGGATGGGCGAGTCATGAGTGCGGGCTACCCGTGACGCCGGGCGGGGCCGGACCAGGACTGGCGGGCCTCCGCCTTCGTCCGATGCGGGAAGCGGACCTCCGCCAGGTCCTCCACATCGAGCGCCGCTCGTTCACGCTGCCGTGGTCCGCGGCGACCTTCCGAGGCCTGCTGCGGCGGCGGAGCGCCGCCCTTCTCGTCGCCGAGCGCTCCGACAGGGTGCTCGCCTACGCGGTGCTCTGGTTCGCCGCCGACGAAGCCGAGCTCGGAGACCTCGCGGTGCTGCCCGAAGCCCGGGGGGAGGGGGTGGGGCGGTGGCTGCTCGAGCAGGCGGTCGACGAGGCGCGCCGTCGAGGCGCCACGCAGATCTTCCTGGAGGTTCGGGAAAGCAACGCGTCAGCCCGGCACATGTACGAGCGCGCGGGCTTCGGTGTCGTCGGCCTGCGTGCGGACTACTATACCGAACCGGTGGAAGATGCTGTACTGATGATGCGCGCTCTCAGTTAGAAGGCTGGACGCTTCCAACCTCCAGCGCCGCGTCGGGACCGCGTTGACAGGTTCTCGCAGCGGGATCAGTTTGCCCATTCCGGCGACCCGGTCGCCGGTTCTCCCCGAAGTCAGTGAACGCATCAGTAGAGGCAAGCATGTCGCGATCGTTGAACAAGGCCCAGATCATCGGCAACCTCGGCGCCGACCCCGAGATCCGCAGCACGACCAGCGGCACGCGCGTCGCGACGCTCTCCGTAGCGACTTCGCGAAGCTGGAACGACCGCGAGGGTCAGCGCCAGGAGAAGACCGAGTGGCACCGGGTCGTCTGCTGGGACAAGCTGGCGGAGATCTGCGAGAAGTACCTGAAGCGCGGCGACCGCGTGTACATCGACGGCTCGATCGAGTACCGCCAGTGGGAAGGCCAGGACGGGCAGACCAAGTACACGACTGAAATCCGCGCCCGGGAGATGATCATGCTCGGGGGAAGCGGTGACTCCGGCGCCCCGCCCGCCCGGTCACGAGCCACGGCCACGCAGACTTCCGGCTCCGGCTCCGGCTCGGACTCCGGCTCCGGCGATTTCTCCGACTTCAGCAGCGAATCACTCGCGGGTGAAGACGATCTTCCGTTCTGAGGAGCCGCAATGAAGAACGATCGACGGTTCGGCCCGGGCGCCCTTCGGTCCCTGGGTCCGGCGGCGGTGTTCGCGACGGTCTCCTTGTTCGGGACTGCGCTCTCCGCCCAGGAGGCGCCCGAACCTGACGGCGCGGCCGTCGATCCGGTGGAAACCGTCGGCATCCATACCGTCCGACGCGGTGATACGCTGTGGGGCCTGGCCGCCCGTTTCCTGCGCAATCCGCTCCGTTGGCCGTCGATCTACGAGACGAATACCGAGGTAGTCGAGGATCCGCACTGGATCTATCCGGGGGAACGGCTGCGCATTCCGGGCGCGGTCTCCTACGTCGCCGACGGCGTCCGGGTCGAGCGCGCCGACGACCTGTTCCGGAATCTCGACGACCGCAGCGGGCGCTACCCCGAGAGCTCGATCTTCCGCAGCCCCCGGAACAGCGGGTCCGGCCTGTCGTTCCTGTCCGTCGATGCCGGTCCGCCCCAGCCCGTGATCACCGCCGACGATTTCCATCGCGCACCGCTGCTCGTCGCACCCGGAGCCCTGGGCCCCGAGGGCGAAACCGTGCGCGTCCTGGAGGAGAATCCCCTCGAGCTGAACCTGCCATCGTCGGCCCGGCAATACGGCCAGGTCATCGTGGCGCTCGGCGGGCTCGACGCTTCGGTTGGCGACACGCTCAAGGCGGTTCGGTGGGAACGCCGGGAAGAGCCGTATGGCGTGGTGGTTCTGCCCGTGGCGATGCTGCTGGTCAATCACGTGTGGGGAGACAGCGCGCGGGCGGAAGTCGTCCGATTGCTGGCCGACTACCGGGTAGGGGACGAAGTCGTTGCGCCCGACGCCTACCAGCTCGATCCGGCGGCGCGCCCGGTCGAAAGCGAGGCGGACATCAGCGGCCAGGTCATCGCGTTCGCCGTCCCTCAGACGCTGCTCGGTCCGGGCGAGGCGGTCTTCCTCGACCTGGGATCCGCAGACGGCGTGCAGGTCGGTGACGAGTTCGCCGTATTCTCCCGTCACGAACGGGAAGCGCTCGTCTCCGCGGAGGAGGACGCCCTCGTCATCGTTCGGGTTGCCCATGCAACAGAAAGCACGTCGACGGCGTACGTCGTTCGGGTGCGGGACCCGGGCACACGGCCCGGTGACCCGATCCGCCGGCTGCGGCGCATCGCCGACTACGTGCCGCCCGAGACCGAGTGATCCAACCGGCCGGCCGTCTTTCCGCCTCCACTCCGCTCGTCTAGGTTCCTTCCCACTGCTCTTCGCCGTGGCGTCAAGCGCCGCGGCGGGCACCTCCGCGTCTCAACCGAATACATACTAAAGTCATGAATCATAGAAAGCGCATCGCGCTGGTGACCGGCGGCGCCGGTTTCATCGGATCACATGTCTGCGAGGCCTACAGGGACGACGGCTTCGAGGTGATCGCGGTCGACGATCTGAGCTCGGGCCGACGAGAGAACCTCCCCGAGGGCGTCGAACTGATCGAGATGGACATCCGCTCCGACGATCTGCCCGCCCTGATGAAGGACCGTGGCGTCGAGATCGTGAACCATCATGCGGCGCAGATCGACGTCCGCGACTCCGTCGCTCGCCCGCGCCACGACGCTTCGATCAACGTCGACGGCTGGCTGAACGTGCTGCGGTCCGCGCACGAGGCCGGAGCGCGCCGGGTCGTCTACATCTCATCCGGCGGCGTCGTGTACGGAGAGCCCGACGTGATGCCGACTCCCGAGCGGGCGCCGAAAGCACCGATTTCGCCGTACGGAGTCAGCAAGCTGGCCGGCGAGCACTACATGTGGTTCTATCGGAAGATCCACGGCCTGGAGGGCGTAGCGCTGCGCTATTCCAACGTGTACGGCCCACGCCAGAACCCGCACGGCGAAGCCGGGGTCGTTGCCCTGTTTTCCCGCCGGATCCTCAACGGTGAAACGCTTCGCGTCTTCGGGGACGGGGAACAGACGCGTGACTACGTGTACGTGGGAGACATCGCGGCAGCCAACCTGCACGTCTCGAAGCTCGACTCGCCCGAACCGGAAACGCTCGACGACGTCGCGTTCAACGTCGCCACCGGCGCGGAAACGTCCGTCCTCGCGCTGGCCGACTCGATCATCGCCGCGAGCGGCCGTTCGGTCGACATCGAGCACGCGCCCTCGCGGCCGGGCGAACTCGACCGGAGCTGCCTCGACACGGGGAAGCTACGGGCGACCGGATGGAAGCCGGAAGTGGATCTCGAGCAGGGTCTGCGCCGGACGTACGACTACATCGCCAACCACCCCTGACGATAAGGCCGAGGAAACATACCGGATGAATCTCATAGCGAGCGTGCTCGTCCTGCTGCAGGACGCGCCCATCAGGACGGATCCGTGGGACCTCATCATCTACGCGACGCCGGTCACGAAGATCATCCTCATCGTGCTCGCCGCATTCTCCCTCGTCTCCTGGGTCGCGATCTTCTGGAAGTGGAAGGCGTTCCGGCGGGTGTCGCACGACGGCGACCGATTCGTAGCGGGCATCGAAGGCGCGGATGGGCTGCACGGGATGTATCAGATGCTGACTCGCCTGCAGGAGTCGTCTTACACGCGCGTATTCCGTCGGGGAGTCAACTTCTATACCGAGTTGCGTCCGACCGCCCTGCGCGACGCGCCGGCCCCCGGTGGGACGACCGGCCTGACGCCCGCCCAGCTCGAAGCGCTGAGTCTCGTGCTCTGGAAGGAGCTGGCGGAGGAGCGCGACAACCTCGCCCACGGTCTGCACTGGCTCGCGATCATCGGGTCGGTGAGTCCGCTGATGGGCCTCATGGGCACGGTCCTCGGCGTGATGAACTCGTTCATCGGGATCACCGCCCAGGGATCGGCCAACATCGCGGCCGTGGCGCCCGGCATAGCCGAAGCCCTGATCACCACGGTCGCCGGCCTGGCCGTCGCCATCCCGGCCGTGATCGCCTACAACCACTACGCGGGCAAGCTGGCCCTGTTCACCGGTGAGTTGGAAGGCTTCGCGGCCGAGTTCATCGGGACGCTCGCGCGCGAAGGCCGCGTATGATGCGCCTGGGCGGCCGTCGCGGTGACGGCGGCATCGGCGGACTCCCGGTCCGCGCGGAGATCAACGTCACGAGCCTCGTCGACGTCGCCTTCACGCTGCTGGTCATTTTCATGATCACCGCGCCGATACTACAGGGGGGCGTCGAGGTGACCGTGCCGCAGGCGCCGTCCGCGCCGCTCCAGGTGTCCGAGGGCATCGTCGTGACGGTCGATCGCGAAGGCACGATCTACGTGGACGACGCGGCGGTATCCCGCGAAGAGTTCGCGGCAGCGATCAAGCCGCTCGTGGAACGGAGCGGTGGGGAGACCGTGTATGTGAAGGGCGACACGGACGTCCCGTATGGTGCGGTTCTCTGGGTGATCGGCACGCTGAGGGAGGCGGAAATCGAATCCGTCAGCCTCATCGCCGAGCCCGAGCCGCGCCGGCGCGGACAGTAGGGCACGCCGACCAATCGAGCCGAAGAAATGGCTGGACACGACTAGATGGCTGGACACGATTAGATGGCTGGACGCGACGTAGAACGCAAGGTGCCGACGGCGGCGGTGTGGGGCTCTCTCGGCCTGCACCTCGGCCTGGCCGTCCTGCTGTTCGCCCTGTCCGTGTTCAACGTCCCGCCGGTGCCCGCGCTGACGTACCAGGTGCGGCTCGTCGCGGCGGCCGATCTCGCCGCGCCGCTCGCCGAGACCCCCGCGCCCCCACAACAGGCAGAGGAAGAGATTCGACCGCCCGTGCCCCAGCCCACCGACGATCCCGTTCCGCAGACCGAGCTCCCGGCCGTCGTGGAGGAGATGCCCGAGGTGAAAGAGCCAGAGCGGGAGCCCGCCCGCGCGGACGAGGTCGGCGAAGAGGCGGTCAACGTTCAGCTCGACGGGGCGCGGTTCGTCGACCCGGAATACGCCAACAACCTCATTCGACAGATCCACCGCTACTGGCGTCCTCCCCAGGGCGCGCGCCGCAACAGCGCCGAGGTCGTGTTCACACTCAACCGCGCCGGCCAGGTGGTCGGTATCGAGTGGCTCACGCGGTCCGGCGACACCACGTTCGATCTCGAAGCGCGCGGGGCGATCGAGGCGGCCGGACGCGCCGGCGCCTTCGGACCCCTGCCCGACGCCTGGCCGGCCGACGAGATGCGGGTCTCATTCTTCTTCGACCCGGCGGCCCTGTGATCCACCCCGTGATGTCTTCCATCGCATTGAAATCAACGAAGTCAACCGAAACGAAGATGGTCGAAATGACGATAGATCGAAGAGCTACGCTCGCTAGAGCCGCTGTCGGCTGCGCGCTCCTGTCGCTGGCCGGCGCCACGTCGCTGGCAGCCCAGGACAGGGGTGACGTCCGCCTCGGCATCACCTATACCCCGGGCTATCAGCCCGGACTCGTGATGACGGCCGTGTCGCATCAGACCGAGCTGTCGGAGCCCGCGCGCGCGGCCGAGTCGATCCTGCGCACCGACCTGCAGTACGCCGACCGGTTCGAGATCATCGCGGTCCCCGATTCGATCCGTTCCGCCGACGGTGTGAATTACGGCCTGTGGAACCAGCTCGGCGCCGTGTGGCTGGTCAACTCCGAGCTATCAGGTACCTCGGCGGCGCCGGAGCTCCGCGTCAGCCTCCACGACGTCGTGTTCGGCGAGCAGAAACAGGTGCAGTCCTTCACGCTTCCGCCGGTGGGCGACGGCGGTTTCCACATGGCCGTGCACCGGGTGTCGGACCAGGTCGTCGAATGGGCGACCGGCGATCCGGGCATCGCGGCGACACGGATCGTGTTCCGCCGCAAGACGGCCGACGGGGCCTCCGACATCTACGCGATCGACTACGACGGCGAGAACCTGACGCGCCTGACCTCTGAGAACACGATCGTGTACTCCCCGGCGCTTTCGCCCGAGGGCACGCACCTGCTGTACGTGTCCTACGCGGAAGGACGTCCGATCGTGTACGAGAAGAATCTGGCGAGCGGCGCCCGGCGAACCATCTCGAGTGAGTCGGGCCTCAATCTCACGCCGGTCTATTCCCCGGACGGCAAGAAGATTCTGCTGGCGCGCACGGCGGGCGACCACGCGGAGCTGTTCGAGTTCGGCCGCGAGCCGTTGTGCTGTGCGAATCGGCTCACCTACACCAACGCCGGGGAGACGCTCAACGCCGGCTACTCGCCCGACGGCAGGCGGCTCGCGATCACGTCCTCGCCGCTCGGCCTGCCGCAGATCTACGTCATGCCGGTCACCGGCGGCTCGCCACAGCTGATCAGCCGCTACGTGTACGGCGAGCGGGGATACGCGACGTCTCCCGACTGGGCGCCCCGCAACGACCGGCTCGCCTACCAGGCGTGGGTGGACAACAGCTTCCAGGTGGTGACGGTGAGCCCCAATGGGGCGGATCGCCGGATCATGACCTCGGCCGGCAGCAACGAAGATCCGAGCTGGGCCCCGGACGGGCGGCATCTCGTCTTCGCGTCGGCGAGCCAGAGGGGCCATTCGCTCCTCATCCTCGATACCGTCGGGGGGCAGGTCCGCACCCTCACGTCGGGCCGGATGGATCAAATGCCGGATTGGTCGGCCCCGCTTCGGTGAGCGGACCGGAAATTCAGGCTTTTCGCTGGCCCGCCGCCCCCTTTGCAAGCGATGTAGGGGCCGCTACAATTGACGCGGACCCGGTCCGGCAGAGCATAGCGCGTCGGGCGCGCGCCGCGTGTCGACAACCAGCACTATTCTCGACTTCAAGGAGCAATCAGATGCGCTGCAACGTGAGAATCGTCACCCTGCTAGCCCTCGTGAGCATGGGCGCAGTCGCCTGCGGTGGAAGCGAACCCCCGCCGGAGCCGCCGCCGGTCGTCGAAGTCCGCACGCCGGACGCGGACAGCCTGGCCGCCGCGCGCGCCGCGGAGCGTGAGGCCGCGGCCGCGCAGCTCTGCACGCAGGCTCGCGAGGCGATCGCCGCGGGAGACCTGAGTCGTGCCCGCAGCCTGATCCAGCAGATCAACCGCGACTATGCCGGCACCGAGTGCGCCGGCACCGCGGCGGCGATGAATGCTCGGATCGACGCCGTGACGGTTCTGCGCGAGCCGGTCCACTTCGAGTTCGACCGCTCCCGCGTGACGGACGAAGCCGCGGCTCTGCTCCAGCGGAAGGCGGAGGTCCTGCGCGAGCATCCGAACCTCCGGCTGGCGATCGAAGGTCACTGTGACGAGCGCGGTTCGCTCGAATACAACATGGCCCTCGGGCAGCGGCGCGCGGAAGCGACGAAGCGGTATCTCGTGGGGCTGGGCCTGCAGGACGGCATGTTCTCGACCGTCAGCTTCGGCGAGGAACGCCCGATTGCCCAGGGTACGACCGAGGCGGCCTTCGCGCAGAACCGGCGCGCGGCGTTCGTGATCAATAATCTCGACGCGTTGTGAGTCTTCGACGCAACGCGGGTTTCGTGGCGCTGGCGCTGCTTTCGAGCAGCGCCTGCGCGACGAAGAGCGATGTCGCGACCCTTCGCACGTCCATCTCGACGCAGATGGAGGAGGATCGAGCGCAGCGGGATTCGTTGATGTCGGAGATCAGCGCCCTGCGGTCGGTGCTGCTGGACAGCCTGAACGTTCAGCAGCGGCGTGATATCTCGGGTCGAGTCGACCTGGAGCGTCAGATTCAGGACCTGAACACGGCCCTGAACCAGCTCCTGGCGTTGACCGGCGAGACGCAGCGTCAGCTCGCCCGTCTCCAGGCCGGGGGCTCCGACGGGGCGCTCACCGTGCCCCGTGATCGGCCCGGAGCCGGGGCGGTGTCGGTGGACGGCAGCGGCGAATCGGCGGCCGGAGCGCAGGAGCTGTACGAGGCGGCCGTGCGGCAGTTCCGGCGCGGCTCCTACGAGACCGCCCGAACGGGGCTCGACGAGTTCCTGCAGCAGTACCCCGCCCACGAGCTGGCGCCGGACGCGCAGTACTATCGCGCCGAGACCTACGCCGAGACCAACGACGACGCCCGGGCGCTCGCCGAGTACGCCCGCGTGCTCGAGTTGTACCCGAACTCCCGCCGGGCGCCCACGGCTCTGTACAAGAGTGGCCAGATCGAACTACGGCGCGGCAACACCGAGGACGCCCGGACGTTTTTCAATCGGGTGATCCAGGGGTATCCGGGCAGCGACGAAGTCGAACTCGCGAGGCGGGAGCTCGCCCGTCTCCGCGGCTGACGCGGGGCCGGCGGAGCCGGGCCCGTGCGTTGCCCGTCGTGCAACAACGTCGAAGACAAGGTCGTCGATTCCCGGCTGAGCCGGGGAGATCGATCGATCCGTCGCCGCCGGGAGTGCCTCTCCTGTGGCAAGCGCTTCACCACCTACGAGGTGGTCGAGCACGAACCCCTCTCCGTCCGTAAGACCACCGGCGCGATCGAACCCTACGATCGGGCCAAGCTTCGGCGCAGCATCGGCATCGCCTGCGCCAAGCGTCCCGTCTCCCTCGCGATGATCGAAGAAGTGGTCGACCGCATCGAGGAAGTCCTCGAGGGGACCGACGAACGGGAGATCAGCAGCCAATCGATCGGCCAGATGGTCATGGAGCATCTCCGCGGGCTCGACCAGGTCGCGTATGTCCGCTTCGCATCGGTCTATCGAAACTTTCAGGACACGACGGAGTTCATGGAAGAGGTGCGGGAGCTGGTGACACAGGCGCGGTATCGGGCGCGCGGACAGCAGGACATGTTCGAGAAGGACAAGCAGCCGGAGGAGGACGACGACTGACGTGGAAGCCGCCAGGGGAGAGATGCCGTTTCTCGATCATCTCGAGGAATTGCGACGGCGACTGATCTGGAGCCTGGTCGTGCTCGTAGCCCTCTCGGTCGGGGGCTTCTTCATCGTAACGGGGTTCGACGTGATCGGGGTTCTCGAGCGGCCCTTCCACTACGTTCTGCCCGGTCAGAACCTTCTCTACACGAGCCCGACGACCCCGGTGCTCGTGAGCCTGAAGCTCGGGTTCGTCATCGGCGTCATCCTGGCGGGGCCCTTCCTGGCGTGGCAGCTCTGGTCGTTCTTCGAGCCGGCGCTCTACGATCACGAACGCCGACTCATCCTGCCCGCCATCGGACTCGGTTTCGTCCTGTTTCTCGTCGGCATCGCCATGGCGTACTTCTTCGTCCTGCCGTTCGGGTTGGAGTTCCTGCTCGGCTTCCAGTCGGAAAGCCTGAGCCCTATCATCACGGTCGACGAATACCTCAGCTTCGCCACGCGGCTGATCCTCGCCTTCGGCCTGATATTCGAAATGCCGGTGATCCTCGTCCTGTTGTCGATGATCGGCCTCGTAACGACCGCTGGACTGCGGAAGTACCGGCGCCACGCCGCCGTCGGCCTCGCCGGGGCCTCGGCGCTCCTCACGCCGGCCGACGTGGGAACGATGCTCATGCTGCTGGCTCCGATGCTTCTCCTGTACGAGTTCTCGATCGTCCTGGTGCGGATGATGGGCCGGCGGAACGAACCGGCCGAAGCTGAGACGTGAAGGCGCGCCGCCCCTGGTGGGGTCGGGGACTTGCGATCGCCGTCGTTCTGGCGTGGGCGACCGGCCCGCTCGCCGCCCCGCTCCCGGCTCAGGACCGACCGGGTGGCGATCGAGGTCGCCCGGACCTCGGCGTGCCCGCCGACAGCGTGGGCGCGGAGCTCGAGCGCCTGCAGGCACTCCCGGACAGCCTTCTCACCGACAGCCTGCGCGCCCTGCGCGACAGTCTGATCGTACGCCGCGACAGCCTGGCGCAGGCGAACCTCGAGACTCGTCGGGAGGGCCTGTCGGGGGGAGACTTCCCGGAGCGTGACGCGATCTTCGAGAGCCTGCAGAGCCAGGCCGGGTTCGACGTCGTCGAGTATCGAGGCGAGACGGTGCGGGTCGGTGTGGCGCGGGAGACGCTCGACCTGGAGGGAAAAGCGCAGCTCAACCGCGTCGGCGACGTCCTGACGGCGGACACGATCCGCTACCTCGGGGACCGCCGGTTCATCGAGGCGCGCAGCAACATCGAGCTCCTCGGTTCCGACGGGTCGAGCGCCCGCAGTCCGACGCTGGCGTACTACGACGTCGACCGGCTGCGCGGGACGTTGTTCGACGCCGAGTCGTCGTTCAACGACGGCGGAACGGAATGGCGTGTCTTCGGAAACGTGATTCCTCTCGCGCAGGATACGATCTACGCTACGCACAGTGCCTTCACGTCGTGCGACCTCGAGCGGCCGCACTACACGTTCCGAGCCGGCCAGTTGAAGATGGTGAGCCGGGATGTGCTCGTCGCGTGGCCGGTCACGCTCTACATCAGCCGCGTACCTGTTTTCTGGCTGCCGTTCTTCGCCGCCGACATCCGCCAGGGCCGGCGGAGCGGGATCATCCCGCCGCGGTTCGGCATCAACGACATCGTGCAGACCTCGGGGAGCACGAGCCGCAACATCACCGATTTCGGCTACTACTGGGCGATCAGCGACTACTTCGACGCCCAGGCCACGGTGGACTGGTTCAGCGGCAACTACACGAGGGTCAATGGCGCCTTCCGCTACCGCTTCCTGAAGCAGTTTCTGCGGGGCAGCGTGATCTACAGCCAGAGCTTCAGTGAGACCGGAAACAACCTCCGCGTGCAGGCGGGGCACGACCAGGAACTCGGGCTCAACACGACGCTTCGGGCGGCGATCAACTACGTCCAGGACACGCGGATCTTCCAGGATCAGAGCGTGAATCCGAACGAACAGACGCAGTCCATCGACTCCGACGTGGGGCTCAATCATCGATTCCCCTTCGGGAACCTGCAGGCGAGCGCCCGCCGACAGCAGTACCTCGACGGATCGCGTACGACTACGACGCTCCCCAACGTGAGCTTCTCGATCTCGCCCGTCACACTGTTCGCGGCGCCCCGCAACCGCGCCGGGCCGTTCAACAACATGACCCTCGACGGCTCGACGCGGTTCTCGCGGATGACGACCGACGCCGACTCGGCATCCGACGTGGCGACGACGACCGGCGGCGCCAGTTCGACGCTGCGCGTGGGGCAGTTGACGATCTCCAACGACGCATCCATCCGCGACCTGGAGACGATCGCGCAGGACTCGGTATTCGTCGACCTGCCGCCGACGACCGAGACGACGCTCGACTGGTCCTCGACAGCGCGCTACCAGATCGACCTCATCGGTTCGACGAGCCTGAGCCCGACGGCGATGCTGACGGGCGGCCGATTCCGCAGCGAGGGGACCGGCGGAGACTTCGTCTCGGTGCCGGGCCGCGCGTCGCTCGGCGCAACGCTGCGCTCCGACGTGTTCGGCTTCTATCCCGGGTTCGGCCCGTTCACGCGCCTGCGGCACAAGGTCACGCCGTCGGTGACGTACGCGTATTCGCCGGCCGTCGACGTGGATCCCGCCCTGGCGGCCGTGCCCGGCTTCCCGGCTTCGAGCGGCGATGCGCGGAACCAGTTGAGCTTCAATATCAATCAGACGTTCGAAGCGAAGCTGGGCGAGCCGGTCAGCGCTCCCGATTCCGTCATCGCGGACACGCTCGTCGGCGGCCCGCTTCCCGTCGTCGACTCCGTCTCGACGACCGTGGGCGTCACGTCCGGCCGTCGGCTGGCCCCGGGCGAGCGGCCTCCGCCGACTCAGGCTCCGAGGGACCGGACGATCAAGCTGCTGGGGATCAACACATCGGTATTCACGTTCGACTTCGAACGGGCGAAGCGTGGGGGACCGGTCCTCGTGACCGACCAGGTCACCAACGGCCTGACTTCGGACCTTCTGCGGGGTCTGACGATCAACATGGTCCACGACCTGTTCGACGGTACCGGTCCCGATCGCACGTTCGATCTCTTCCTGTCGCGGCTGACCGCCAACTTCAGCCTGAGTTCCGGAAGCGGGTTGGGCGACATCTTTGGAGTCGGGGGTGGCGGTGGCCCCGGGCCAAGCCAGGCCGGGGTCAGCCTGCTCGACCGTTTCCGCGATCCTGCCATCTACGGCGGAGACGATCCCTTCGACGGAGGGTCCGGTCCCTGGAGCGCGTCCTTCACGTACAGTCTCCAGCGCTCCCGCGAGTCCGAGGCGGGGGTCGAGAGCCAGGCCATCCAGTCCACGATCGCGCTTCGGCCGACGACCCACTGGTCGATCCGCTGGACGACCCAGTACAACCTCACCGACAGCGAGTTCGGACAGAACGTCATCACCCTCGATCGCGATCTCCATCGGTGGCTGGCGTCCTTCCAGTTCGCGCGCTCGCCCAATGGCAACACGATCTTTCAGGTCTCGATCAGCTTGAAGGACGCGCCGGATATCCGGGGCGACTACAGCCAGCGCACGAACTGAGATTGCCCCGGGCGGCGCCGGCGGCCTGCTGGCCGGATTCTTGATCTACCGAGGACCACCGGCGGCCCTTCGAGTCGCCGCCGGGCTCGTGAGCTACCAGGCGAAACATCTCAGGTGAGCGGTCTCTCCCGATGACCAATTTCCAGAAGCTCAAACACGAAGCGCGGCGGGCCGAGCAGCGATCGGACTGGGCGCGCGCTATCGATCTCTACCGTCGTGCGCTCGATACCGACGAGGACATGACCGATCTGAGTCTCTACAACCGGATCGGAGATCTCTATCACCGGCAGGGCCAGACGGACGAAGCCGTCGGCTCCTATGAACAGGCCGTGGAGCGCTACGCAGAGAACGGGATGCACACGAGCGCCATCGCGCTATGCAACAAGATCCTGCGAATCGCACCCGACCGCGCCTCCGTGTTTCGCCGGCTGGCCGGATTGCACGCGCAGACCGGGCTCCTGCTGGAGGGGCGCGCCAACTGCATGGAATATGTGCGTCGTTGCCTCGAGGAGGACGCGGCGGGCGACGCGCGCGCGGCGATCGAGGAGTTCACCGCGCTGTCCGGCGACGAAGAGGTTCGGCTGGAGTACGCGGACGCCCTCGCGAACGCCGGTGACCCGGCCAGTGCCATCGAGCAACTGGAAGCCCTCTATGGAGCGCGGAAGCATCCGGGAGTCGACGCGGTCGATCTCGTCGAGCGCATCGTCGCCCTTGGAGGAGACGCTCCCGAGTCCTCCGAACCCGCGGCGGCCGAAGGTGAAGCGGCCGGCACCGGTTCCGAAGTGGGCCCCGTCGACCTCGCGGCTCTCGTGGCCCGCGAGCTCGGTCTTGCCGCGGAACCATCCGGTTTCGACCCGTCACCGCCTCCGCCCGGACCCGAGCCGCGGCGTGCAGGCGAGGACGGGCTCGACGCCGTCCGCCAGCTCGTTTGCGAATTTCGCGAGCAGGTGAGCCATGCCCTCGAAGGCGCCGACATCAGCATCCGCTACGATCTCGGGATCGAGTTCATGACGATCGGCCTGCTGGAGGAGGCGATCGAAGAGTTCCGGTCGGTCGTAGCGAACCCCGGTCTGGTCGAGGCCGCCAGCGCGCGCATCGCGGAGTGTGTAGCGCTTCGAAACGCCGGCGAGAGTTTCGCCCCTCGCGCCCCGCTGGTTGCGTCGGCTCAGACCGTCCCTCTCGCGGCGCCGGCGGAGCCGGACGAATCGATCACGCAGGAAGAGCCCGACGTGTCGCTGGCCGATGTGTACGGCGTGGTAGAACTGCCCCCGCCTGATCAGGAGCCGGCGGATCACACGGCGGACGACGAAGCGCGCGGCGGGGATGAGGCCGACGGAGACAACGAGCTGCAGGGTCATTTCTTCCGCGCGAGACTGGCGCAGTACCGGATTCGAAGGGCCGAGGAACGACACTCGACAGACCACGCCGGACATTTGGATCTGGGCTCGGCGTACGTCGAGATGGACCTCTTCCACGAAGCGGTGCGCGAGTTCGGGGTCGCCCTGTCGGGGCCGCGTCCGGTTTCCGCCAGGGCGGCACGGTCGCTGGCGGAACTGACCACCGGGCCGGGCACGCCGGCGGACATGGCACTGCAGGCGCTGGCTATTCTGGCCGGCTCGGATCACGCGTCGTCGGTCCCCGAGCTTGGTGCCGCACTCGTTGAGGCCTGGGGGCCGGGTCACGAACTCGCCGACCGGCTGGCGGAGCTCCTCGGCGCGCACGCGACGCGGACCGACGACCTCCCGGCCCTGGAGTCGATGTTCCCGGGACTGCTGGAGCAGACCGCTCCACCGGCAGCCACTCACGAGATCGAGGCGCCGGCTGAGCCCTCCACTACCGGTCCGGAAACCGCACCCGAGTCGGTGCCCGGGTCGGCGGAGGGCTCGCCGCCCCCCGTTGCCCAACCCCCGGCCTCCGCGGAGCGTGAAGCTGAGGCGCCCCGCACGCCGCGCCCTGACCATTCCGCCTCCGCCAGCGGGATGAAGCCCGAAGACCTGGCCGAGCTCGACGAACTCCTCTCGCAGCTCGACGGCGCGGATCTCGATGGCACGGCCATGCTCGACCTCGAGATCGAAGAGGCCGACCAGCTCGCCGCCGACGGCAATCACGGCGTGGCGGCCGACCTCCTGACCTCGGTTCTGGAGCGGCTCGAGAGCGAGCATCGCACCCGGGAGGCGATCGATGTGTCGCACCGGCTGCTCTCGCTGCGTCCGGACGACGTGATGCTCCATCACCACCACACCGAGCTGGCGCTCATGGTGAACAGCCGGGAGATACTGCTGGCGTCCTACGCCGAACTCGGCGCCTGCCTGCGCCGCAACGATACGGCCCGGAACGCGCGTGCCGCGTACGGGCGGATGCTCGACATCGACCCGGTGAACGAACAGGCGAAGGCGGCGATCGCGGAGATCGACGCGGACGAAGTCTCCGGCGAACGCCGGGCGGAGGAGCACGAGCACGAGGCTTCGGCCCCCGCCGGGGCGGAAACGGCCGGGCGCGGGGAGTTCGACGCATTGCTCGACGGTCTCGACACAGGCGGAGGCGAGGAGAACGGCCGGGTCCTGCGCTACGACGAGCTGGACGACTCCGGGGAGGCGGATCCCGTCGCAAGTTCTCATCACGACCTGGGACTCGCGTTCCGGCAGATGGGCATGTGGGACGAAGCTTCCCGAGAACTGAGCGCCGCGCTCGAAGGGGTGAGTGATCGCCTGAGCGTGCTGGAGGCGCTGGGTGAATGCCTCGTGAAGGCGGAGCGGGGCGGGGAGGCCGTCGCGCTGCTCCAGGGCGAGTTGAGAGCGGATGAGGGCGCGGAGCAGGTCGGCCCGCTCTATTGGCTCGGCATCGCCTTGCAGGCAACGGGCGACGACGCGGCGGCGCGCGCCACGTTCACGCGCATCGAGGCGGCGAGCCCGGGATATCGGGACGCCGCCGGACGGCTGGCGGGGCTCTCGCTCTAGAAACGCGGCGCGATCCGACCCGGTTCTTCAACAGGCAGGCTTCCAGCCGCCCCATTTCTTCGCCGGGCCGCCTTCGGTATGTTCGGCGCATCCTCGGTCCGCTGCCGGTGACCCAGGACCGGGGCACCCAACGGAGAGAGATGCTCGAAGCCGCGCTGCCGACGCTCGAAGTGCTCCAACACCCCGTACGGGAACGACTCCGCGGCGTGGAGGCGATCCTGCATGAACTCGTGACGGCCGACTTCGGTCCGATCAACGAGGTGAGTCAGTACCTCGTCAGTTCGCGCGGCAAGTATCTCCGTCCCACGCTGCTCCTGCTGGCCAATGAAGTAGGGGGTCGGCCGGATCCGGCGGCCGAGCGGCTCGCGGCGATCGTCGAACTGATGCACGGCGCCACGCTCGTCCACGACGATGCGGTGGACCACTCGCCCAGGCGCCGCGGCATGCCGACCGTCAACGTCCGCTGGACCCACCAGGTCGCCGTGATCATGGGCGACTATCTTTACTCGAGGGCCCTGCTCGAGGTGACACGCACCGGGCCGACCGAAGCCGTCGGCGTCCTGGCGGCGGCCTCGAATCAGATGTCGATCGGAGAGATGCGGCAACTGGCGGCCCACGATGCGCTCGAGAGCACCGAAGAGGACTACTATGCGTTGTGCGAGTGCAAGACGGCGTCGCTGATGGCCGCGGCATGCGAGCTGGGGGCGATGGTAGGCGACCCGCGCCACCGGGCGGCGCTCACCGCCTATGGACGCGACCTGGGGATGGCCTTCCAGATCGTAGACGACTTGATTGACTACACGGTGTCGGCCGACATTACGGGGAAGCCGCATGGCCTCGATCTGCGGGAGCACAAAGTGACGCTGCCGCTGATCGCCGCCCTGCCGAAGATGGACCGCGCCGGCTCGACCGCCGTCTCCGAGTTGTTCGAGGCGGACGAGCCGACCGAAGACCTGGTGGAGACAGTCGTACAGGCCGTGACGAACGCCGGGGGCCTGGACTATGCCCGGCAGCGCGCCCGGCACTATGCGCAGGCGGCCAGCCGTCACCTGGAGTCGATACCGGATGATCCGTTCGCACGGATCCTCCGGCTCACCGTGGATTTCGTCCTGGAGCGACAGAAGTGAATCTCGACTTCGGCGGACGCCGGAAGCCTTCTACACGACGCGTAGCCCTGATCCTAGCGGGGGGGCTCGTTCTCGGTGCGCTCCTCACCGAACTCGCATCTCTTCTTCCCCCGGGGGCCCCGCGCGAGGTATTCATCACGACCGTCGCGGCGTCGCTCGGACCGCTGACCGTGGATCTCATGGTCGTGGCGCTGACACTCGGCCCGCTGGTCCTGCGCGTGAACATCTTGAGCGTAGTCGGGATACTCCTGCTGGCGTGGTTCTCGAAATCTCTACTCTAGGTCCGGATCGACCCGGGCCATAATGAAGGATCCGACATGCTGCCAAACATCGGGATAACAGAAGGCGTCATCCTTCTCTTCATCGTCCTGCTACTCTTCGGCGCGAAGCGCCTGCCGGAGATCGGGGGGTCGCTCGGGAAGGGCATCCGCGAGTTCAAGAGTTCCGTGAAGGAAGTGGGCAAGGAGGTGCGAGGCGAACTCGAAGATGCCGACGAGGAACGCGCCGCGCGCCGCGACGACTCGCCGCAGGAGTAATCCCGCGGTACGCGCGGTGGTCGTATGAAGGACCGCGAGGAGCCCCGGGATCGGCTTCCCGGCTTCCAGGCCGTCCAGACTTCCAGGCTTCTCCAGACTTCCAGGCCTCTAGGTCAGCGGCGAGAAGGGCTGCGAGTCCGCCGACTGATTCAAACGATCGCGCAGGTCAACCACTTCCGCCGCGTCCCGCAGCGACTGCAGCCATGCGATCGCCCTCTGCTGTGCAGCCACGGCCGCGAGCTCCAGCTTCAACTGGCTCTTCATCACGTTGAACAAGCGAGGGTCCGCCTCTTCGCGTGAATCGACGCGGAGCACGACGAAGTGGTCTCCCGCCCAGAACGGCCCCGCGAGCTCGCCGACCGGGGCGCCGAACGCCGCGCCGATCGCCTCCGTACCGCGGCCCAGGCCCGGCACGAACTCCTGCCGCTTGAAGGAGGGAGTGGTGGCCATCGGCCAGCCGGTGGAAGACGCGAGGGCCGCCAGGTCCGGAGCGGACTGTTCCGCCATCGCCTTCTGGACCTGTGTCTTCGCCGCGGCCCGTCGCCTTTCCGCCTGCAGGTTCGTCTCGATCTGGCCTCTGACGTCCTCGAACGAGAACTGTCCGCCCTCGGTGCGATCCACGAGTTCCACGAGGTGAAACCCGGACCCGTTCTCGAAGAACTCGCTCAACTCGCCGACCTCGTTGTTTTCGTTGAGTGCCCAGTCGACCGCTACACCAAGAGATCCGGCACCAGGAACGAAATCGAAGCCGTCGGTGAGCGTCACGTCGTCGCGCAGTTCGACGCCCAGGGAGTCGGCCGCGGCCTGGAGGCCGTTGTCGAGGGCGATTCCCTCGAGGTCGTCCATCCGTCCGAACAACTCATCTTCGCCCTCGTCCGACATCCGCACCGGCAGCACGATGTGGGCGACCGATGCCGTGTCTCCCGCCCGTTCCGACACGCGAAGAAGGTGCCATCCCGCCGGCGACGCGACGGGCTCGGAAACGTCTCCGACCGCCAGCCCGGTGACGGTGGACGCGATCGGCTCCACGAGGTCGACCGGTGTATAGCGACCCAGGTCGCCCCCGTTGGCGCCGGTCGCGGTGTCCGCCGAGAACTCGGCCGCGGCGTCGGCGAAGCTGATGCCGCCGTCGAGGATGGCCGCACGTATGGAATCGGCGCGCGACCTGACTCTCGCCGTATCCGCGGCACTGGGAACCGTCGAGAACGAGACGATGCGGACGGTTGCCGTAGCCGGACGCTCGTAGTCGTCGCGGTGCTCACGATAGTAGCGCTGCGCGTCGGCCTCGGGGACCGCGATGTCTGCGTCCGCCACGACCCGGGCCGGGTCGATCGTCACGTAGCTCACGACGGCGGTTTCGTTGCGCGCTTTGAACTCTTCCCATGCCTCGAGATCGCTCACCGCGACGCCCTCGGTGAGCTCCTGCTGCAGGCGTATGCGCGGCAACTCGTCGCGATAGTACTGCTCGATGTTCCGGAGAAGCTGCTCGTCTACGCTCGGATCGGCGAAGAAGGCCTGGTACTTCGCGTAGTCGAACCGCCCGTCGGTCTGGAACGCGGCCAGGCGCATGAGGTCGGGGGGCGGAGAGGTGCGGAACGCCTGGCGAATCTCGGCCGGGGATACCCGGATCTCGAGGCGGGCGATTTCCTGCTCCAGCACGACGGAGTTGATCATGTTCTCCCAGGCGTCGGCCTCGGCCTGTCTCACCTCTTCGTCCGTCAGCGGACCGCCCTTCTGGTTCCGGGCCCGGTCGAGCTGCCGCGACGACGCGTCGCGCCACCGCACGTACCGCACCTGCTGACCGTTGATTGAGCCGATCACCGGGTTCGTTCCCGTGCCGGCCGTGCGCTCACGACTCTGAATCCCTTCGAACGCGAGCCACCCCGCGAAGGCGATCGCCAGAAACACGAGCGCGTAACGCGTTTTTTCGCGGATTGTTCGCATCATCATCTGTACGGCGCTCCTTGCCCGGTGACCGGCTTTCTCGCTGAAAATAAGCCGGGAAAGCTATTCCCAGAGTTCAGTACCGGCAAGTTGATCACGAGGTCCGGCCCCGATTGACACCCCTGAAACGGGTCGCCTACCTTGGGGGAGCGACACATTCTGAAGGAACTCACTTCTGCGGCGGAGCGCCGATGAGTACAGAGGCGGCCGGCGGCGACGAGATTCGGCGCTTCGAAGAGCAGTACCGCAATAATCCCGACAGCCTCGTCTTCGCCCGTCTCGCCGACGCGTATCGAAAGGCGGGCGATCCCGACCGGGCTCTGCAGCTTCTCGACGAAGGGATCCGGCGCCACCGCGACTACCCGAGCGCCCACATCATCCGCGCCCGCACCTTCATCGACCTCGGCCGCGCCGAGGAAGCCGATGCGGCATTCCGGCATGTGCTCACGCTCGACGCGCAGAACCTCGTGGCGATGCGTGGCCTCGCGGAGCTGGCCGAGGAGCGGGGCGATCACGGGGAGGCCGCCGGGTGGTACGAGAGGATCGCCGCACTGGATCCGCTCAACGCGGAGGCTTCCGAGGCCTTGCTTCGCCTCCGCGGTGGCGATGGCGCGGACGGCGGTGGCGACGGCGGTGGCGATGTCGCGAGGGCCGGCGGTATGGAGCCGCTCGAGCCGACTTCGGAGGAGTGGTGGACGTCGTCCTCGCCCATCTCTCCGATCGAGTCTGAACCGCTGGCCCCCGAGGAACTGTCGACGGGGCTCGCACGGGGAAGATTTCCGGAAGATGTCGCCGGAGAGATGGAGGTCATCGGGGCCGAGCTCGTGTCGACCTCGCCGGAAGGGTCGGGTCGCGACGACCTGGACTTCGACGGGGTCGACCTGGCGTCGTCCGATCCGCCGGAAGCGGTCGAAGCGCCGCCGGAACCGGCAGCTGAATCGTCGCCGGGCGATGAAGCGGGCAGCGCCTGGTGGTTCGAAGATCCGAGCGACACTGCCGCCGAGGACGATGGAGATCTGCTGACCCGCACGATGGCGGACCTGTACGCCCGCCAGGGCCTCGTCGACGAGGCGGCCGCGATCTACCGCGAGCTCCTGGTCGATCGGCCCGGCGACCCGGAATTGGAGCGCGCCCTGGCGGGCCTGCAGGAAGGCCACGACGAGCCGACCGCGCCGGACGACATGCCCGCGCCCCGGGAAGCGCTCAAGAAACGGCCCGAGAAGCACGCGGAGGCCGACCAGGCGACGAGGGAGGGGGTCGCCGAGGCCGGACGACTGGGGCCGGGGGCCGTCGCCGTCGATCGGTACGCCAGCCACGTCATTCCCACCGTCGCGGGCCGGAGCCAGGTCTTCCTCGAGTGGTTGGGGCGGTTGGAGTGAGGCGGATCGGCCTGTTGCACGGACCCAACCTCAACGAGCTCGGCAGCCGTGAACCCCATCTATACGGAACCGTCACCCTGGCCGAGATCGACGAGGCGGTCGTCGAGGAGGGGCGCCGCTTCGATGTCGATGTCGTCGCGTATCAGTCGAATCTCGAGGGGGCCCTGGTCGACTGGATCCAGGCGAACTCGGAGACCGTCGCCGGATTCGTGGTGAATGCCGCGGGGTACACGCATACCAGCGTCGCGCTCCGCGACGCATTGGTCGCGGCCGGCCGGCCGTTCGTCGAAGTCCACATGACCAACGTCTTTGCGAGGGAAGACTTCCGGCACGCCTCCGTCCTGGCTGACGCGGCGGTCGGGGTCGTATGCGGATTCGGCGCCGCGAGCTACGTGCTGGGGCTTCGGGGTCTGCTCGCGGCGATCCCGTCGTGAACCCTTGAAGTCGCGCCTCGACGACGTTCGCGGGGTAGTGGCGGACGGACGACTCACCGGGTTGCTGGTCACCAGTCTCGCGAACATCCGATATCTCAGCGGGTTCACCGGTTCCTCCGGCGTGCTGCTCGTCGAGCCGCGCTCTACGACGCTGTTCACCGACTTCCGTTACGAGACCCAGGCGGCGTCGGAAGTGGAAGCGGGCATTTGCGTAGAGATCGTCGCGGACGGGACCTGGGAAAGGCTGAAGTCATGGTTGGACGGTTCGCCCCCCGGACGGCGGCTGGGCTACGAGGCGGCTAACCTGACCGTGGCGGAGCGCGATCGTCTCGCTGCCGCGTGCGACGGCGCCACCTGGGAGCCGACGGAAGGGCTGGTCGAAGAGCGGAGGGCCGTGAAAGACGCGGCCGAACTGGAGTCGATCGCCGCCGCCGTCGATCTGGCCGACCTCGTGCTCGAGACGATCGTGCCCGGTATCCGCCCGCCGATCACCGAGATGCAGCTCGCGGCGCTGCTCGAGTTCCGCCTGCGCGCCGCGGGTTCGGGTCCCCTTCCGTTCGCCCCGATCGTCGCGTTCGGAGACCGCTCGGCCCTTCCGCACGCCACTCCGTCGGACCGGCCACTCGCGCGCGGAGAATTCGTCCTGCTGGACTTCGGCGCGCGGATCGACGGGTACTGCTCCGACATGACCCGTGTGTTCACGGCGGGTCGGGCCGCGGACTGGCAGCGCGATCTGCACGGCGAGGTGCTCCGCGCCTGTGAGAAGGGTATCGCCGCGCTGGCGGCTGGCCGGCCCTGCGCCGAAGTGGATGCCGCGGCGCGGGGCTCACTGGCCGACGCGGGGCTGGCCGAGCAGTTCGGACATAGCACGGGCCACGGGCTCGGACTCGAGATCCACGAGGCGCCCCGGCTGCACCGGAAGGAGTCGAGAACCCTTTCGGCGGGCAACGTGGTCACGGTAGAGCCGGGCGTGTATCTTCCCGGCCGGGGAGGGATCCGCATCGAACAGGTCGCCGTCGTCGAGGCGGCGGGAAGCCGGGTCCTCACGCGCTCATCGCCCGAACTCGTCGAACTTTAGACCGAGCTTCCAGACCCGACATATGGCAGATACTTCCAGTTTTCGTAACGGCATGGTTCTCGATCTGGACGGACAACTCGTCCAGATCGTCTATTTTCAGCACGTGAAGCCCGGCAAGGGCGGCGCCTTCGTCCGCACGAAGCTGAAGAACGTCCTCTCGGGCGCCGTCGTCGATCGGACGTTCCGCGCCGGCGAGAAGGTCACGGAGGTCCGGCTCGTCCGCCGACCGGTTCAGTATTCTTATACCGACGGACAGCTCTACTACTTCATGGACATGGAGTCATTCGAGATGATTCCGCTCGCGCCGTCGACGGTGGGCGACGATCAGTTGAAGTATCTCCAGGAAAACATGGAGTGCGAGGGGCTCACCCGGGAGGGCAAGGTGCTCGCACTCGAGTTGCCTCAGTTCGTGGAGCTCGAGGTGGTGGAGACCGACCCGGGACTGCGCGGCGACACGGCTCAGGGCGGCACCAAGCCGGCGAAGCTGGCGACGGGCGCCGTGGTGCAGGTGCCTTTGTTCATCGAGCAGGGGGATGTCGTCCGGGTCGATCGGACCGCGGACAAGTACCTCACACGGGTGACCACATGATCGATCTCGACTGGATCCGGCGACTCATCGACATGGTGGACGATTCGGAGATCGATTCGCTCGAGATCTCTCGCTGGGGCACGCGCGTGCGCGTGTCCAAGTCGCCCTCCGTTCACGTGGTGTCCGGCGGCGGCGCGGCGATGCCCGCGCAGGCCGCGGCCGCTCCCGTCGCGGGCGCCGCGCCGGCGGCCGCTACCGCGGCGGACGGAGCTCCGCCCGCCTCCGCCTCCGCCGACACGGTCGACGTCGAATCACCGATGGTGGGGACGTTCTACCGCGCGCCGGCTCCCGACGCGCCGTCCTACGTCGAGGTGGGCGACAAGGTGCAGAAGGGCCAGACCCTCTGCATCCTCGAGGCCATGAAGCTGATGAACGAGCTTGAAGCCGAGATCGCGGGCACGATTCGCGAGATCTGCGTGGGCAACGGCGATCCCGTGGAGTACGGACAGGCGCTGTTCCGCATCGAAGCCGACTGAGCCGCGGCGCCGCCCGTTGACCCGGAAGAGCTTGTAGTGTTCGATAAGATCCTCATTGCCAACCGCGGAGAGATCGCCCTGCGGGTGATCCGCGCCTGCCGCGAACTCGGCATCCGGACGGTGGCCGTCTATTCCGAGGCCGATCGCGACTCGCTGCACGTCCGCTTCTCCGACGAGGACGTCTGCATCGGCGCGCCCCCCGGACGCGAGAGCTACCTCAACATCCCGCGTATCATCGCCGCGGCGGAGATCACGGGCGCGAGCGCGATCCATCCGGGGTATGGCTTCCTGGCGGAGAACGCGGAGTTCGCGGAGATCTGCGATCGCTCAGGGCTGACCTTCATCGGTCCGTCCGCCGAAATGATCCGCACGATGGGGGACAAGGCGGAGGCGCGTCGCACGATGATCGCCGCCGGCGTGCCTGTCGTCCCCGGGTCGGAAGGAACGACCGAGGATCCGGCGGAGGGCCGCAAGGAGGCCGATCGCGTCGGGTTTCCCGTCATGATCAAGGCGGCGGCCGGCGGCGGCGGCAAAGGCATGCGGGTGTGCCACGACCCCGACGACTTCGAGAAGACCTTCTCGATGGCGCGTAACGAAGCGGCCAACGCGTTCAACGACGGCCGGGTGTACATCGAGCGGTACGTCGACCATCCGCGGCACGTGGAGATCCAGATTCTCGGTGACCGGCACGGCAACCTCGTGCATCTCGGGGAGCGGGACTGCTCGGTCCAGCGCCGCCACCAGAAGCTGATCGAGGAGGCGCCGAGTCCGGCTCTCACCCCCGAGCTGCGGAAGGCCATGGGCGATGCGGCGGTGAAGGCGGCCCGGGCGATCGACTATTCCAACGCCGGCACCGTCGAGTTTCTGCTCTCCTCGAGCGGCGAGTTCTTCTTCATGGAGATGAACACGCGCATCCAGGTCGAGCATCCCGTGACCGAGATGACGACGGGCGTCGATCTCGTCAAGCAACAGATCCGTTCGGCGGCCGGCGAGGTGCTCCAGTTGCGGGAGCCGCCGACACTCCGGGGCCACGCCATCGAGTGCCGGATCAACGCGGAGGATCCGGATCACGATTTCCGCCCGTCGCCGGGCAACATCACGGCGTTTCACGCGCCGGGCGGCCCGGGGATCCGCATCGACAGCCATGTGTTCGCCGGTTATCGGGTGCCGCCCTACTACGACTCGCTCCTCGGCAAGCTGATCGCCTACGGCGCGACCCGGGAAGAGGCCCTCGGCCGCGCCTACCAGGGGCTGGACGAGTTCATCATCGAGGGTGTGCATACGACGATCCCGTTCCTCCGGAAGGTGCTCGCGCACCCCGATTTCATCGCGGGTGCGGTCGACACGCACTTTCTCGAACACTTCCGCACCTCCACCGGGACGTGAACGACCGGCAGCGTACCGAGGCGCTCGGCGTCGGCCTTCTCGCCCTCGGGATCCTGCTCTCCCTCGCGATCGTCCCGGCCGTTCTCCGGGGAGGAGAGCCGGAGCCCAACCTGATCGGACCGGCCGGCGCGATCCTGTCGCATCTCCTGATCAGCGGCATCGGCGGCTCGGCCCTCCTGGTCGCCGTGGCGCCCTTCGTCTGGGCAATCCACTGCTTCGACAAGCTCGGACGCGAGGCCGCCATCCGCTGGTCGATCTTCCTCGGGGTCGCCGCGCTGCTCGTCCCGGCGGCATGGTGGCTCGTCAGCCGCGCCGTCGGGGGCAGCGAGACGGGCGCCGGGTGGCTGGGCGGAGTGATCGGGAGCTTCCTGCTCTCGGGCTTCGGAACGGTCGGCGCCCAGCTCATCGTGTTCGCGATTCTCATCAGCCTCACCGTGCTGACCTTCGGCTGGTCGCCCGCGGCCGGCGCCGAAGCCGCGGCCCGCGGCGCCAGGGGAGGCGCCGTGGCGGCCCAGCGGGGGGCATCGCGCGCCGGAAGGCGCCTGGTGGAAAGCATCCGAGGGGCCTTCTCTTCGCCCCGCCGCGGTGCCGAGGCCTCGCCCTGGGAGTCGGGCGCCGCCGGCCGGTCGGGAGCGCCCGCCGAGCCCGCGACGCCTGAAGCCCGCGCGGAGACGAAGCAGAAGCCCAGGCCCGAGAAGGCAAACAAGGCGGAGAAGGCGAAGAGGAAACCGGCAGCGCCGGTCGCCGCTTCGGCCGCAGCACCCGCGTCGCGGGCGCAGCTAGAGCTCGCGGACTCGGGCGAACCGTCGCGCGCGGGCGTCCCGCCGCTCGATTTCCTCACCGAGCCCGAGCGACGGGGTTCGGGTCTGGAGGCCGGCGAGCTGGAGCGGCTGGGCGAGATCCTGGTGTCCAAGCTCAAGACGTTCCGGGTCGACGGCACGATCGGCGGTTATACGACCGGCCCCGTTGTGACGCAGTTCGAGGTGGTGCCGGCCGCCGGTGTGAAGGTCGGCAAGATCGCCGCCCTCGCTGACGATCTCGCGCTGGCGCTGAAGGCGCCGTCGGTACGCATCGTCGCGCCCATCCCGGGGAAGGGCGCGGTCGGGGTCGAGGTCCCCAACCCGCAGCCCGAGATGGTCCGGCTCCGCGAGATCCTCGAGGCGCCGGCCTACACGAAGCCCCGGACGGTGCTGCCCCTCGCCCTCGGGCGCGATCTGGCGGGACTGCCCTACTGCGCCGACCTCGCCCGCATGCCGCATCTCCTCATCGCGGGCGCCACCGGATCGGGCAAGTCCGTGTGCATCAATACGATCGTAACGAGCCTGATCTATCGGTACCCGCCGAGCGATCTCCGGCTTCTGATGATCGACCCGAAGATGGTCGAACTGATCATCTACAACGATTTGCCGCACCTGCGGCATCCCGTGGTGACGGACAACAACGACGCGGCTTCGCTGCTGCGCTGGGTCGTGTTCGAGATGAACCGCCGCTACGCGCTGTTGTCGGCCAACGCCTGCCGGAACATCGTCGAGATGAACCAGCGGATCCGCCGGGGCGTCGAGATCGAGCCACCGGTCGGCATGGGGAAGGGCCGCTGGACCGAAGGGAAGCTGCCCTACATCGTCGTGGTGATCGACGAGCTCGCCGATCTGATGATGACGGTCCAGTCTGAAGTAGAGACCCCACTCGCGATCCTCGCCCAGAAGGCGCGTGCGGTGGGCATCCACCTCGTCGTCGCGACGCAGCGGCCGTCCGTCAACGTGATCACGGGCCTGATCAAGGCAAACTTCCCGAGCCGTATCGCGTTCCGCGTCGCGTCGAAGGTGGACAGTCGCACGATCCTCGACCAGAACGGCGCCGAGTGCCTGCTCGGCAACGGGGACATGCTGTTCCTGCCGCCCGGCGAGTCGGAGCCCTACCGCATCCAGGGCGCATTCATCTCGACAGAGGAGACGGAGGCGCTCGTCGAGTGGTACCGGCGGCAGGCGGCGGGCGACGATGTCGCCGCGCCGGAGACCGTCGAAGAGAAGGACATTCTCGAGGAAGTCAGGGAGATCGAGATCGAGGAGAGCCAGGTCGACGTGGGGGACCAGATCCTCACGGACTGGGACGAGTACTTCCGCCAGGCGGCCGAGATCGTGATCACCAACGACGCCGGCTCCACCAGCCTGCTGCAGCGGCGCCTGAAGATCGGCTACGGGCGGGCGGCACGGATCATCGACCAGCTACATTCGGCGGGCGTCGTCGGCCCCGCGGACGGGTCGAAGCCCCGCGAGGTCATGATCAGCCTCGGCCATCTCGAAGCGCTGATGAAGGGCGAGGACCTGCAGGAGCAGTCACAGAACGGCGAGGGGTAGGCTGAGCCTCCCGCCCGGCTGCTGCGCGGCGGCCCCCTCTGGTCGGGCAGACGGCGGGCATGCCGCCAGGCCGGAACGGTGACCCGCGGGACCGGGTATCCGTCTTACACATGAACAGGGCGCCGGAACGGCTACGCCCGCACCGCCCGGGATCGATTCATCGAGCAGGGGACTGGATAGATGCGCAACATGATCAACAGGACCGGCTGGACGTCCGTCGGCGCCGTCGCACTGGCGCTTGCCGCAGCGCCGCCCGTCGCCGCCCAGTCCGCTGGCTCGACGGCCACGAAGGCGACAGACGTACGCGTCGTCCTGGCGAAGGCCGACAGTGTCTACGATGGCCTCACGTCGCTACAGGCCGAGTTCGATCAGACGATCGACGTCACGCTCCTGGGACGCAGCCGCAGCGGTACGGGCACGTGGTACCAGAAGGGGCGCGGCCGGTTCAAAATGGACTTCTTCGAGCCGGCCGACGACGTGATCGTGGCCGACGGAAGCCATCTCTGGCTCTACTACCCGAGCTCTCACCCCAACCAGGTCATCCGCAGCGCCATCGAGGCGGACGTGACCGGGTCGGGCATGGTCGACCTTCAGGGCCGGATCTTCGACGAGGCCGGCGCCGGCTACGACGCCGAGCTGCAGGACCGTGAAGAGATCGACGGGCACGAGACGCTCCGCATCCTGCTGACGCCGACCGGCGAGTCGCCGTACCGCCACGTGCGCGTGTGGGTCGACGCGAAGTCGTACCTCGTCCGCAAGTTCGAGATCATGGAACGCAACGAGACCCTTCGCACGGTGGTCCTCCGGGACTTGCAGCCCAACGCGACGATCCCCGATGCCGTCTTCCGGTTCACGCCTCCGGCGGGCGCCGACGTGTTCGAAGGCTGACCGTGGCGCGAATCGAACGTTCGTTCCGAGGTCGACGGGTGGCTGGATGAAGCTGGGGCTCGTCAGCCTGGGATGTGACAAGAACACCGTCGACTCGGAGCGGCTCTTGGCCGCACTGGCCGGCCATGGGGCAGAGCACGTGGCCGATTTGGGCACCGCGGATGTGATCGTGGTGAACACCTGCGGCTTCATCGACGCGGCCAAGGAAGAGTCGATCGACACGCTCCTCGACGTCGCTCGCCTGAAGCGTGACGGGGGCGTCCAGGCCGTCGTCGCGCTCGGCTGCCTGGTCGAGCAGTACCGCGAAGAGCTCGAGCCCGCCCTTCCCGAGGTCGACATGTTCATCGGATTGCGCGACGTCGAGACGCTGATTCCCAGGCTGCGCGGACTCGGCCTCCTCGGGCCACGCCTCGAGGACCACCCCGGCGTCCGAATGCCGATCGGCGATCGGAGCCACGTGCGCTACCTCAAGGTCAGCGAGGGATGCGATCACGGCTGCGCCTTCTGCGCCATCCCACTGTGGCGCGGGAAACACCGCTCCTTCGGTACCGACGCGCTGGTCGCCGAGGCGCGACGCCTCGAGGCCCAGGGCGCCGTCGAAGTGAACCTCGTCGCGCAGGATCTCGCGTTCTACGGCCGGGAGTTCCGCGACGGAACGGATCTGGCCCTGCTGCTGCGCCGCCTGCTGGACGAGACGGACATCCCGTGGTTCCGGCTGCTCTACATCTATTCGGCCGGCCTCCGTCAGCCCCTCGTCGACCTGATCGCCTCGGAGGAGCGCGTGCTGCCCTACATCGACATGCCCATACAACACGCGAGCGACCCCGTGCTTCGGCGCATGCGGCGCCCGGAGCGCCGGGCGAAGCTGTACGGGCGAATCGCCGGCCTCCGCGCCGCGATACCCGACCTGACGCTCCGGACGACCGTTCTGGTCGGCTTCCCGGGTGAGACGGAAGAGGACTTTCGTGGACTCCTGGACTTCATGGAGGACGTGGAGTTCGACCGGCTCGGAGCGTTCGCCTTCTCTCCGCAGGCCCATACGAGAGCCGCCGAGATGGGGGACATGTATCTGCCCGACGACGTCCGGAAGGAACGCCTCGAAGAGACGATCGAGGTGCAGCGCGCGATCGGGGCGCGCCGGATGGAGCGGGAGATCGGTCGCCGGCACGAGGTCATCGTAGACCGCGTGGAAGATGGCCGGCTGGTCGGCCGGACCCGCGGCCAGGCCGACGACGTCGACGGCGTCACGATGCTGGACGGCGCCGCGGGCGACTGGCGGCCGGGGACGATCGTCGACGCGCGGGTTACGGCGGCTTCGGACTACGACCTCGAGGCCGAGATCCTCGCCGAGCGCCGCGCCGCACCGGAGTTTCCGACCGCCGCCGACGTGGTGGCTCCCGGGCGGCGGCCCCTGCCGCTTGCGACCCTCGGCCTCGACTCCGGGTGGGGACGATGAACGGGTCGCGGCCGGACCGCCGGCTTTCGCTCCGTTCGGCGCTCGTTCTCCCGGCCGCGGCATTTGTCGTCGCCGCGACGCTCGGGGCGAGCCGGGCGCCACGGCCGGCCGGGCCCCCGATCCGCGTGGGCCTGGCGGTCGCGGCCGACACGGCGCTACGGCTCGCGTCCGCTGATGGCCTCGTGGTCACGGACGCACAGTCGGGGGCGAAGCTTTTCGAAGCGGCGCCGGGCGTGCCGGTCCGCATCGAGCGGCGCGGCCCGATGGCCGTCGCCGTCGCCGGCCGCAACGACGAGCGCGGAGAGTCCGTCGCCATACGCGTGGCCCCGGCAGGCGACGCTCCGGTCAACTTCGGCGGCGCCTCGTACCGCGGTGTGGTCGACGTATACGCGGTGGAAGAGGCCGGCCTGAACGCGGTCAACGAGCTGCCGCTCGAGGACTATCTGCTGGGCGTCGTGCCGATCGAGATCGGACCGCGCGGGGAGAGCGAGCTAGCCGCGGTGGCCGCCCAGGCCGTCGCGGCCCGCACCTACGCCGTCGCCCATCTGCGGGCGCGCGAGGAGATGGGCTTCGACGTCTTCGGTTCCGTGGAGGACCAGGCGTACGGCGGGATGGCGGCGGAGCGGCCGGAATCGACCCGCGCGGTGCAGGAGACGGCGGGACGCATCCTCATGTACGATGGCCTGCCGATCCGGGCGATGTACCACTCGACGTGCGGCGGCCGGACCGCGCCCGTGGAGGAGGTTCTCGATCGAACGCCGGCTCCGTATCTTCAATCCGTATCGGACCGCGCCCCCGACGGGACCGACTACTGCGCGGCGTCGCCCCGCTACCGGTGGGTGGAGGAGATCTCGCCCGCGGACCTCAACGGCAGGATTCGGGCGCAGATGCGGCGAATCTTCGGGGCGCGGCCGGAGGATACGGGCGACATCCTCGGCCTGCGGATCGCGGCGCGAACGCCGACGGGACGCGTGGAAGGAATCGCGGTTCGTGGCGAGCGGGCTGAGTTCGTCCTCGAGCGGCTCGACATCCGGATCGCACTCGCGGACGCGGCCGGACGTATCCTCGGATCGACCGACTTCGACGTGGTCATCCGCCCCGACGACGTGGTCGAGCTGCACGGCCGCGGCTTCGGCCACGGGTCGGGAATGTGCCAGTGGGGAGCGATCGGCCGGGCGAAGGCGGGGCAGGACTGGGAGAGCATCCTCCAGACCTACTATCCGGGCGCGGAGTTGGTGTCGGTATATTGAACGTGATGTCGGTGTATCAATGATGAAATGTCTGAGATCGACGCGCACCAGCGCGGAGAACTATACGAAAGGACGACGAGCGATGGGTGGCATGGGAAGAGGGAACGTGGTCCGACGGAGCCTGGCGGTGGTCACCGGGCTGGTCGCCTTCGGTGCGCTGGCCCGGCCGGTCGAGGCGCAAAACCTGGAAGAGTACGACTACACGAACCTCGGGTTCCGGGCGATCGGCGCAGAAGTCCTGTTCGTAGACCCTACCCAGAACGAGGGCACGTTCGGGCTCGGAGTACGGATGGACCTGGGTTTCCTCGGGCCGGGAATCCGCGTCGTGCCGCGCTTCGGCTACTGGAAGGCGGACGTGAACAGCCAGTCGGTCACCGAGCTCGAAGCGCAGCTCGAAGATGTATCGGAGCTTCCGCCGGGGAGCATCAACCTGGGGCAGATCCAGCGGTCGGCCTACGTGTTCGCCGCCGACCTCCAGTACATCACCTCCATCTCCACCGTGTCTCCGTACATCGGGGCCGGGGTGGACGTGTACGCGCTGAATGACGACGGAAACGCCATCAGCGGCACGTTCCTCGACGATGCAGTCGTCACGGCGGGCCTCTCCGTCGTCGGCGGCCTCCAGTTCGCGCTCTCGCCAGATTGGAGCGCCTACGGTGAGTTCCGCGCCACGGCCGTGACCGACGCGAGCAGCCTGGGCGGCGCGTTCGGCGTCTACTACACCTTCGGGCCGTGACCTCGACCGCGACGTGAAGGACGTGAGGATCGCCGTTCTCGGGGCGGGCGGAGCCGCGCAGGTGGTACACCTGCCCATCCTGGCCCGTCTCGCGGGCGTGGAGATCGTCGGCATCGCCGATCCGGACCGCCGCAAGGCGGCCACGATCGGCGAGCGGTTCGGCGTCTCCACGATCGCCGCGGACCTTCCATCCCTGCTGCCGGACGAGCCGCTCGACGCCGTCCTCCTCTGTACGCCCAACGGCGCCCACGAAGAGGGAGTGCTCGCGGCGCTGGAACGGGGCGCCCACGTGCTGTGCGAGCGTCCCCTGACCGTGTCGAGCGAGTCCGCGCGCCGGCTCGTGGCGGCGGCGGACTCCGCCGGGCGGCAGCTCATGGTCGCGAACAACCATCGGTATCGGCACGATTTCCGGCTCCTCCGTCAGTTCGTCGCAAGCGGAGAACTGGGCGAGGTGTTCTTCGTGCGCTCGCGCTGGCTCAATCGCAGGTCACGCCGGCCGCGCCGCGGCTGGCGGACCGACCCTAAGTACGCCGGCGGCGGCGTGCTGATGGACCTGGGCGCCCAGGCGCTGGACCTGGCGTTGTGGTCGATGGGCTACCCCGAGATCCGCCGGCTCTCTTGCCAGCTCGCTGGAGACAAGGGCGTCGAGACGAGCGCCTTCATGCATCTCGGCACCGCGGAAGGCGCGACGATCCAGGTCGAGGTGACGTGGGAGCTGATCGACGACCGGGATCAGCACGAGTTGACGATCCTCGGCTCAGAGGGAAGCGCCGAGTCGGCGCCTCTACGCGTCCATCGCCGGCTGGAGACGGGGATCGCGGACGTGACGCCGCCGCTGTCACGGGCGCCGAGCGCGCTGTACCAGGACTCGTACCGGCAGGAATGGGCCTACTTCCTGAGAATCGCCCGGGGCGAGGCTCCCATCGAGGCGGAGACCCGTCAGATCGCGCTGATGGAGATCGTGGAGGCGTGTTACCGATCGGCGGACACGAAGGCGGAGGTCAGCCTCCAGGCGACGTGACCGTTCCATCGGCCGCGGGCGTGTCCGCCGGAGCGACTTCGTCCGCCGGAGCGACTTCGTTCGCCGCCGGCCGGATCACGAAGAACCCGTCATCTCCCTGCCGCTGATACAGCGGCAGGAACAGCAGTCCGTCCATCGGGATCCGTACCTCACCGCTCGCGTCGCGCGCGATGACCTGCCCGCGCTCCACCGGCTCGAAATTCCGATGTCCCGACGCCATCACGAAGCCGTCGGCCGTCGTGATTCCGCGTCGGTAGACCACCTCGTAGACGTCGGGCAATCCGGCCCGCGCGATCCCGATGCGGCGGCGGCAGTCGGCCACGTCGACCAGTCCCGATTCCTCCGGTACGATGCCGGCCTCGACCAGGGTGAGCCCCAGCGCCGCCTCGTGGAGATCGACGGCCGCCGGGTCGTCGTGTCGCCCCGCTTCCACGCCAAAGCCGAGCGGTCCGAACTCGTGGAGGTATGTCAGCATCGCGCCGTCGAGCTGCTCTTCGATCCCGCGGACGATCGGCATCCCGAGGCGCCGCGCGAACGCCTCGACCGCCACGTCGAGCCCTGTCGTGACGAACGGCGCGCTGTCGGAGGATGTGGTGTGGAGATCGATCACGTAGCGGGGCCCGTCCCATTCCCGCAGGAGGGGGACGATCGCGCGGATCAGCGAAGCCTGGGCCCGGTCCTCGGGCGCCTCGGGCCGCGCGTCCAGTCGGGCGGCGCGCGTCGTGGTCCAGCCCCGGTTCAAGTCGCGGTCGATGAACCGCTCGCCTTCCCCGAGGGCTTCCAGGTTGCCGGCGAACGCGATGAAGCGGCCGCGGAGCAACGCGGCGTCGGGGCCGAGGCGCCGCAGGACGCGGCGCAGCGCGTGGACGCCCGAGGGTTCGTTCCCGTGCAGGCCCCCGACGGCGATGACGAGGGCCGTCCCGTCCCCGATGTCGCCACCGTTCAGTCGACCCAGTTCGTGATGGTCCGGGCGCAGAGCGTCGGGAAGGAAGGGGCCGGAGCTCACTCGCGCAGCATCTCCTCGAGGAGGATGCCGGCGACCCGCATGAAGTCGTGTTCCGTGATGAGGCCGACCAGGCGTCCGTCCTGGACGACGGGCAGGCAGGAGATCCGGTGGCCCCGCATGAGCTCGATGGCCTCGAGGGTCGGCATGTCGGCAGGCGCCGTGATGAGCTCGCTCTCCATCACTTCGCGGACCGCAAGGGTTCCGTTGCTCTGCCGGCTGTGTTCGCTGGCGAGGAACCGCAGCAGCGGGCGAAGCGAGACCAGGCCGACGAGTCGATGGTCGTTGTCCTCCACCGGCACGTGGTGGAGGCGGTGCCAGTCCATGAGGTTCGTGACGAGCTCGATCGGCTCGTCCTCGTTCACGGTGAGCAGGTCCGTCTGCATGTACTGTTCGAGCCTCTGGTAGCTGGAGCGCAGCCCTCCCCCGTCCGCCAGCCGCGCCGGTTCCCACTCGTGCACCGGTTTTCCTTCCGCCTGCCGGTCGAGGGTGGCGGCCACCAGCGCGGCGAGCCGCTCCTCGAGCGTCCCCTCGCGTCCCATTCCGGTGAGGGAACCGAGCATCCAGCGCGCGCCGGTAGCGCGCCGCTCGACCCGTTCGCGCACCGTGCCGAGGTACCGGTCGATGTCCGCCGCGTCGATGCCGCACGCGGCCAGCCCGGTCTCGGCCAGGGGGAGCAAGTGGTTGCAGATCAAGTCCTGCGCGTTGAACGAAGCGCCGTCGAACCACTCCATCTGCGCGTCGAGGCCGAGGCGTGCCGCCGCCACGAAATTGGTGTGCACCGCGTCGAACTCCATGCGCTCCCGAACGTCCTCGCCGGAGTTCGCCAGGGCGCTGACCAGCCCGTACCAGAAGGCGGCGTTGGCAACCTCGTCCTGCACCGTCGGTCCGGACGGGAGAACGCGGTTCTCGATGCGCAGGTGGGCGTTGCCGCAGTCCCCGACGCCGTAGCAGGCGCGGTTCCAGCGATACACGGTGCCGTTGAACAACTGGAGCGCCTTCAGGGCGGGCGCGCGCCCCGCTTCGATGGCCTCGAACGGGTCTTCGTCGATCTCGCGGCCCAGGATGACCTTGAACCGGGAGATGTCCTCGTGGAAGATGTCGAGCACCGAGTTGTGCACCCAGTCGCGGCCAAAGCTCACGCGGGGAGAAATGTCCCTCAGCTCCGGCATCGTCTGCCGCGTATCCACGGACTGCTGGAAGACAGCGATCCGCGTCTCGTGCCACAGCCGCCGCCCGAGCATGATCGGCGAATTGACCGCAGCCGCGAGGACGGGCGCCGTCACGGCGAGGGCGATGTTGTAGAGGCGCACGAACTCTTCGGGGCCGACCTGGAAATGGACCTGGAAGCTCGCGTTGCACGCCTCCAGCATCACCGACTCGTGGGTCAGCCGCAGCTCGTCCGTCCCCTTGATGTAGAGGACGTACGGGCCTCCGCGCAGCCTGGTCAGCGCCTCGTTGAGCGCGTAGTAGCGCTGCGCGGGGACCATGTTCTCCAGGGTCAGGTCGGACTTCCGGAGCGTGGGCAGGATCCCGGTCAGGACGGGGCGAGCCCCGAGGCCCACCAGGGCGTCGCGGACGATGTCGAGCAGATCCCCGATCTGCACCTCCATCCGCCGCAGGCAGTCACCTCCGAACTCGAGCGGCTCAGAATTGCACTCGAGGTTGAAGCGACCGATCTCGCTCGTCACCCGCGGGTCCTCGATGCGTTCGAGCGCCTCGACGGCTACCGGGGCCGGACGATAGACCTCGTCGACGAGGAACATCTCCTGCTCGAGGCCGATGCGGCGAATGCCGGATTCGATGGCGCCGGTCTCGAGCATCCGCTCCAGGGCGCGGACGTCACGCAACAGAGCCTGCGTGAAGACGCGCAGCTCCTCCTGATCGACGGCGAGATTTACGTCGTTTACGCCCATGGGGGCGCAAGGTCGCCACGACGCAGGATCAGGACAAGCCCGCCGGCTCCAGCGTGCCGTGGGCCGCCCCGGCTGGCGGGCCGTCAGCGGGTGAACGGCTCCGGGTCGATGAGGGCCGCCGCCTCCGCCTCGAGCGCATTCAGCGTTTCCAGCGTCACCAGGCGAAGCGTGCGGACTTCACCAGGGATCAGCGGATGCACGGGGAAGCGCACGCCCCAGTCCGTCACGGCGTACGGGAGCCGGAGATCCCCCTCGAACGGTACCCGTTCGCCGCCGGGAAGCGTCACGTCGAGCCAGACTTCGCGCGCCGCGGAACCGGAGGGAGCCTGGAGAATCAGTTCGAGTTCCCCGCCGAGTCCAATTTCGCGCAGCTCGACGCGCATGGCCCCGCGATCCAGCCACCAGCGGGCGATCTCCGCGCCGGTCGCTACCCACCACAGATCCCGCTGCGCCACGACACTGTCGAGCACCGAGCCAATCACGCCAATCTGGCCCGGCGTGCCGGCGATCTGCGTGTGCAGGCTGACGAAAGCGAGGCCGCCGAGAGCGCCCAGCTTGTTCATTCCGTCGACGTAGGCGGCGAGAATACGCTCCGGGCGACGCGTGCCCTCCTGCACGACCACGTTGTAGTCGTCCTTCATCAGCCGCGGCAGCACCACGATGGGTCCTTCCGGATACCGAAAGACCTCGGGCGCGGCGGAGCGCGCGGCGTTGACGGCCGCGACGTACGCGGTGCCGCGCTGTTGCCCCGCACTGCGCAGCCAGGCCCGCAGCGTGCCTTCGTCGAACCGTTCCTCGGGCGGGCGGAGGCCAACGACCTCGCCCGAGGACCAGCTCTCGAGCTCGCGACGGCTGCGGTCCAGGCGGATCTCCTGCTCGCCCATCGGCAGCCCTACGGTCGGTACGTGATCGAACGTGTGGCTCCCGATTTCACCGGCCGCACGCAGCGAGTCGGCAAGGTGGGGATGCTCGAGAGCCTGCTCGGAAACGGCGAAGAACGTTCCCTTCATGTCGTGCTCGCGCAGGATCCGCGCGAGTCCCGCGGCGTTGGCGAAGCCGCTCTCGCTGTCCTCGGCGATGAGCAAGCCGGCGCGGCGCCCCTCCGGCCACGGCGAAACCTCCGCGACCGGCAGGCCGGCGGCCCACTGGACGGCATTGCGAACGAGGCGTGCGACGCGCGCCTGGTCGAGCGGCCGCGCCGCCTGTCGCGGACGGAAGCCGATCCAAACGGCTCGCCCGCCGCCGAGCGTCGTCTGGAGCGCCAGCGCACCGTCGGTCGCAGACGTACCGCCCTCGGACACGCTGTTGAGCGCCCAGTCGGACCAGTACACCCTGGGGCCGGGCGTGAGCAGGCCGAGGTGGCTGTCGGCGTAGAACTCGATCCGCGCGCCCGGCGGGAGGCCCCCGGAGACCGGCAGACCGGCCGGCACGGTGATGAACAGTTCGTCCCGCGGCTGATACTCGACGAAGTCGAGCGCCCCCGTGAAGTCGCGCAGGGTATCCCAGCCGCGCCAGCGGCATCGCGCGTCCCGTGCACCCAGCGCCCAGTTGGCGACCACGCCGCCGCCCCTGCGCAGGTGGCGAAACAGCGCCTCGACCTCCGCGGCACTGAGGCAGAGAGCTTCCGGCGCGATCACGAGACTGCCGGCGGGCAGTGCGTCGAGCTCGGAGCGCGACCCGATGCGGCGGGCACGCCATCCGAGCGCGCCGAGGGTACGGTCCCACTCCGCGAGAGCACCAGGCAGGTAGGTCGAGTCGGGGAAATACGACGACGTCGCGGCATTGGCGTACAGGACGACGTCCACGGGCCGCGCGAGCACCGCCCGCGGGCCGTCGGACTCCTCGGGCAGGGGCGGGGGAACGTCGCTGACCGCGGCGGCCTTCCGCGCGAGACTGTTGATGTCCACGTCCTGCCACAGTGCGGCGGCGGCGGCGACGAGCAGGCCGGCGAGCACGCCCAGCAACAGGAGCCCGCCCAGCCAGTGTAAGGCGGATCTGGCGCGTGGCACCGGATTGTTTCTCGGAGGCACGAGGTCAGCCCGGTTCGGTCGAGGAAGCGGCGGATACCTCGGGGTGGGGATACGCACCGGGCTCGTGCCGCTCGAAGTACCACGTCCCGTCGCCGTTGTCCTGCGAGACCGACGGACGGCGGGCGAGCCGGAGCTTGTAGGCGATGTAGGTGATCACGCCGAGGACGATCGTGACGAGGATCGTTACGACGATGATCGTGATCAGAATGTCGAGGATGTTCATCGGGCACCTTCTTCCGCGGGGCGGACCGGTGTTCGGCCGAGCTTCTCCCAGCCCATGCCGAAACGGAACAGCTCCTCGATCGCCGCGAACGTCTTGGTGACGTCGAGGAAGAGTATGAAGAAGAAGCGGTAGATCACCGCGAGGGGAACGAGGCTGAGCTGCTCTTCCTCCATGGACACGGTCACGAGCGCGGCCGCGAGATCGAGCAGGGTCAGCAGCACCCACCAGTAGAGCAGCAGCTCTCCCATGCCGAACAGCAGCGCTACGATGGCGAAGAACAGGTGGGCGAAGACGTTCATCATCGGCCACAGCACGGCCTCGAATCCCATCTCCAGGGCCGACAACCACAGCGGGAAGTCGGGGAACGGCTGGAGAAACAGACGCTTCCGCTTGCGGAGGGCCTGGAGGATGCCCCGGGTCCAGCGGTAGCGTTGCTGAATGAGATCCAACCATTTCTCGGGGGCCTGGGTCCACGCGATCGCCTGGTCTTCGTAGGCGACCTTCCAGCCCGCCGCGATGAGTTTCAGCGTGAGGTCGGCGTCCTCCGCGAACGTGTCGGTGTCGTAGCCTCCGACATCCTCGAGCGCCTCCCGTCGAAACAGGCCGACCGGTCCCGGAACGATGTTGACCGCCGCGACGAACCCCTGCGCGCGGCGGGGCATGTTCAGGCCTTCGATGTACTCGAGTGCCTGCAGCCGGGTGAGCAGGGACACCCGGTTGCGCACCTTCACGTTGCCGGCCACGGCGCCGACCGTCTCGTCCTCCATGTGTACGACGGCCCGCCGCAGGCAGTCGCGGTCGACCGTCGAGTCCGAGTCCATGCAGAACAGGAAGGGAAACCGGGCGTTGGCTATGCCGAGGTTGAGCGCAGTCGCCTTACCGGCGTTCCGCTTGCTGAACACGCGGACGGGGATCCCGCCGTGACCCTCCCAGCGCGTTGCGGCCGCGAGCGTGTCGTCGCGCGAGCCGTCGTCCACGACGACCACCTCGTAGGTGGGGTAATCGAGGGCGAGGAGGCTCTCGATTGCCGCCCCGATCACGGATCCCTCGTTGTACGCCGGCACGATCACCGACACGGGGGGCAGCTCGGCATCGTCCCGTTCGCTGACGTCGAGCTCCGCATGCTGCATGAAGCCGAACCACAGCAGGGTGAAGAAGCGGATCAGCAGGATGCCGAGGAAAATCACGAGGCTGATGAGGACCATCCGAATGAGAACCACGCGGATCTGGTCCGGCGAGTTCACCGCCCAGACGATTGCCGCGACGGTGCCGCCCGTGAGGAGCAGTACCAGGAGGAGCGGACCGAGGGAACGCCCGCGGACGTCTCTCACGGCCGCCACCGCAGCGTGAGGTCGCCACCGCCGGAATTGTACTCGTTCTCGCGGCCGCGCCGGTAGAAGACGCCAAGCTCGAAGTCGGTCCGCTCCGACGACCACGAGAGTCCCGCCTCGGCGGCGAACTGCGGAATCCAGTCCGCCGTGATCGCGTCACGTTCGTCCGCGTAGGCCGCGCCGCCCGAGAGGCGCAGCCGGTAGCCGACGCCCCCCGCGGGTGCGCGGCCGACGGTCAGGCCCACGGTGTTGGACCAGAAGAGTCGGGGGTCCCAGTACAGACGTCGACTCGGCGAGGGAGCCGCCGCGGTGAAGCCCAGCACTCGCGTCCCCGCGTCTATCGTCAGCCACGGATTGAGCGGCCGGCTCAGCGTCGCGCCCCCAATCAGCCGTGTGCTGGCGGCGCCGGACAGGCTCAGCCGCGCCGCCTCCGCGGCGACGGCGATCGACCAGGCGCTTCCGAAGGGCGCGTACGCGGCGACCTCGACGCGGTCGGCGGCGACGTCGGCGATCGCGCTCTCGAGCGTGTAGGTCATGGGGTAAGCGGGCCCGTGATCGTAGCGAAGCGCGAGCCGGGAGCCCGAAGCGCCGAACTTTGCGAGCGACAGGCCGAACACCGGCTCGGTCCCTGCGGCGGCCAGGTGATCCACCCCCACTCGAAGAGATGCGCGAACCGACGACTCCGACCACCAGCGGGCGCCCTCCAGTGCGGCGAACACGCCGTCGTCGTCGGTCTCGATCCCGGCGAGGTCGAATCCCTCGAGGTGCCGATAGCCCGCGTCGAGCCCGACCACGAAATCCTGCGTGGTCCACTGCGTGCCGCCGCCGAGATCGACTCGCAGGAACTCGTCGGAGTCGCGGAACAGGGAGGCGCTCGGTCCGAGGCCCATGGGCTCCGTCTCGCGCGAGGCTCGCGTCTCTACCCGGAGACGATCGAGTTCGGCGAGTCCGCCGATGGCGCGGGCGTCGGCCGGGTCGAGCCGAAGCGCGTGATCGTAGGCGGTGCGCGACGGCTCGCGCTGGTCGGCATACCGATATACGTCGCCGAGCAACGACCAGGCGTCGGCTCGTTCCGGGCGATCGTGCACCAGGCTCTCGAGTTCCCATCGGGCCGCGTCGCCCCGGTCCGTCCAGACGTAGAGCTGGGCGAGGCGGTAGCGACCGTCGGCGTCGAGGCCGAAGTGGTCACGGTACTCCTCGAGCGCCGTGATGGCCGCATCCAGGTCCTCGTCGCGGAACTGGAGGAAGTCGACGTACTCCCGCGCGAGCGCCGTGTCACCCGGGGCGGCCGCGACGGCCCGAGCGTAGAGGTCGCGCGCGGCGGCGAGCTCGTTCTCGCCTGCGGCCCGCCGGGCAAGTTCGAGGAGCGTGGGAGGGGCCGGTTCCGGTTCGGGCGGCGGGGTCAGGACGCGCGCCAGTTCCCGATCCAGCTCCGCGGCGGCCATCGCCACGGCTCCGTCGGCGGAAATGCCGGCGAGGACGGTACGGGCGTCCTGCGGGCGGTCGTCGAAGTAGAGGGCTCGGGCGAGGTCGAGGCGGTACCGGCCGTCGCGGGGGTGCGCCGCCACGAGCCTGCGCAGTTCGGCCTCGGCCTCCCCGTACCTTCCGGCCCACATGTAGAGACGGGCGAGCTCGTGGCCCAGGTCGGAGTCGGTCGGGCGCTCAGCGAGCAAATCGCGATAGAGGCGAATCGCCGCATCGGTGCGGCCTTCGTCGCGAAGCAATCGGGCGAGGGCCAGGCGGTCGGCCGGCGCGCCGGCCCGGCGGACCAGGTCCTCGAAGGCGGCGCGAGCCGCCGCCGGACGACCCGCGAGTGCGAGAGTGCGGGCCCGTTCGCGTCGCACGGACAGATCCTCGGGGTGGTCGGCCAGGTAGGCGTCCATCCGGGCGATGGCCGGCGGATAGGCACGCGCCGCGAGGAGCGGGGCGAGGTCCAGCCACAGCCGCTCCGCCGGCCCGGGCTCCCGCACGACCCGGGGGGGAGGGGGTTCGATGAGCGGTTCCCGCTGCGGCATCGGGAAGGCTACGGCGTCGGTCCGGGTGGGAAACGAAATGCCGGACTCGCGCAGGTCGGCCACTAGCGCGTAGCGCGAGGGAAGTACGATGAGGACGAGCGCCCCCGTGAGCGCGAGGAGACCGCCGGCGGTCAGGGCATAGCTGAGCCAGTACGGAACGCGCCGCTTCGCCCGGTCGCTCGAATGCATGGACGATCTACCCTTCGACCAGGGCCCGGATGTGCTCGCGCTGTTCCGGGTTGGCAAGGATCTCTGCCGCGAGGGTCACTTCGTGGCCGCGCCGGCGCAGCTCTGTCTGCACGCGTCGAAGAAACGCCTCGGCCTGCTGGGCGCGCGCGTCCTGCAGGAGGACCGCATATCCGCCGGCAAGCGGGCCGACGACGTCGCCACTGTCGCTCCGCACACTGCTGAGGAGCGCATCTCCCATATCTCCCACCGTCGGAAGATCAAAGCGCAGGAGGCTGAACAGTTCCTCTCCCTGCGCATCGAGCCGGTCACCGAGCATCCGTCGAAACTCGGTCTCCGGCAGCAGGCCGTCGATCGCTGCCGGTCCGGCGGGTGTCGCCGGATCCGGATCCTGTCGGCGGGAGGACTCCTGCGCACGTCGGATGCGGGCGTCCAGCTCCTTGAAGTCTATTCCCCCCGACACGACGTCGTCGGCGCCCGCGCCGAGCGCGGCCGCCTGGTCGCCGGAGCGCAGCTCGTGGTCCGACAGCAGGAGCACGGCGGCCGAACTGAGCGGCCGGAGGGCGCGGATCAGCTCGACGGCCTCGTCCGTATGCTCGCGGTTGACGTACACGCACACGGTTCCCGCCGGTGCGGAAGGAAGCTTCTGAATCAGCGACATCCCGTCGGTGAGGCGTACGGTGTCGCGATTTCGGCCGAGCCAGCCGGCGAGGTCCGACGGGGCCCGCCCGCCGAGCTCGACGAGGTAGAGTCTGTCACCGCCGGCGCTGCCCCGATCCGAGCTGCGCCGCTCGATGGCGCCGGTCGGGGCCCGCAGTCCGCTTCCCGCGCACAACTCCAGGCTCAGCGGACCGGTCGTCTCGACTGGCGGGGTCATACGGCTGATCGCGACCTCGTGCAGACCGTTACTGATCCGGGCGAAATGGAAGACTCCGGATGCACGTTGCAACACCCACTCGGTCGCCGGATCCGGACGGTCCTCGAGGCCCGAAGCCACGGACGCGACGACCGTGGCTCCGCTGTCGGCAACCCAGTTCTGGAAGCCCTGGGCCATTGTCGTACCGGCACGCGTAGACCAGAGGAAGGATCCCGGGTCGACACCGATCCGGTCGACGGGGGGCGCGATGAGACCCGCGAGTTCCTCGAAGGCCTCGTTGGGATCCGGGGTGTGGACTACCCGCCGAGGATAGTTGCCCTTGAACCCGAGAAGAATGCAACTGCCGTCGTGCCAGTGCGTTGCGAGGTCGAAGCCGAAATACTCGGCCTGTTCGATGATGCTGGCGGGAGTGGCCGCGCTGAGCAGGGCGACGCGCTCGCGCCTGCGAAGGCCTTCGTGCACGAACTGGAGAATGAAGGCGAGTTTGGCGGTGTCCGCGGCGCCCGTCAGGAGGTAGAGTCCGCCGCTGCGAAGGCCCGAGACACGCTCGTCGAGCGGAACGATCCCCGTGGGGAGGTTCACGGTTCTCCTGCCTGTCGTGGTCGTAGTGAGTG
>JBPCJZ010000177.1:0-7962 GCA_051004775.1 Gemmatimonadota bacterium
GCACGGTCAGGTCGCGTCCCTCGTTTCGCGTGCGGCTCGCCCGACGCTTCGCGCTCATCGTACTGGGCGTAGTCATCGCAGCATCATTGGTGACGTACCTCGCGGTCCGGACGCTCCTGCACGAGCAGCTGGATCAGACACTCATCCGTCTCGCGTCAATCGAGGCCGGAGCCGCGGCGGACTCGCCGGATTCCACGGTACACTTTCATGACGACGTGTTTTCGAGTGGTGGACCCGGGCAGGAGGTCCTTCTGTCGCGATACGCTCAGGTATGGAGCCTGGGCGGCGAGCCCGTCGTCAGAACCGAGAATCTTGGCAGCCGTGATCTTCCGCTGCCCGCCTCTGTTCGTCAGAACGTGCTCGATGCGGACGACGCGGAACTGTTTGGATTCACGTGGGAAGGGGCTAGCTACCGAAGCGTTCTGTATCCACTGGGGCAAGCAGGGCCCCAGCATCACCTCCACCTGCTCCAGGTCGCGGCTTCGACTGCCCCCGTCGAGACGGTCCTCCGACGCTTGCTCGTGTTCCTCGGCCTGCTCACCGTCGGGAGCTCAGCCCTGGGACTGTTTCTTGGTCGATGGATGGCCTCCACCGCACTCCGTCCCGTCCTCGAGGTGATCCACCAGGCCGAGCGCATCGAGATGACGGGCGGGGACACCCGCATCGACGCCGCAGCCGAAACCGAGGAGATGGGCCGGCTGATCGAGGTGCTCAACTCGATGCTCACGCGGATCGATCGCGCCTTCGACAGCCTTCGACGATTTCTGGCCGATGTCGGGCACGAGATCCGCACCCCGCTCACCGTGCTCCGTGGTGACATCGAGGTCGCGTTGAGGCGACCGCGCTCGGAAGGCGAGTACGAGGAGATCCTTCGGCAGAGCCTGGAGGACCTGCGCGAGGCGTCCGCGCTGGCCGACGATCTCATCACGCTGGCCCGCGGTGAGGGTGGCCTATTGAAGCCCGTGCTCGTTCCCGTCGATGCGCGGGCGCTCCTCGATCGCGTAGCGTATCGCTACCGGGGTGCCGCTGAAGAGGCGGGAGCGCGCCTGACCGTCGACGATGGGGCGCCGCTGTTCGTCCCGGCCGACGCGACTCTGCTCGAGCGGGCCGTCGGCAACCTGGTCGACAATGCCACGAAGTATGGCGGAGGCGAAATCCGATTGGAGTGCGAGACCTCGGCCGAAGGTGACATTGCCCTGCGGATCAAAGACCGCGGTGCCGGGATTCCGGACGATCAGAAGGCACGAATGCTGGAGCGCTACCAGCGCGGGACGGACGCAGATGCGGGTGTCCGGGGCTCGGGGCTGGGGCTCTCGATCGCAAAGGTGATCGTGGAGGAACACGGCGGCAGCATTCGGATCGACGATCGACCCGGAGGGGGCAGCGACTTCGTCATTCTACTTCCCGGAGTGACGACGGGGAGTGCCTAGGCCCGCCTTGCGCCTGCCGTACGGGGTCAGACCCCGCGGCTTGTAGATGGATATCGGTAGCCCGACAGTGGGCCTTGTAGTTCATACGCGTGGAAGCTCCATGCCGGGAGAGACGTGCACCTGAGCCTCGCTGAGCCCAGGGACGCGCTCCCGCAGCCCGGCCTCCACCCGGTGGGCGATCTCGTGCGCGGCTTCGACAGAAAGTCCGGGGCGGACGGCTACGTTAACTTCCGCCCATATCTTGTGCCCCACATAACGCGCCCGGACGCGGCCCACCGATTCCACCTCGGGAGCGGCCACCAGCGCGGCCGCCTCGATATCGGCGAGCACCGCCGGCTCGATCCCGTCGAGGACACGAAGCAGGACGGAGCGTCCCGCCTCCCAGACGATGAAGAGAATCGCGACCGTGATGCCGAGCCCGATGAGCGGGTCCAGGACCGGATAGCCAAGCCATGTGCCCGCCGCACCGCCCAGGACGGCGAGGCTGGTGAAGCCGTCCACCCGCGAGTGCTGCCCGTCGGCAACGAGCGCCGCCGAGCCGATCTCGCGGCCCACGCGAATGCGCAGGACCGCGACAGCCTCGTTTCCGAGGAAGCCGATGATCGCAGCGGCGGCAACCCACCAGATGTGAGTCATCGGTTCGGGGTCGAGCAGCCGCTGGATGGATTCGTAGCCGGCTATGCACGCCGTTGCGAAGATGACCATGACGATGACGAGGCCGGCCAGGTCCTCTGCGCGGCCGTAGCCGTAGGTGAAGCGACGATTGGCCGGACGGCGCGCCATGGCGAAGGCAAGCCACAGCGGGAGGGCGGTCCCTGCGTCCGCAAAGTTATGGAGCGTGTCGGCCAGGAGCGCGACGGAGCCGGAAAGGGCCACGATCACGACTTGCAGAAGCGCCGTCGCGCCCAACCCCGCGATCGAGATCTTCAGCGCCCAGATGCCGCGCTCGTGCGTCTCCATCGCCCTATCGACGCGCTCGTGCGGCGCGTGTGAATGCCAGAGGGTGTGGCGCAGTCGGCTCAGCAGCCCCTCGTCGTGCTCGTGACCACCGTGACCACCTTGACCGGGTTCAGCGTCATCCGATCCATGGCCGGGTCCGGATTGGTGATCGTGGTCATCGCCGAGTTCAGTACCACGCTCCCGCGCGCCGGGACGAGACGGGTCGGGGCTCTTCATGAGGGCTCGGCTATCAGGGCGGCGGTCTCGGGGCGTTCCCCAGCGCTCGGCACTCCGAAGCGGAGAAACAATACCGGCACCACCACCATGTTCAAGGCGAGCGATGTCAAAAGTCCGCCCAGGACGACGACGGCCATGGGACTCTGGATCTCATTGCCAGGCTCGCCGCCGGCCAGCGCCAGCGGCAACAGCGCGAGACCCGCCGTCAGGGCCGTCATGAAGATGGGGTTCAGCCTTTCCATCGAGCCCCGCCACACCGCCTCACGGAGCGTTTCGCCTTCCTCGAGGAGATGGTTGTAGTGGGAGACCAGCAGGATTCCGTTGCGCACGGCGATCCCGAACAGCGTGATGAAGCCGACGAGGGTGGCGATGTTGAGCACGGCGCCGGTCACGAGCACCGCGAACACGCCGCCGACCAGGGCGAGCGGCAGATTGACCATGACGAGAATCGCCTGGCGCCACGAACCGAACTCGAAGTACAGGAGCAGCAGAATCAGCACCAGCGAGAGCATGGAGAACAGTGTGATCCGGCGTGTCGCCTCTCCCGCGGACTCGAACTGCCCGCCGTACTCGATGAAGTAGCCGGGCGGAAGAGCCACGGTTCCCTCTACACCCGCGCGGATGTCGTCCACGACGCTGCCGACGTCCCGTCCGGCAACGTTGGACTGTACTACGATCTTCCGCTGCACATCTTCACGCGAGATGATGTTCGGCCCCACGTCGCGACGCACGTCGGCCAGCGAGGACAGGGGCACCTGCCCACCCCCGGGCGTGTTGACACGAGCGGCGCGGATGGCCTCGAGACTGCCACGCTGAGACTCGGCGAACCGAACCACGAGATCGAAGCTGCGCTGCTCCTCCAGCACCTGCGAGACCGCCTCGCCGGCGAAGGCCGCGTCGACGGTCTCGGCCAGGTGGTGAGGTGTGATCCCGTGGCGCGCCATCGCGTCGCGATTCATGGCGACGCGAATCTGCGGAACGTCCGCCTGCTGTTCCACCGCGACGTCCGCGGTGCCGGGAACGGTTTTCGCCACCGCTTCCACCTCCGCGGCCACGGCACGCAGCTCGCGAAGGTCGGGGCCGAAGATCTTGATGGCGATGCTGGCACGCGTCCCCGACAGCATGTGGTCGATGCGGTGGCCGATGGGCTGCCCGATCGTGATCTGCGTCCCGGGAACGGCCGTGAGCTCGCGTCGCAGCGTCTCGACGACCTCGTCGTACTCGTACTCATCGAGATCGAGACGGACGTCGATCTCGGCGGCGTTAGCGCCCTGGGCGTGCTCGTCCAGCTCGGCGCGCCCGGTGCGGCGGGCGGTCTCCCCCACCGCCGGATGGTCGAGCAGGATTTCCTCGATGCGCCGGCCGAGGGCGTCGGATTCGGCGAGAGAGGTGCCGGGCAGCGTGATCGCGCTGATCACCAGCGTCCCCTCCTGGAATTCGGGAAGAAACGACCGGCCGAGAAGGGGGACCACGGCGATCGCCGCCGCGAAGAGCACCGCGGCCCCCACCATGACGGGCAGCGGATTCCGCAGTACGGGTTCGAGCGTCCGCGCGTACGCGAGCTTCAGCCGGCGGACGACCCAGCTCTCTTCTTCCGTTTCCAGCGCGCGGGACGTGGGCAGCAGGTACGCGGCGAGCGCGGGCGTCACCGTGAGGGCGATAAGCAGCGACGCCATGATGGAGACGATGTAGGCGAGTCCGAGGGGCCTGAGCATCCGACCCTCGATGCCGCTCAGGAAGAAGAGCGGGACGAACACGATCGAGATGATGAACGTCGCCGTGATGATGCTCGCCCGGATCTCCTTCGAGGCGAGGAACACAACGTCGTGGACCGAGCGTCGCTTGGCTTCCGGAAGATGCTGGTTCTCGCGCAGGCGGCGAAACACGTTCTCGACAAAGATGACGGCATCGTCGACCAGCGCTCCGATGGCGATCGCCATCCCGCCCAGCGTCATCGTGTTGATGCTGATTCCGAACAGCTTCAGCGCGAACACCGCCGTGACGAGCGACAGCGGAATCGCGGTGACCGAGATGAACGTCGTGCGCGCGCTCCACAGGAAGAGGAAGAGGATCACGACCACCAGGATCGCCCCGTCGCGGAGGGCTTCCATCACGTTGCCTACTGCCGTCTCGATGAACTCGGCCTGGCGGAAGATCCCCCGGTTGATCTCCATCCCCGGCGGCAGACCCTCGTCGATCCGGGTGAGCGTCTGGTCGAGTCGCTCGGTCAGTTCCAGCGTATTCGTGTCCGGCTGTTTCTGGATCGACAGAATGACGGCTGGCGCCGCGTTGGCGGCCCCGCGGCCGATCTGCACCCCGGGGCCGATCTGCACGTCCGCCACGTCCCGGATCAACACCGGGGCGTCGGCACGCGCTTCGATGACCGTCGCTCCGATGTCGTCGAGGCCCTGCACACGACCCGTGCCACGGATCAGGTACTCCTGCCCCGCGTCCATGAAGACGCCGCCCGAAGCGTTGACGTTCGAGCCCTCGGCTGCCTGCAGCACCTGCTCCAACGACACGCCGTAGGCCGCGAGGCGTTCGGGATCGACCCTCACCTGGTACTGCTTCACCTCACCGCCGAGGGGGATCACCTGCGAGACTCCCGGGACCGCGAGCAGGCGCCGACGGACCGTCCAGTCCGCGACCGTTCGCATCTCCATCTGCGATACCGTCTCATCGCCGGTCACGGCGATCAGCATGATCTCTCCCATGATCGACGAGATGGGCGCGAGCACGGGCGGGCCGGCGCCCTGCGGCAGAGATGCGCCTACGAGTTGCAGCTTCTCGTTGACGATCTGCCGGGCGCGGTAGATGTCGGTGCCCCACTCGAACTCCACCCAGACGATGCTGATGCCCTGCGACGTCGAAGACCGGACGCGGCGCACGCCGGTCGCTCCGTTCACGGTCGTTTCGACCGGAAACGTGACCAGGGTCTCCACCTCCTCGGGCGCCATGCCGTGGGCTTCGGTGAGAACGGTCACCGTAGGCGCCGTGAGATCGGGGAACACGTCCACCGGCATCCGGGAAGCGGTTATCGTGCCGGCTACCACGAGGACGATGGCCATCGCCACGACGAGCAGACGATTATGGACGCACCAGCGAGTGAGGCGATCGAGCATTGGGTTCTCCTAGTGCGCGTGGCCGCCGGCGAACTCGCCGGCCGACATGGAAGCGAGACGCACCTGGTATGCGCCGACAGTGACGACCATCTCTCCGGGCTCGATGCCCGACACGACGCGTGTGTTGCGACCGTCGGTCGCGCCCATGCGTAGAACGCGGCGCTCGAACGTCTCGCCTCCGGCCTGGACGAACGCGACGGGCGTACCGTTGTCATCGATGACCGCCGCATTCGGGATGACCACGCCCGTCTCCAGGTCGCCGGTGGGCACGGCGGCGCGCGCGAGCTGGCCGAACGTGAACCTTCCGTCGACACTCCCGATCTCGAACACGACCGGAACCGTGCGCGACTTCGGGTCGAGCACGTTGCCGACGGAGACGAGTTTGGAGGTCTCGAGTACCTCGTCGGATCCTTCGAGCGTAAACGCGGCGACGGCGTCGTCGGGGATCGAACCAGCGACGGCGGCGGGGACGCTGGCCCGCAGCCAGCCCGACGCCGGATCGACGATCGTGAACAGCGGCTCGCCCGCGCGCACCCGACCGCCGGGCACGAACGAGCGACGCGCCACGACGCCGGCGATGGGCGACGTCATGCGCAGGCGGTAGGCGTTCGCCCCCTCACCCCCGACGCCCCCCATCGCGGTGGCCTGCGCGCGGTACACTTCGAGATCGTGCCGCGCTTCCTCGAGGCGTCGTTCCGGTATAGCGCCTGCCGCGAACAGGCGTTCGGAACGGGCGACTTCGCGCTCGGCCCGCTCGAGGCTCGCGCGTACCTCGGCGATGCCGCCTTCCTGGCTGGTGGGGGACAGGACGGCCAGGACCTGTCCCACGCGGACGCGCTGGCCAACCGACGGGGCGTTCCGGTTGGCGGCCGCCGTGGCGATGCCGTCCGCCGGCGCGCTGATCTCGATGAGGGAGCCGTCCGGCGCGACGATCTCCCCCGGTACGGAAATCGTCTGCTGCACCGTGTCGACGATGGCCGGCGCGACGGCGAACGCGATCTTCCACTGCTGTTCCTTGAGAAACGAGATCCCCCCGGCCTCTTCCTCGTCCTCGGCCGGAAGCTCCCCGGCGCTCGCGAAGACCTGCACCTCCGGCAGGATGTGCCGACTCCGCACCTGGGGACTCTCGAGGCTCAGCTCGACCCGATAACGTCCCGGCCGCTCGATCACCGGATCGAGCAGGAAGATGCCGTCGCGGGCCACGCCCTCGATCGTGAAGTTCTCGGCCGGCGTCGAGCCGTCGAAGAACTGTACGGAGAGGGTGCCGGAGCGAATCGGCCCGAAATCCTTCATGCTGCTCAGGTGGATGGCCCAGTTTCCCGTGGCCTGGCCGGCGAGCAGATGTGGATACTCGAGGAACAGTTCCGTCGAGTCGTTCCACTGGGTAACGACGACGCTGCCAACTTCCGCTTCATCGGCGGATTCGTCGGAGCCGGCGCATCCCGCGGCGAGCGCGAACAGACTGGCCGCGAGGACGCCGAGCGCCCTCGGCGTCCGGCGGGCAAGCGGGTGTATCCGGCGGGCAAGCATACTTATGTCGAGAGTCATTCGTCATTCTCCATGTCGTCGGTTGAACCGTCGAAACCGCCGATGGCCCGCTCGAGGTCGTAGTAGCTCTCCCAGAGGTCCGCGCGCAGCCGAGTTTCGATCAGGCGCGACTCCCGCAGGGCCTCCGCGGCGTCGAGCAGTCCGATCAGTTCCATCTCGCCTTCGTCGTAGGCGACCTGCGCGATATCCAGCAGGTCGGTGGCGTCCGCCGCTCCGGCGTCACGCAGCAGGTCGGCCCGACGCAGCAGTGATCGATGACGGGCCAGCGCACCGGCCACGTCGTTCTCGACGAGCCGGCGCGTGAGGACGAGTCTCGCCTCGGCGGCAATGACCCTCGCGCTCGCGGCGTCGATCGCTCCGCCGCGACGATCCCACAGGGGAAGCGGCAGGGAGACGCCGAGAAACGCGCCCGTCAGTCCGTCCGACTGGCGCTTGTAGCCGCCCGATAGCGTGACGTCCGGTATCCGTTCCCGGCGAGCGAGGGTCGCCGCGGCGCGGGCGGCCTCCACGGCGGCCTCGCGGGCCGCCACTTCGCGGCGACGGGTCGCGATGTCGATGGCCGGCTCCGTTTCGATGGCCGGCGGTTGCCCCGAAAGAGAATCGGCCGGAGCGAGCTGAAGTTCATCCTCCCCGGGAAGGACGAGGAGCGCGAGGGTACGCCTGGCCTCCGCCGCATCGAGTTCGGC
>JBPCJZ010000178.1:0-4855 GCA_051004775.1 Gemmatimonadota bacterium
CGGACGTTCGCGTTGGAGCGACCATACTCGATCTGCAGGTTCGACGACATCTCGGGCGCCACACCAGCGACGGATTTCGCTTCCCGCCCGACCGCGAGCGCTTCTTCCACCGTGAGCTTCGCGTCGCCGCCGCGCGCGCCGCGGAACCACGCCTGGCCGGCGCGCACCGTCAGGACGTTCGTCCCGAGAGAGGCGATCTGCTCGTTGACCGCGCGCTGCGCCCCGGTCCCGAGCGCGACCATCGTGATCACGGCGGCGACGCCGATCACGATGCCGAGCATCGTGAGCAGGCTGCGCATCTTGTTCGCGTTGATCGCCTCGAGGGCGACACGGATGATCTCGACGAACAGCATCAGCGGTTCTCCTTCGGCTTCGACATGACGTTCAGCGACATGCTAGCTCTTGCTTACGCCGGGGATCGACGAACGGCTGCGGATCCTGTCGAGCAGTTCGCGCTGCTGGATCAGGGCCAGCGGTACCTGCACCACCTCGTCGCCCTCGGACAGGCCAGCCCGCACTTCCGTGTACTCCCAGCTGCTGAGACCGATCATCACCGGCTTCAGCGTGAGCGCCCCCTCGGAGTTGTACGTGAACACGAAGGCCGGCTTCGGGCGGGAAGGATCCTGGCGCTCCGCCTTCTGCGCCGCTTCCCGCGCGTCCCTGCCACGCCGCATCAACTCCTGCCGCTCAGCCGGAGTCAGGCTCTCGAACATCTTCCGGCGATCGTCCTGCGACATCGCCTGCACCTCGGCCATCGTGGGTAGGCCATCATCCGCTTCCGATTCCGCCGACGGCGTGTCGCCGACCGCCGCCCCGGCCGGCTCGGGCGCCTGCACGGTCTGCTCGAGGAGCGCCGGATCCATGTCGAGCGCCTGGACGAGCTGTCGCGCCTCGTCGGGTGTCTTGATCGCCGCGTTCTCGAGGGTCAGCACGTCCGGCCGGCGGCCGATCAGCACCTCGACGTCGGCGTTCATGCCCGGACGCAGGAGGTCGTCCTCGTTCTTGATCCGCGTGAGGACGGCGAACAGCGTAACGTTCTGCTCCACGACCGCCTGCGGCTCGATCTGAAGGACCGTGCCCACGAACTCGCGGTCGGGATACGCCTCGACCTGGATGGTCGCCGGCAGCCCCGGCTTGATCGAGCCGATGTCGGTCTCGTCGACCAGGGTGCGGACCTGCACCTCGTTGAGGTCGGCCATCCGAAGCATGATCGTGCCGCCGGTGACTTCCTTCGCCGACGTGATGATCTGCCCCTCTTCCACCGTCTTTTCGACGACGGTGCCGGTGATCGGCGCGGTCACCGCGACGTCGTTCAGCCGCTCGCGGGCGAGACTGAGGTTCGTCCGCGCTTTGATCAGCGAAGCCCTGGAGTTCGCCGATTCCAGCAGCGCGTTCTCGTACTCGTCCTCGGTGACGACCGCGGAATCCCGCAGGGTGGATGTCCGCCCGAGCTGGCGTTCCGCGATCGTCGAACGCGATTGCGCGACGTCGAGATCGGCCTCGGCCTGCTCGAAGGCGTTCCGCACGTCGCGCGGGTCGATCCGCACGAGGAGCCTGCCGCGCTCCACGCGCTCGCCGAGCTCGACGCCGACTTCCCGAACCTCGCCCGAGGCCTGGGACTTCACGTCGATCACCTTGATGGGCTCGACCGTGCCGGTTGCGGCGACCGTGGAGGTCACCTCGCGCGTCGTCGCGGTCGACGTGTCGAGTCCGAGCTCGGAACCGTCGTCGGCCCGGCCCGCGCCGCACCCGGCGATCGATCCGGCGAAAACGAGAGCGATCGGCAGGGCCAGGATGGCCAGCGGCCGCGTCACTGGATACCCCGGGATCATTCTTCCGTCATGCTTCTTCACGTGCTTCACCTCGATGGTTGTTCTTCTGTTGTCTCGTGAACGTCATACCCGTCAGCGGTCGATGCGGCCGCCGAGGAGTGCTTCGAGCTGAGCCAGGCCGATCTGGTAGTCGAACTGCCGCTGAATGAGGTCGACCTCGGCCTGGCGGAGCGTGATCTGTGAGGCCTGCAGATCGAGGATCGTGGCGAGCCCGAGCCGGTAGCGCTCCTGCATGACGCGCAGGTCCTCGCTCGCGAGCTCGACGGTCTGTTCGGCGAGCCCGATCGAGGCGGTCGCCGCCTCGATGGAGGACAGCGCCGCGTCGACGTCCTTGCGCACCCCGATCTCGGCCGCCCGCTCCTCTGCCCTCGCCTGGTCCAGCCGCGCCCGCGCCGAATAGAGCTGGTTCTCGCGACTAAACCCGTCAAACAGCGGCAGGCTGCCCGAGAGCGACAGCGACCAGCTCCGGTTCGAGGGCGGGAAGTCCGAGTTGGACCACGCCCAGCCGCCCGCCAGCGACAGGCTCGGCAGGTAGGCCGCCCGCGCCCCCGAGACCGCCGCCTCCTGCGCCCGCGCCTCGGCCTGCGCGCTCACCAGCTCCGGCGCGCCCGACAGGGCCCGCGACAGCAGCGCCTCGCGCGAGAGCGCCAGCCCCTCGGCCGCCAGCTGCGCCCCCTCCTCCGGCGCGATCGGCTCCGTCAGCCCGACCGCCTCGGCGAGCGTGAACGTCGAGGCCCGCTCCCCGTTCTGTGCATTCAAGAGCGCGACCTTCGCGTTGTTCAGGTCCACCTGCGAGCGCAGCACGTCGGACCGCGTCGCACGACCCAGCTGCAGCTGCTGGTCCGCGAAGGAAAGCTGCGCCTCCTGCCGCTCTACCCGGTCCTCTTCCACCCGCACCAGCTCTCGCGAGGCCACCGCGTTGTAGTACGCCACCTTCACCGTCTGCACCGTCTGGAACTGCGCCTGCCGGTACCGCGCCGCCGAGGCCTCCACCCCGCGCTGGGCGCCCGACAGCGTCGAGAAGCGCCGCAGGCCCTGGAAGATGTCCACCGAGCCGCGGAGCTGCGCCGAGTAGTTCGTCGTCGTCAGCGCCTGGCCCGTCGGATCCAGCCGCGCGCTCGAGGAGTTGCTGTAGTCGTAGGACAGCGACGCGTCGGGCAGGAACGCGCCCCACGCCGTCATCTCCGAGTAGCGTGCGATCTCCAGCGCCGAGCCCTGCTGCGCCAGTACCGGCGCGTTCCGACGCGCCAGCTCCACCGCCTCGGGCAGGCTCACCTGCCGGATCAGCCCGATGTCACGCTCCGCCACCACGTCCTGGCCCCACGCCGGGCTCGGCGCCACCAGCGTCAACGCCGTCGTCAGCGTCAGCGCCACCGCCGCGGTCGCGAGTGCCATCCCCGTCTTCGCCGCCTCCAGCGCCGCAGTCTTCGCCGTCATCTTCGCCGTCATCTTCGCGGCCGCCGCCCTCCCCGCGCCGCACGCCATGGCCAAGCTTCCGCTTACGGTACGCAGAATCATCGTCGTCCCTGTCTGCTCTGGATCAGTGGATGGCTCATCGAATCAGGCTCGCCGATCGCCGGTCCGGACGTCGAATCAGACGAGACGCGCCCGGGTGAGGTTTCAAGAATCTGTCAGCGCGCGCCAGAGGAGGGCCTCGGAAAGCTCGCGCAGCGCCGTCCCGAGGTCGCCCCGTGCTTCCCCGTCGGCGGTCGCTCTGCCCGCTCGCGCGGCCTGCAAGTCTCCGAGCGTAGCGGCGTAGTTGCCGAGTTCCCGGATGAGATCTCCAAACGGAGCCAGGTCCGCCGGATCCACCTCGTAGCTGTCGCAAACGCGGGCAGCGGTCCTCAACACCATCAGGTCGCTCGGCGTGTGAAGGCCCTCAGGAGCACCCAGAAAACCCGCTTCCGCAATTCGGCGAGCGAGATCTCGGTCGACGCCGGCCGCCGAAGCGAGCTCGTCGATCGACGGCCACCCACCGCCCGCCGGGACGAGCGGCGTCGGCAAACTCTCTCCATCCCTCGCCGTCGTCTCGGCCCGCACGAGACGAGTTGCCGCCTCGGGTCGCGCGCCCGCCTCAACGTAGCGCACGACCTTTCGCACTTCGGGGATCGACAGGCCGACTCCGGTCTCCGGACCGGGGGTCCTGAGTTGGGTGATCAACTGCAGACGTTCGAGGTGCGCCTCCGAGTATTCCGCCGCATTGGGCGCCGACTTGAATGCGGGTGGGAGCAGGGACTCACGCAAGTAGTGGTGGATGGTGGTCCGAGGCAACCCACTTCGATCACTGAGTTCCTGCATCCGCATAACCATGATGAATAGTATGACGTTACACTATGTATCGTGGCAAGAGGGCCATTGCGATGCCTAGCCTGTGCGGATCGCGAAGATAGTGTAGTGTGTCGCGCGATACTAGCCACCGGCGGTGGGATGAATACGGCGGTGAACTTTGATCGGTGAGTATGCCGCTCTGACTGGGCGGGAGTCCGGGAGCCGTACTGACGTGAGGCCTGTGGAAACTGACCGGGGTGGTCAGCTCGTGTCGCCGCGGCGATCCGCTCGCTTTGCTTCACGCATCTGGGCGATGATTCCCTCGGCCATCGCGTCGGCGACCTCCGCCAGTGCCTGCTCAAGTGCGACCTCAAGGTCCTTCATGTCCCCGATCGTCTCCACCTGCTGCTCGAGGCGTCCCATCACGCCGTCGACGCGGACGTGGACATCGGCCCGAATCGCTTTCTGCAGCAAGTCAGTCGTGCTCTGATCTGGAGGACGGCTCGGGTCGGTCATCTGGCTAGACGAACCAGGCGTCGGTCTCAGTCGCCGCGGGGGCGGGAGCTTCCTTGCGCTCGACCGGCCTGCGATTGGTCGCGGCCAGCAGCGCGATTCCGGCGGTTGCGGCGAGCATGATTACCTGCGTGGTGAGTCTCATCGTTCGCTCCTCGGCGAAGGTTCAGCCGTTCCCGGATTCGGAGGAGCGCAAGTTCGGTGCGAGGCGGCGGCGTTCAGGTCAACGCGCACGCGGGGAA
>JBPCJZ010000179.1:0-5326 GCA_051004775.1 Gemmatimonadota bacterium
GGCGGGGGCCTGGAGTTGGGGATGGGAAGAAAAATGGGTGGGAGGTGTGGGTTCTCGCCACCCACCCCCACAGCGAGCGTTTCGTCGACTCGCTTCCGGTCCGGCTGGGCACGGAGTGGCTGGGCGGGATCGATCTCGCCACAGTGTTCGTGGAGGGTTGAGGGACGGCGATGTCGAGCCATGCCGGGTCGACGATCAGTCCTTCCCTCCTTCCGCGAGTGAGAGAAAAAGGCTGACCTCAGCCGAGGGCCTGGAAGCCTGCCTCCGGATCCCGAGCGAACGCAGTGATCACTTCGACCCGTTCCCCGCGGGCCTTGCGTCGATCAGCATGATGGTTGATAGTAAATATAGTTGTTAGCAACTATAGTCATGAGCAACGAGGCGGTGTGTTCCCATGACTCTCATCGACCGCGAGTCCGAGATCGCCGAGCTTCGCGCCCTGGCCGCCGACGGCGCCCGCCACATCGCGCTGCTCGTCGGCCGGCGGCGCGTCGGGAAGACCTTCCTGCTCACTCGCGCGTGGCCGGAGAGCACCCCCGTCCTCTACTTCACGGCGTCGGCTACGGCGCCCGAGTACAACCGGCGCGCGCTTCTGCGTGAAGCGCGGAACTGGTCCGGAGACGAACTGCATGAGGAGGACTACCCCACCTGGCGATCCGTCTTCCGCACCCTCTTCGAGCTTCGTCCGGCCGAAAGCGTCGTCATCGTTCTGGACGAGTTTCAGTACCTCGCAACGTCCGATACCGGGATGCGCGAGATCGCTTCGGAGTTGAACGCGGTGTGGGAGGGCCGCGTTCGTCGTGGCGGCGGGCTCCTGCTGGTGCTGTCAGGTTCGGCGGTCCACACCCTTCGGTCGCTCGAAGCCGGCGGAGCGCCCCTCTTCGGCCGCATCGACTGGCGCCGGCGTCTCGAGCCCTTTGACGTCGTCGACGCCGGGCGCATGATGCCGGCCTACGGGCCCGCGGACCGCATCCGGGCGTATGCCGCGTTTGGTGGCACGCCGAAGTACCTCGACGCGGTCGACGACTCGCGGCCGGTAGACCACAACATCATCGAGCTGCTTCTCGCGCCTGACGGCAGGGTGCGAATCCAGGTCGAGACGGCCCTCGATCAGGAAGAAGGGCTGCGCGATGTCGCGGCGTACCGCGGGATCCTCGCCGCGATCGGACTGAAGCGTCGCGAACAGGGAGAGATCGCCGCGGCCCTCGGCCGCGAGTCCGACGCCGCGCTGCGCCGCATGCTGAAGGAGCTCGTTCGCCTGGGCTACCTGGAGGAAACCCGCAACTTCGACGCGCCGGGGAACCAGGCGATCCGCTACCGGCTTTCCGACCCCGCCATGCGCTTCTACTACGGCCTCGTACTACCCCACGAGTCGGCCATCGCGACGGCGGGGGCCCGCGCCGTGTGGAAGGACAGGATCGCGCCCGGTCGGTGGCGGCCGTACGTCGGACAGGAGGTGTTCGAGGATGTCGTGCGACAGATCTACCTCCGGCGGATGGGAGATGCGGACGGTGATCCACCGGCGGCCCAGGAGTGGGGACGCTGGCAGGGCAGGGATCGCCGACGCGCTGACGTTGAGATCGATGTCGTCGCGCGGCTGCTCGATGGCCGGATGCTGACCGGCGCCGCGAAGTTCCGCTCGCGGGCGGCCGGCGCCCGTCTGCTGCTGGACCACGTCGCCGCCCTGGAGCGGCTCGCCGACAGCGGGGAGGACTGGGCGCGGGAGGCGCTCGATCCCCGGTCTCCGTTCCTGTTCGTATCGACGGGGGGCTTCACCGACTCCTTCGAGGAGGTGCGCGCCGAGCAGGACGAACGGCCGATCATCGTCTGGACGTTGGGCGATCTGGGCTAGCTATGGTTCGTGGTAGGTGGCCCCTCGTACTGATCGTCCAGGAGAACGGCGAGCGGCGCATCTCCGCTGGATCGTCCGGTTTCGTACAGGCTCATGGGTCGCATTCGCAGCCAGGAGAGGCGGCCGGCCCCGGTGTGCCGCGTGACGTCGTCGGCCGGCAGGGCCGAACCCGTGAGACCGGGATACCATGGCGATAGCAACCGGGTGATTGTTGAATGTCCAACCGGGAACTTGTGGAGTATTTTGCTCGGGGGTAGGCGCGGACGTTGCGCTCGAATTCGATCCTTCGCAGGGCTTGCGCGGAGAGTTGTCCGAGCGGGTGGGGCAGGCGAGTGCTGAGCGGCCCCGCCCTTGGCCCACCGCGACGCCCCGGGCGATGGCAGGTGACCGTAGACCGCCGGCTGGAGGCTCACCGTACGAATCCACACGACGTGATTCCGTGGGAGACGCTCCGCCGCGAACTGCTCCACGGCGATTGATCGACCTGCGGCTCCGGTTCAGCCCGGCGGCGCGGCTCGACATCCTCGAAGCCAGCGCGTGGTACAACGACCGTGCTCCGGCTGATGAGCCCGCGCTCATCAGTACAGGCTCTCGAGGTCCAGAAGCGTGATCCGTTGCTCGCCCGCGGCAAGCTCGACGAACGCCGGCGTGAATCCTCCCGCGGAGACGTACAGATACCTGGACGCGTCGGCTTCGGGCAGGGCCTCGCGGGCCCAGCCCTGTCCCGAGGCGGCGAGGGCCCCGAGCCCTCTCAAGAGGCCGGTGTGGAGGGCCGGGCCGACGGGCCTTCTCGACCATTTCACCTCGCCCGTCAACATCCCGCCGTCGGCCAGAGGAGCGACGATGTCGACCTCGATCGATCGCTTGTCGCGATCCAGGCCCTCCCAGCGCGCCCACTGATCGGCCGGCGGCAGGCGCCAGTCGCCGTGTCGGCGGACGTACGCTTCCCGGGCGATCCCCTCAAACACTTTACCCATGAACGTGTCCAGGTGAGGTGCGATCTTCAGCGACCAGATCTCGGCGGGATCACCCGACTCCAGAGCACTACGGTTCGTATCGATGAACCGGTACCAGAACTTGATGGCGTTGTCGGCGATCCGGTAACGAATCGGAGCGTTCGACGGCGCGCCGAAATTCGTCTCGGACCAGATCCAGCCCAGGTCTTCGAGACGGCCCAGAATGCTGCGCACCGTCTCCGGCCGATCCTGAAGCGCGGCGCCCGCCGCGATCTCGTTGCGTTCCGTACGCCCGCGGGCGATGGCCGACAGAACGGCCCGGTACTCGGCCGGCTTTCGGATGCCCTTCTCCTGCTCGATGAGATGCTCGAGTCGATTGCGGATCGGTCCTGCGGGGTCGAGCACGGTCCGGGAGACCTCGTCGGCCAGACTCGCGCCAGCCTGGATATACGCCAGATACTGCGGAGTGCCGCCAAGCATGCCGTAGGCTTCGGCGGCCTGGCGAAGCGGCCGGTCGGCCAGCATCCGGCGAGTGTCGAAGTAGTCGAAGGGGCGCAGTCGATGCGACCAGTCGAACCGGCCATGGAGCGGCTGGTCGGCTTCGCCGAGCCGAGCCATCACGTCGATCTCGGAGCCGCACAGGATCATGGTGAGGTCGGCATTTTCGAGCTCGCGGTCCCAGACGGCGACGAGCTGCGAGGCGGCGTCGTCGTCACCACCGAGTACGTACTGAAACTCGTCGATGACCACGATCAGCGGCTCGGCGCGCGCGAGAGTGACGAGTTGGCGAAACACGGTGCGCCAGGTAGGGAAGTCCTCGGGCGGCAGAGGACGCTCGCCAAAGGATGCCAGGTCGCGGATGAAGTCGAGCCGATTCAGAGCGGGCGTCGAATCCGCGGCCAGAAAGTAGAACACGCGCCGATCCGGCCAGACACGATCGAGGAGGAATGTCTTGCCAACCCGACGGCGTCCATAGAGCAGCCCAAGGCGAGGGCCGTCCTGGGAGGCGAGACTCCGGAGCGCCGCCTGCTCGGCTTCTCTGTCGACGAGGTCTGGACGTGGCATGGTAGCCCCAATGCGTGTGAGCGCTTGTACATGTAATGATAGATACATGTAAACGTGCTTACATGCAATGGCGCCGGGCGGCTTCGGCTGACGACTCGCGGTTGACGCGCGCGGCCTACACCCAGTCCACTAGCGAGCAGGCGCTCTTCGAGGACGCGGAGTACCATGCACAGATTGAAGGTGGCATTTACGATCGGCGCAACATCGTGCCAGGCGACCCGCCTGGAAAAACCCTCCAGGCACCTTCATCGGGCTCCCGGTGACCCTTCGGCGGCCTCCCGCGGCGGCCTCCCGCGGACGGCCGTCAGTCGCCGGCGGCCTCCATCTCGGTCGCCCTCGGCAACACCTCGAAGAAGCCCTGCATCCCCGCCTGCAGGTGGACGTTCACGTGGCAGTGGAACATCCACTTGCCCGGGTTGTCGGGAACCATGTCGGCGACCTGCATCCCCATCGTGATCAGGGACGTGACGTCGGTCCGCATCCCGTTCAGGGTCACGACGTTGCCGTGCCAGTGGGGGGCGTGGATCTCGAAGTTCGTGTTGGCCATCAGGTACCAGCGGACGCGCTCGCCCTCGCGCATCGTGAGATTAGGGATGTGCCCGAAGGTGTAACCGTTGAGCGTCTCCATGAAGTTGGAGCCGCCAAACGGCGTCCAGAAGAACATTTCCTCGCGCGGGACGCTCGGGGCGTCGTCCGTATAGGTCTCGATGTTGTGCTCGAGGAAGTGGCTCATGTTCTCGTCGTACTCGTTGAACGCGACGACGAACTCGCGGTCGACGTCCTGCGGTCGGAGTCCCGCCGTCGCGTCCTCGCGCCGCGTGACGATGATCGGACCGATCAACCCGGCGTTCAAATCCGCATCCTCGTTCACGTGGGAGTGATACATCCACAGTATGGAGCTCGGGTCGTGTTCCGCGGGCCCCGCCCGTTCCGGCACGGACCAGACGTAGGTGTGCGAGCCGCCCGGCGGTACGGCGTCGTCACCCTTTTGCGCCTCCGGCGTCCCGTCCGCCGACGGCGCGCCCTCTGACCCCTTGTCGTAGAACACGCCGTGCGGATGGACGCTGGCAGGGAAAGGCAGGTTGTTGCGGAAGTGGACGAGGATCGTGTCCCCGACGGCGCCGCGCAGCAGGGGCCCGAGCGCGCCCAGATGCTCCCATTCCGGAGGTCGCGGCGCGAGATGGGTGAACGTCGAGTCCGTGTAGGCGCGGTAGAGCGCCTTCCGGTAGACGCGACCGACCCGGTCGGCTCCCTGTCCCATCCACACCTGCTCGAGCGGAGAGAAGTCCTCCCCGGTGATCAGGTTGCCGCCGGTTGGCGCGTAGTCCCAGTCCACGGGATCGGCGGCGACGTAGTGGTGGTGCGTCGCGGGCGGCGGCGGCGTAGGACTCATGGTGCGGTAGCCGACGAGCGCTACGGCCGCCAGGGAGACGAGGAGAAACACCGCAATGAA
>JBPCJZ010000180.1:0-2884 GCA_051004775.1 Gemmatimonadota bacterium
GCTCTGGAGGGGGTGGTAGGGGGTCTGCGTGGGTGGGGGGCTTGGGGGGTGGGGCCTCCCCGCGGGTGCGGTCTCTTCCCCCGGCCAGTTCCGTGAGCCGGGCCTTCTGACGGCCTGGGCGCGTGTCCGCGAAACCGGCGATCTCCAGGCGGCGTCGGACGAAATGCTCGCCACGCTCGGAGCCGTCGCGGGCGAGACTCCGCCCACCGAGGTGGAGGTTCAGCGCGCGAAGACGGATTACCTGAAGAACATCGAGCTGTCGTTCAATGACCCTCAGGGGATCGCCCGGCAACTCACGGAATGGACGGCGATGGGCGACTGGCGGTTGTTCTTCCTGCACCGCGACCGGCTGGAGCAGGTGACACCCGACGCCGTTCGGCGCGTCGCGGCCACGTACCTCGTCCCGACGAACCGGACGATGGGTTTCTTCTATCCGGTCGACGAGACGCCGATCCGGGCGGAGGTGCCATCCGCGCCTGACGTCCCGACCCTGGTCGCGGACTACGAGGGACGCGAAGCCGTCGCCGAGGGCGAGGCGTTCGATCCCTCGCCGTCGAACATCGACTCGCGCACGGAGCGTATTGAGCTGGCCAACGGCCTCGAGCTCGCGCTCACGCCGAAGGAGAACCGCGGCGACGCGGTCGAGGCGAGCTTCACCTTCCGCCTGGGCTCGGAAGCGGCCCTCATGGGTCGAGCCGCGGAGGCGGGTCTGGTGGGAGCGATGCTCCGCCGTGGGACGGAGTCACGCACCCGGCAGGAGATCGAAGACGAGCTCGATCGGCTCAAGGCGCAGGTGTTCTTCGGCGGCGGCCCGACCAGCCTGGGCGGGTCGATCGTGACCACGCGGGAGAACCTGCCGGCCGTTATCCGGCTGCTCGGTGAGATGCTCGAGACGCCGTCGTTCCCCGAGAGCGAGTTCGCCACGCTGAAGCAGGAACAGCTCGTTGCGATCGAGAGCCAGATGGCCGAACCGCAGCCGCGCGCCGTGACGGCCTATCAGCGGCATCTCAACCAGTGGCCGAAGGACCATCCGCTGTACGTCCCCTCGCTCGAAGAGCGGAAGGAGCGGCTGGAGAACGCGACGCTCGCCGAGGTTCGTCAGTTCTGGACGGACTTCTACGGAGCGCAGGACGGGACGATGGCGATCGTCGGCGACTTCGACCCCGACGAGATCCGCGGCGTCGTCGAGGAAGTCTTCGGCTCCTGGACGGCCGCGCACGGCTTCGAGCGCATCCCCGATCCGTACCGCGACGTGGCCGCGGACGAGGTCGACATCGAGACGCCGGACAAGACGAACGCGATGATGATCGCGGCCCAGCCGGTGCAGATCAAAGACAGCGACGACGACTATCCGGCGATGGAACTGGGCGACTACATGATGGGCGGCGGATTTCTCAATTCGCGGCTCGCCACGCGCATCCGCCAGGAGGAAGGCCTGTCCTACGGCGTCGGCTCGAGCTTCGGCGCCCCGGCGCTCGATGACTCGGGCGTCTGGCTCGCCTACGCGATCTTCGCGCCCGAGAACGCCGACGCGGTCGTCACCGCCTTCCGCGAAGTGGTCGCGGAAGTCCTCAGCGAAGGCTTCGCGGCGGATGAGCTCGAAGCGGCGAAGACCGGCTACCTCGACTCCCGGCGGAACTCGCGTACCGACGACGGCACCGTGGCCGGCCAGCTCAGCAGCCAGCTCTACCTGGATCGGACGTACGAGTTCACGGCCGAGGAGGAAGCGGCGATCCGCGCCCTGACCGTCGAGGACGTGAACGGCGCGATGCGCCGGCACATCGATCCGTCGAAGATCGCGATCTTCCGGGCCGGCGACTTCGCCGGGGCGAAGGAAGCGCCCACGAGTTGAGCGACCCGAGCGGGCGGATCGCCTGGGAGGACTTCGAGCGCGTGGATGTTCGCGTGGGCACGATCACCCACGCGGAGGAGTTTCCGCGCGCTCGCAAGCCGCTGTACCGGCTGACGATCGACTTCGGGCCGAAGATCGGCACGCGGCGCTCGGCGGCCGGGCTCCCACCGCGGTACGCTCTCGAGGAGCTGCCCGGCAAGCAGGTGGTCGCGGTGCTCAACTTCGAACCGCGCAACATCGCGGGATTCATATCGGAGTGCCTCACGCTCGGCGTGCCCGACGATGACGGGGAGCCGATCCTGCTGCTTCCGACCCATCGTGTCCCCGACGGCGGGCGACTTTTTCTGAGGTCTGCGATGCACGGGTCTGCGATGCGCGACGCGAGGGCGAGGTGACCATGCATCCGGCGGGCTACGACGCCCTACTCGCCGATGCCGGTGCGTACGAAGACGCCGGCCGCCTCGTCCTGCGTGTGCACGGCGATCGGGCCCTCGCGGCGTTGCACGGTCTCGTAACAGCCGACCTGACCTCGATGACCGGCGACGCGGCGTGGCCGAGCCTCGTCCTCACGCCGAAGGGTCGTGTGCTGGCCGACGCGGTGATCGTCTCGTGCGGCGGCGAGGTTCTCCTCGACGTCCCGCGGGCCGCGTGGTCCGAGCTCGAACCGCATTTCGCTCGGTATCTTCCGCCCCGCCTCGCCCGCCTCGAGCCTTCCGAGCTCCGGGTCGTGCGGATCCGCGGACCGGGGGCCCTCGGCCGCGAGCGGAACGACGCCGCGCTCGCGTCGCTGGACGGCCCGGTCGCCTCCGAGCGAGACGGATCCCGGTGGGACGCCGTCGCCTACCGGGGCGGCGTCGCGACTCGTCCGCCCGAGAGCCTCGTCCTCTACCTCCCGCCCGGAGAGACCCTCGGCTTCGACATCGCCACGGTGAGCGACGAGGCCTGGGAAGTGTGGCGCATCGAGCGCGGGATTCCGCTGTACGGCGTCGACATGTCGCAGGAGAACCTGCCGCAGGAGACGGGCCTCGTCGT
>JBPCJZ010000181.1:0-89884 GCA_051004775.1 Gemmatimonadota bacterium
TCTACTCGGGAAATCCGGTAGGGGGAGCTCCACCAACCAGCGCGGGGAGACGGGTGGCCGCCCCCCCCACGACCCCCTCGGGTTCGACGGCGAGCCGGCCGAACTCGCCCCCGAGGACGATCACCGCCGTATCGACGCCGGCGTCCGCGACGAGCACGTTGGCGCCCCAGCCGAGCACGTCGTATCGCTCGGCCTCGAGGCCGCGAAGCGCCGCCGCGAGTTCCGCCCGATTCTCGGCGCGCCCGAAGCGGGCGGCGGGCCCGCCGATCCGGTAGCGCGTGTGCTCCGCGAGCCGCACGTCAGCCTCCCAGTTCATCGGGTCGCCGTCTGGCGGCGCGGCGGGCCGCGTCGTGTGCGAGTCGCGTCACGTCGCCCGCCCCCATGAAGGCGAGGACGGTCGGCTCGGACGGGCAGAGCAGGCCGGGCACGTCGTCGGGCTCGATCGGCTCGAGGCCGCGTCGCGCGACGTTGAGGATCAGGTCGCGGGTGACGCCGGGAAGCGGTGCCTCGCGCGAAGGGTAGATCGGCAGCACCAGCGCCCGGTCGGCGCCGGCCAGCGCCTCGGAAAACTCCGAGGCGTGGTCGCGCGTCCGCGTGTAGAGATGCGGCTGGAACACGGTGACGACGCGGCGACCGGGCCACCCCGAACGCAGGGCCTCGAGCGTCGCACGAACCTCGGTCGGGTGGTGGGCGTAGTCGTCTACGACCACGAGCGCGGGCGTTTCGTGGAGGACCTGCAACCGGCGGTCGACGCCACTGAAGCTCTCCAGCGCGTCCGCCAGAGCGGGCGCAGTGGCGCCGAGCCACCAGGCGGCCGCCAGCGCGGCGGCGGCGTTCTGCGCGTTGTGCGCCCCGGGGGCGCCGAGGCGGAACGGCAGCGTGTCGCCCGGCCCATGCAGGCGGCAGAGCTGGCCGCCGCGGCCGGCGTCCATCACTTCGAGGCGATAGTCCGCGTCTTCGGCGAAGCCGTAGGTACGGACCTCGGCATGGCCGGTGTCGCGCTGGCCGTCATGATCGCCGGGCTGGCCATGATCGCCGGGCTGGCCATGATCGCCGCGATCTCCGGCCGCCCCGAGCGCCGCGGCCAGGCGGCGGGCGCCCGCGTCGTCGGCGCAGGCGAGGATCATCCGTGCCCGCCCGGCGAACTCCGCGAAGGCCGCCTCCATCGACTCGACCGTCCCGTACACGTCGAGGTGCTCCGGCTCCACCGAGGTCACGATCGCGAGATCCGGGTCGAGCTCGAGGAACGAGCGGTCGTACTCGTCGGCCTCGACCACCGCGAGATCGCCGTGGCCCAGGCGTGTGTTTCCGCCCCAGGCGCCGACGCGACCTCCCACCAGCGCGAGCGGATCCATGCCGGCCGCCTCCGCGGCGAGCGCCAACATCGTCGTGACGGTCGTCTTGCCGTGCGTTCCGGCGACGGCCGCGAGACGGTGTTCGTTGACCAGGGCGCCGAGCGCGCGTGCCCGCTTCCACGTCGGGACGCCGGCCTCGCGGGCCGCCACGAGCGCGGGATGCGTTTCGGGCAGCGCCGAGCTGTAGACGACGAGGTCGACCTCGCGGGCCGCGTCGGCGTCGGACTCGTCGTGGATGGCGATCCCGCGGCTCGACAGCGCGGTCGCCGCGTCGGCGTCGCTGTCGGACCCCGCGACGGTCCAGCCGCGGTCCTGCAGCGCGACGGCGAGCGCCCGCATGCCCGCCCCGGCGACGCCGAGCAGGAACACGCGGCCGGGGTCTCCCGGCAGATCGGACAGGCGGGCGAGCCGCGGCTCAGTCATCGGCATGCCGCCTCCCCCCGCCGGCCGCCTTGCCCGCGAGACGCAGCAGGTCCGCCGCGATCCGGTCCGCGGCGTCGGGTCGCCCGCGGCCCCTCATCGCGCGGGCCATCGCCTCGCGCTCCGCCTCCGAGCCCATGAGCTCGACCACCGATGACCACAACGCGCCGGGGGCCGCTTCGTCCTGTTCGAACACCCGCGCGCCGCCCGCCGCGGCAAGCGCCTTCGCGTTGTGCCGCTGGTGATCCCCCGCCGACGTCGGAAGCGGAACGAGGCAAGCCGGCACGCCGGCCGCGGCGAACTCCGCGCAGGTCATCGCGCCGGCCCGGGAGATGGCCAGCGACACACCGCCGAGGCACGCGCCCAGCCCGTCGACCCACGCGAGGATCCGGATCCGGTCGGCCCATGGCGTTCCTCGCACGGCCGCGGTCACGGCCTCGAGGTTCGCGGGCCCGGAGATCCACACGAGAGTCGTCTGCTCCGGCCACGTCGAGGCGGCCGACAGATCGCGCAGCAGCAGGTCGTTCAGTCCGCGCGCTCCCTGGCTCCCGCCCGTCACGAGGACGATCCGGCCCGCCGGCCAGTCGAGCGCGTCCGGCGCGGCCGGATGCCCGCCACCGGCCGGGCCGGCGCGACCGCCGGCCTTCGCCAGGAGCGCGACCGGATTCCCATGCGCCTGTACCTCCGTCCCTCGACCCGGCTTCAGGTGCGCGGCCGCCTCCGGGTAGCCGAGATGGACCTGGTTCACCTGCGGGGCCAGCAGCCGCGTGGCAAGGCCCGGCCAGGCGTTCTGCTCCTGGATGGCGGTCGGCCGTCGGGCCGCGATCGCGTAGGCGAGCGCCGGCCCCGACGCGTACCCGCCCGTCCCCAGCACCACGTGCGGGTCGAGCGTCCGGAAGGCCGCCGCGACGCCGCCGAGCACCTTCGGGCCGGAGCGCAGGAGCTTCCAGTTCTCCCACGGCCGTGTGCGTCGGAGCGGCTCCATCGGCAGCAGGCGGAAGTCGTAGCCGCTCGTCGGCAGGACGCGCGCCTCGACCCCGCGCTCGGCGCCCACCAGGAGCAGCTCGCACGCCGGCGCGGCCCGCCGCAGCGCCGCCGCGAGGTTCAGTGCCGGGACGAGGTGGCCCCCCGTCCCGCCACCAGCGATCAGGATCCGCTCCGCCATGGCTCAGCTTCTCCATGCGGTAGACACGTTCAGGAGAACGCCCGTCGCGCCGAGCATCAGGATGAGGTTCGTGCCGCCCGCGCTGATGAACGGGAGGTTGACCCCCGTCGTCGGCAGAAGTCCGAGCGCGACGCCCATGTGGGCAAAGGCGGAGATCGACACCAGGGCGGTGATCCCCACGGCGAGCAGACGGCCGTGCACGTCGGGCGCGCAACGCGCGATCCGCAGGCCGAGCAGCGTCCACGCCACGAACAGCAGGATGAGCATGAGAGCCCCGATGAACCCCCACTCCTCGGCGATGATCGAGAAGATGAAGTCGTTCTGCGGCTCGGGCAGATAGGACATCTTGAGGCTGCTGCGCCCGAAGCCGACGCCGGTCACGCCGCCCGACCCGATCGCGATCATCGACTGGCGGAGCTGGTAGCCGCTCGTCGCGGCGACCGACGACGGGTCGACGAAGGCCGAGACGAACGCACCAATGCGCGCGCGGCGGTAGCCAGACGACATCGTGGCGGCGAGCCCGATCGGCACCACGGCCGCGAGCCCGAGCGCGATGTGGGTCAGCCGGGCGCCGGCCACGAACAGCACCACCCCGGCGAGCACCGCGATCCACAGGGCGGCCGAGAAGTGCGGCTCGAGAAGCACGAGCAGGCACACGCCGCCCACGACCAGCACGATCGGGAGCAGCCCTTCCTTGAACTCGTGCAGCCGGTCCTGCTTCTTCACGGCTATAGCGGCGGTCCACATGACGACGGCGATCTTCGCGAACTCCGACGGCTGCACCGTCATGCCGATGCGCAGCCAGCGGCGGGCACCGTTCCACTCGGGCGCGATGGCCTGCGTTCCGGGCAGCAGCAGCGGGATCAGCAGGAGGACCGAACCCGCGAGGATCGGCCAGGCGAGCTTTCGATACCACCGGTAGTCGATGAGGCTCGCGGCGATGAGGACGAGCAGGCCGATACCCGCGCGGCTCGCCTGCGCGAACAGGAAGTGGCCGTCCTGGAGCCCCTGCTCGTGCGCGACATACGCGCCGGCGCTGTAGACCGACAGCAGGCCGAAGCTGAGGAACAGCAGCGTCACGCCGAGGAGGGCCCGGCCGGCCACGGACGCGCCGCTGCTCGGACGCACGGGGAAGCCCCGCAGGCCGAACGTCGAACCACGGCTGGTCGCGGTCGCGCCCATCAGCCCTCCACCGGGGGAAGCGCCCCGACGGCGCGGGCGAACGCCTCGCCTCGCACTTCGTAGTTCGGGTACATGTCGAAGCTCGAGCAGGCGGGCGAGAACAGGACGACGTCGCCGGACACGGCGTGGCGAGCCGCGGCCCGGACGGCCGCGTCCATCCCGTTCTCGACGGATACCTCGGGCGCGACGTCGCCCAGCTCCGCGACGATCTTCGGCGCCGCTTCGCCAAAAGCGACGATGGCCCGGAGCCGGTCGGCCGCGGCGGCAGCGATCGCCGTGTAGGGCTCACCCTTGTGCCGCCCGCCGAGCATCAGGACGATCGGCCGGTCGAACGCGCGGACCGCGGCCGTCGCGGCCGCCACGTTCGTGGCCTTCGAATCGTTGATCCAGGTCACGCCGCCGCGATCGGCCACCGGCGCGAGCCGGTGCGGAAGTCCCTGCGCGCGACGCAGCCCGTCGCCCACGGCCGTCGCGGGGCTCCCGGCGAGCCGGGCCGCCAGCGCGGCGGCCAGCGCGTTGGCCACGTTGTGCGGGCCGATCAGCGGGATCTCGTCGGCCGGCAGCCAGGTCTCCACGTCGTCGCCGGCGAGACGTCCCCTGAGCACGCCGTCGTCCGCGAGCCAGGCGCCGCGCTCGACCTCCTTCCCGACGGAGAACAGGTAGCGCTCGGACCCGGCGGCCCCCGAGGCGAGGTCGAGGACGGCCTCATCGTCGGCGTTGAGGATCCAACCGGTGTCGTCCCGGCCTGCCGAGAAGAGGCGCTTCTTGTCTGCGTAGTACGCCTGCAGGTCGCGGTACCTGTCGAGGTGGTCCGGGGCGAGGTTCAGGAGCGCGCCGATGTCCATCTGGAAGGTCTCGAGGTCGGCGAGCTGGAAGCTGCTGAGCTCGACCACGACCCAGTCCGGCTGTTCCTTCTCGATCGCCGTCCACGAGAGCGGCCGGCCGATGTTGCCGCCCGCCACCGCCGACATGCCGCTCGCGACGAGGATGTCCGCCGTGAGCTGGGTGGTCGTCGTCTTCCCGTTGGTGCCGGTGATCCCGATCACCCGGCTGCTCAGCGCACCGAAGGCGAGCTCCACCTCGGCGATCGTGCGGATCCCCTCGCGGGAGATCTGCTGGCGCACCTCGGAGAACGGGCTGATGCCGGGGCTCACGACGACGAGCTCGGATGCGAGGATGCGGTCCATGTCGTGGCGGCCGGCCTCGGCGTCGATCCCCTCGGCCGAGAGCTTTGCGGCCGCCTCGGTCTGCTCGACACCTGCGAACGCGTCGCTCGCATACACATCGGCGCCACGGGCGGCGGCGAGGCGAGCGGCGGCGGTGCCGGACACGCCGAGACCGAGAATGCTGACCTGCGCTCCGTCTCCGAACGGCATCTCGCGCGCGCTCATCGGACCTTCAGCGTCGCGAGGGCGACGAGGGCGAAGATGATTCCGAGGATGTAGAACCGGATGACCACGCGGGTCTCCGGCCATCCGAGCTGCTCGAAGTGATGGTGCAGCGGGGCCATCCGGAACACGCGACGGCCGGTTCCCGTGCGCCGCCTCGTGATCTTGAACGTCGTCGTCTGAATCAACACCGAGAGAGCCTCCAGGACGAACATGCCTCCGACGACCACCAGCAGCAGCTCGGACTTGAGCAGCACGGCGACCGTCCCGATTGCGCCTCCCAGCGCGAGCGATCCGGTATCGCCCATGAACACGCTCGCCGGGGGGGCGTTGAACCACAGAAATCCGATCGCCGCGCCAGCGACCGACACGCAGAACACCGTCAGCTCTCCCGCCCCGGGCAGATACGGCAGGCCCAGGTAGTAGGAGGTATCGAGTCGCCCCATCACATAGGCGAAGCCCGCCATCGCGATCGCCGCGATCGCGCACAGCCCGGCGGCCAGCCCGTCGAGGCCGTCGGTGAGGTTGACCGCGTTGGAGAAGCCGGCGACCACGATCGCGATGAACAGCGGGAACACGATCGGGATGAGCACCAGCTCGACGTTCTTGAAGAACGGCACCATGCGGTGCGTCGGCTCCCCGCCGGGCAGCGGCAACCACAGCAGAAGCCCGCCGAACGTCAGGCCGGCGACGAACTGCCAGATCAGCTTGTGCCGCGCGATCAGCCCGCGGGACTGGTGCTGGACGACCTTGAGGTAATCGTCCGTGAAGCCGATCACGCCGGTCACGAGCGTCATCGCGAGGGCCGCGTGGATGTACCACAGGTTGAGCGGCGCCCAGAGAAGCGTCGAGGACACGATCGCGACGAGGATGATGATCCCGCCCATCGTCGGCGTCCCCGCTTTGTGGTGATGCGTGCGGGGTCCCTCGACGCGCACGACCTGGCCGACGTTGTGCGCCTCGAGCCGGCGGATGACGGGCGGGCCCGCGACGAAGGTCACGAGGAGCGCCGTCACCATCGCGCCGGCCGCGCGAAAGGAGATGTACTGGAACACGTTGAACACCGTGTGCTGATCCGCGAGCGGGAACAGGAGGTGGTACAGCATCAGGCCGCCTCCCCGTCCGCGCGCTCGACCAGGCCGTCCACCACGCGCTCGAGCCGCTCGCCGCGCGAGGCCTTCACGAGCACGACTTCGCCGGGCCGGGCGCCGTCGATCAGCCGCTCGATGACCGCCGCGGGCGAGGAGGCGTCCGACACTTCGACCCCGGCGGGCGGGTCGAGTGCGTCGAACGCGGCGCGGAACTCGCCGAGTGGAAAGATGCGGCCGAACCCGGCCTGCAGCAGGCGGTCCGCCACGGCCTCGTGGACCGTTGCGGAGTCCGCGCCGAGCTCGAGCATCGACGAGACCACCGCGCTGCGCGGACGCCCGGAAAACGCGGTCTCGCAGTAGCGGATCGCGGCTTCGAAAGACTCGGGATTCGCGTTGTAGCAGTCGGCGACGATCGTCAGCTCGCCGGCCCGGAGCAGCGCGCCTCGCATGCCGACGGGCCGGTACCGGGCCAGCCCCCGCGCGACGGCCTCGGGCCCGACGCCGATGCCCTCGGCGAGCGCCGCGGCCAGCACCGCGTCGCGCACGTGGTGCTCGCCGCCGACCGGCAACTGGTAGGACACCCCCGCGCGCTCGAACCGCGCACTCTCGGCGCCCGACTCATAGGTATCCGGCCGGTAGTCCGCGTCGGCTTCGAGCCCGGCGACCACCACATCGTCGCGGATCTGCCGCGCCGCGGCGGCGAGGCGCGCGGGTACGTCGCCGACTACCGCGCATCCCCCGCCCTGGGCTCCCCGGACGAGCGCCAGCTTCTCGCGCAGCACGCCGTCGAGGTCGCCGAAGCCTTCGAGGTGCGCGGCGCCCACGGTCGTGACGACGGCGTCATCCGGCTCCGCGATCGCGGTGAGCCGGGCGATCTCGCCGGGCGCGCTGCTGCCCATCTCCAGCACCCAGTACCGCGCGTCGGGCGCGGCGCGCAGGATGGAGAGCGGGAGTCCCGTGAGGCTGTTGAGATTTCCCGGCGTCGCCCACGTCGCCGCGGACTCGCCGAGTGCGAGCGCGAGCATCTCCTTCACCGTGGTCTTCCCGGAGCTTCCGGTCACGCCGATCACCCGCGCGCCGCTGCGGCGGCGGGCGAACCGAGCCAGGTCGCCGAGCGCGCGCAGCGTATCGGGCACCGCGAACAGTTCCATTCCGCCCGCGTTGAACTCGCGGTCGGCCGGCACGACCGCGCCGGTCGCGCCGCGCCGCGCGGCCTGCTCGAGGTAGTCGGCGCCGTCGACGCGCTCGCCGCTCAGCGCGACGAACAGGGCGCCGCGCTCTACCTGTCGCGAATCGATCGCGACCGACGGGTAGTGACGCGTGCTCTGCGCGGGGGACAGGCCGAGCGCCCGGCGGATCTCGTGGCTCTCGAAGCCGCTCACCGGCCCTCCCCCGCCAGGCGGGCGACGACCGCCGCCTCGTCGAACGGGATCTTCTCGCCCTGGATATCCTGGTAGGTCTCGTGGCCCTTGCCGGCGAGCAGCACGACATCGCCCGGCTCTGCAGCGGCGACGGCGGCCCCGATGGCCTCGGCCCGATCCTCGATTACCTCGCAGCGATTGGGGGGCAGGTCCGCGACGATGTCGCCGATGATCTGCCCGAGGGCTTCGGTGCGCGGGTTGTCCGTCGTGAGGATGACCCGGTCGGCACCCTCCGCCGCCGTCCGCCCCATCAGAGGACGCTTGCCGCGGTCGCGGTCACCGCCGCACCCGAACACGACGCTGAGGCGACCGTCGGTCAGCTCCCGCAGCGCGGCGAGCGCGCGGGACAGGCCGTCGGGAGTGTGGGCGTAGTCGCGCAGGACGAGCGGGCCCGGCGGACCGGCCAGCGTCTCCATTCGTCCCGGCACCTGGGGCGCCGACGCCAGCCGTGACGCGATGCCGCCCACGTCGAAGCCGAGCGCCCACGCTGTCGCCGCGGCGGCCAGTGCGTTGGACACGTTGAACTCGCCGAGGAGCGGCAGGGCGACGGGCGCGCTGCCGGACGGGGTCTCGAACCTCCAGTGGCTTCCCTGGGCCGAGTGCTGCACGTGGGTCGCGCGCACCGCGGCCTCGCTTCCGAGGCCGAACATCACGACGCGTACGTCGTCGAACACCGGCGAGTGCCAGGCCGGATCGTCGGCGTTGACGACGGCCACGCCGTCCTCCGCGAGCCGCGCCACGAACCCCAGCTTGGCCTCCCGGTACGACACCATGTCCGGATGGTAGTCGAGATGCTCGCGGCTCAGGTTGGTGAAGGTCACGGCCACGAACTCGAGCGCCTCGACCCGGTGCTGGTCGAGCGCGTGCGAGGAGACCTCCATCGCCAGCCACTCGGCGCCCGCGTCGGCCGCTTCGTCGAGGTCGGCCGTCAGCTCGAGGGGACCCGGCGTCGTCATGCGGCCTCGCGCGCGGCGCGTTCCGTCGGGCAGGTAGAGCCCGAGCGTCCCGAGCGCCGCCGCCTTGCCGTTCGCGCCGAGGAGGTGCCGGAGGATGAGCGCCGTCGTCGTCTTGCCGTTGGTCCCGGTGATGCCGGCGATGCGAAGGCGCGCGGCCGGGTCATCCGCGGCCAGCGCCGATAGGTGGGCCGCGGCGATGCGGGTATCGGAGACGCGGAGCAGCGGGATCGTGGCCTCGACATCGCGCTCGACGATGGCCGCGAAGGCGCCCGACGCAGCGGCTGTCGCGACGTAGTCGTGCCCGTCCGCCTCGGTTCCCGCGATGGCGCAGAACAGATCACCGGTCGCCACGCGCCGGGAATCCACACGCAGCGACGCGAAGCCCTCCGGGGGCCGTCCGGACCAGGTGAAGGCGACGCCCTTCTCCCGGAGCCGTGACTCGACGCTGCCTGTGGTGATCAATTTTTCTGCGCTTCCTCCGTCGCGTGGTTCGATGTTCTCCTCGGATGCCGCCGGCGTCGCCACCGCTGGAGTCGCCGGTCCCATCACAGCTACTGCAGCAGCACGCGTGCGCCCGGCACGACGCGGGCGCCCGGGCCGGGCGTCGTCGCTTCGACGCGCCCTCCGGCTTCGTTGTCTACTGCCAGGCCGAGCTCGTGGAGCCGGGCTACCGCCTCGCGGAGCCCGAGCCCGCGCAGGTCCGGAAGCACCACGGTGCCGGCCGAAGCCTCGAGCGCGGTCTGGCGCGGGGCGTCGAGGCGCGGGGCGTCGAGTCGCGGCATGTCCTGCGGGGAGGACGCGCTTCCCCGGGCGGAGGCGCCGCCCTGGCCGACCTCGCCAGCCCCGTCGGCCCCGTCCGCGGCGGCGAACCGGAACGGCGTCGGCTCGACCCCCCGCTCGACCGGCTCCGTGCTGAAGGCGTGGTCCCAGTCGTACGGACTGCCCGAGGTCGACACGACCCGACCCGTGACGAGCCCGGACTCGGCCGCCGAAAGGATGGCCTGGACCACCGCGCGACTCACCGGGGCCGCCGCCCCGCCTCCGTAGATCGACGACTTCGGATCGCTCAGTTTGGCCAGTACGACGAGCTGCGGATCGTCGGCCGGCAGGTAGCCGACGAACGAGGCCACGTAGCGCCCGGCCTGGTAGGCGCCGTCGGCGGAGATGCGCGAGGTGCCCGTCTTGCCGGCGATGTCGATCGTCTGCAGAGCGGCCTCATCGCCCGTGCCCGATCGTACGACGCCCGCGAGGACCCGGGTGATCTCGTGCGCCACTTCCTTATCCACGACCTGGCGGACGACGCGCGGCTCGTGTTCCCGAATCACTTGGCCGTCGGCGTCGCGCACCCGCCGCACGAGCGTCGGCTGCAGGAGCACTCCGTCGTTGGCGAGGGCGCCGTAGGCCGCGACGAGCTGGATCGACGTGACCGTCATCTCGTAGCCGTACGCGAGCGAGTGCTGGCTGAGCGGCGACCAGTACTGCGGCTTGCGCAACACGCCCGCGGACTCCGACGCCGACTCGATCATGGTCGGAGTGCCGAGGCCGAAGTCGCGCAGGTAATAGTACTGCATGCCGGGCTCGGGAATCCGCTCCGCCAGCTTCGCCGCTCCGATGTTGCTGGAGTAGCGGATGATCTCTTCCACCGTCAGCGAATCGTACTCGTGCACGTCGGTGATCGTGCGGTATGGCGTCTTGTAGGTGCCGCCCTCCACGTAGATCTTCTCGTCGAGCCGTGCGAGCTTCTCCTGCAGCAGGGTCGCGAGGAGGACCGGCTTGCTCGTCGAGCCCGGCTCGTACGGATCGGTGAAGGCCGGGATGCGCGCTTCCCCGCCCGTCGTGACGCTCGCCAGGGCCAGGATCTCGCCGGTCCGCGGATTGGCCAGGATGACGTCCCCGCCGCTGGCTCCCGTCTCCGTGAGGGCCCTGGACAGCGAGGCCTCCGCGATCTCCTGGAGCTCGGCGTCGATCGTCAGTACGACATCGCGACCGGGCCGGGCGGCCACGCCGCCCGCGTGCCGGAGGGGGAACGTCGCGCCGTGCGCGTCCCGGCGACTGACCTGTTCGCCGGGCGTGCCGGTGAGCAGGTCGTCGAACACGCGCTCGAGTCCGGTCGCGCCCCGGCCCTCGGAGTCGAGCGAGCCAAGAAGCTGGCCCGCGAGCCTCCCCTCGGGATGGGCCCGCGCGGCGATCGGCTCGAAATGGACGCCCCGCGGCACGGCCTGCTCCAGCATCTGCCGGGTACGACCGTTGACGTGTCCGATCGCGAGCCAGCCTGCCCGTCCGTCCTCCAGCCGCTCCGTCTCGCGGCTCGTCAGGTCGAGCACCCGGCGGATCCGGTCGACGGCCTCGGCGCGGTCGGTGGCTTCCGTCGGAGCGAAGAACGCGGCGTAGTTCTCGCGCGAGACGGCCAGGGGTCGGCCGTGCCGATCGAAGATCCCGCCACGCGCCGCGGGCAGCTCCCTTGTCTCCGTCGTCTGGCTCACGGCGAGGTCGCGCCATGCCGAACCCTGTACTACCTGCAACTGGAAGGCACGCGCGCTCATCGCCAGGCCGAGCACCACGGTCGCGCACGACAGAAATCCGCACCGGAGCGTCTGGCTGCGCGACGCGGCGTGGCCGCTCGCGGCTTTCTTCTTCTTGCGAGGACTCATGATCCCTCGTTCCCGGCGGACGACCGCAGGTCGTCGCGCAGTATGACCACTTCATCGTCGGTCGCCTGCCGAAGGCCGAGCTCGGCGGCGAGGCGGCCGACGCGCTCGCGCGATGTCAATGAATCGACCCGTATCCGTTCGTCCCCCAGCGACTCGTCGAGCAGCCGGGTCTCGCGCCGCATGTCGGCGAGGGTCTCGGCCAGCCGCGTGCCTTCCGCCGATCGCCGGATCGAAACGAGCAGCCCCGCGGGGATCGAGAGGGCCGCTACGGCAACGATGATCTGGCGGCGAACCGTGCCGACGCGCTGGCCCGGCTTTCGGCTCGAGGACGACCTTTTCCGCGCCGGGGCCTTCCGCGTCGAGGCTTTCTTCCGCGCCGGAGCCTTCTTCTTGCCCCGCGTCGTTGCCTTTCCCCCGCGAGGACTCATGCCGCCCGCTCCCACGCCCGCAGGCGCGCGCTGCGCGAGCGGGGGTTGCGGTCGACTTCGGCAGGAGATGGCCGCACGGGCTTCTTCGTCAGCAGGCGACCGAGCGCGACCCCGCGGCATCGGCACATCGGGAGTTCCGGGGGGCACACGCACTCGCGGCTCCATTCGCGGAACGCGTTCTTCACCAGCCGATCTTCGAGCGAGTGATACGCGATCACGACGAAGCGACCCTGCGGCGCGAGCAGGTCACGGAACGCGGGGAGCGCCTGCTCGAGCGCGTCCATCTCGTCGTTGACCGCGATGCGCAGGGCCTGGAACAGACGCGCCTTGGTCGCCGCGGACAGGCCGCCGCCGAGCACGACCGTACACGCCGCGACGAAGTCGTCCGACGTGGCGAAGGGCTCGGTCGCCCGGCGCTTCACGATCTCGCGGGCGAGCGCCCGCCAGTGCCGCTCTTCCCCGTACTCACGGAAGATCCTGCCGAGCTCGTCCTGCGATGCCTCGTTGAGAACATCGGCCGCGGTACTCCTCCCGCCGGCTGTCCCGCCCATCCGCATATCCAACGGTGTGCTCCGACGGAAGGAGAAACCGCGACCGTGTTCGTCGAGCTGATACGAGGAGACGCCGAGATCGAGAAGTACTCCTCGCACGGGCATCGTCTCCGTTTCCGACGCCACCAATCCGGCGACGTCCCGAAAGTTTCCATGATTGAGGCGCGTCCGGTCGGCGTACGGGGCGAGTCGCCTCGTCGCCGCCTCCAGCGCCTCATCGTCCTGGTCGACTCCAATGAGCCGCAGCTCGGGGTCGGCCTTCAGCAATCGTTCCGCATGACCGCCGCCGCCGACGGTCCCGTCAATCCAGATCCCCGGTCCTTCGGGCCGCAGCCGGCCCAGCACCTCTTCGGCGAGGACGGGCTCGTGCGAAAAGCCTCCGCTCATGAGCCCTGGTCGCTCCCGGCCTCAGGCGAACAGGCTGCCGAGGAGCGCGCCGAGATCCCCCGGTCCGTCGCCCACGGCGTTCTCGAACCGCTCCGGGCTCCAGATCTCGATCTTGTCCAGCGCCCCGATCAGCAGGGCTTCTCCCTGGATGTCGGCGCGCGTGCGCAGACGCTCGGGGAGCAAGATCCTTCCCTGCTTGTCCGGGGAGACTTCCTGGGCATTGGCGGTCAGCGCGAGGAAGGCGTGCCGCTTGTCCGGCGCCCGCCGCAAGTGCTCGCGCATCCGCCGGTCGACGCCCTCCCACGTATCCGAGGGATAGAGCGTCAGGGCTTCCGCGTGTACCTGGATGAGCACGAAGGAAGCGGTCTCGGTTTCCCGACGGAATGGCGCCGGAAGCGTGACGCGCCCCTTCTCGTCTACCTGATTGAGGTGGCTCCCCAGGTATCCGCCCACTTGGCCCCGTTCGGAACTGGTTCAACGTCCGTGAGAAATCCCCACTGTTTCCCACTTTTCCCCACTGACACCCATTGTACCCACCCCATGTGGGCGACGCAACCCCCGCATCTCCACCGTTCCCGGGCCCTTCCGGGCGGGTGTTCCCGGCCGCGTCGGGCGAGTTTCCCCCGGTCTCCGGTGGGAACGGTGAGAAGCAGGCCGGACGCAAAAAAGCCCGGCGGGACGGGAGTCCCACCGGGCCGATTCGCTGTGCCGCCGGCTCGCCCGTCAGGGGAGCCGCCGGATCATGCCGTCCGGTCGATCAGCCGCCGCTACGGCACGCCGGCTTCTTCAGGATCGCCTGTTCGCGATACAGGTAGACGTCGGTGCTCTCGCGGACCTGCGCCTGGTTCTCCGCCTGGAAGCTCCCCGCGCGGTTCAGAGCCGGCAGCACCTGCTCGAACTGGTTGAGGGCCCGACGGGCCGGACCGCACGCCTCGGCCGAGTTGGACGAGTCGAGGTTCACGCCGATCTGGTAGCGGCTGAACGCGGTGAAGAAGTAGAGCTGCTCGCGCGTCTGCTGGACGCTGGCGAACTCGGTGGCCGTCTCGAACATCGCGACGGCGCGCTCGTACTGGCCGCCCTTGAAGAAGTCGTTGTAGCCGCGGCTCAGAAGCTGCTGTGCGATGACATCCTGGTCTTCGCCCTTCTCGATCGCGGCGCGCATGTCGGTCTCCGCGCCCGCCTCGTCACCCGCGCTCAGCTTGAAGAAGGCCCGCTTCGTCAGCCCGCGCTCGAGCTCCGGATTGAGGCGCAGGGCTTCGTTCATGGCCGTGACGGCGCATGCGAAATCTTCCGACCGGGCGCAGATGTCAGCCTGGAGGGAGCGCAGCGTGGCGTCCTCCGGAAGCTGCTCCTGGGCCCGCTCGGCAAACCTGCGCGCCTCGGTCAGGTCGTCCAGTTGCAGGTACACGGCCACGACGTTCTTGAGGATCTGCGGGTCCGTCTCGGCGCCCTTGAGATCGAGCACCTTGTTGTAGGCCTCGAGGGCCAGCGCAAGAGCCGCGTCGTCCTGGCCGCCGGAGGTGAGGCCGCCCGTGTCGCCGGCATCCTGCATCCCGGCGCCGTCCGCGGCGCGCATCGAGTCGGGCAGGACATCGGAGCCGCCCGAAGTTCCCTTGTTGAGCGCGACGTTGCCGAGGAACTCCCACATCTCGGCGTTGGTCGAGTCGCGGGCGAGGCCCTCCTGCAGCAGCTCGATCGCCCCGTCGAACTCGCCGGCCTTGGCGAGGTCGAACGCGATCTGCATGCGGACGCTGGCATCCTCCGGGTTGAACCCGAGGTACTGGCGGTACAGTTCGAGCGCCCGATCCTTGTTGCCGAGCTGCGCTTCGGTGTACGCGAGCGAGTTCAGTGCGTCGATATTGGCCTGGTTCGACTCGACGACGTCGGACAGCAGATCGCGTGCCTCTTCCCAGTTTTCCTGCCCCATGTAGAGACGCCCCATCAGGTACTTGGCCGTCTGGCTATTGGGGTTGTACTCCAGGGCGGCCTCGCAATTCCGGGCGGCGTCTTCGTACTGTTCGCTCGCCAGGTAGTCGTTGCAGAACAGGAGGGCGCGCTGGTAATCCACCTGGCCCTCGATGGCATCCATGATATGCCCCGCGGCTTCCTGGGCGCCGGAGTTGCCGTCGTCCTGGACGGAGAACTGGGGAATCTCGGTGGCGTCACCGGTCTGCGCGTCGATGAACGCCACGTTGAACACGTTCCCGCCCGATCCCTTCGACACGGTTCCGTGCAGAATGATGTCGGCGTTCAATCGTCCGGCGAGCTGCCGCCACTGCACCAGGCCGAGGTCCTCCTGCTTCAGCTTGAGGCGCTTGAGTTCGTCGTCGACGGCGTCTTCCTCGATGGCCGTCAGCGTGGCGACATCCTGCAGGTCTTCCATGACCCGCTCGGACACCTTGCGCCCGAAGTTGCGCTTCACCCCGCTCTGCTCGGCAATCGGCGCGACCAGGACCCTGGCGCGTCCGCCGCCCGAGCCGGTCTCCTGAGCTGCAGCCGGCATCGCGAAGAAGAGCGCGGTCAGCACCGCTCCCGCCGTCGCCAGCCCGGTTCGTATCGCGTGAACTTGCATCATTCTGGCCCTTTGGTCTGTTTCCAATGTCAATCCCCCCGGTTCCTACCCGTGGGTTCCATCAACGTACGACACTATGCGCCCCCCCCAGGTTCCGCGCGTCCGCGGAACCCTGCCTTCCGGGCCGGCCGGTGCCGTTGCCCGGGGGGGACCAGGCCACTCGTGGGAAAGTGGAGGAAAGTGGGCGAAGCTGGAAAGTGGGCGAAGCTGGATTCGAACCAGCGACCTCCTGCTTGTAAGGCAGGCGCTCTGGACCAACTGAGCTATTCGCCCCGGATCCGCTCAATCGGCGCCGCGTCCGCTGAATCCCACCAGGAGGCCGGCGGGAACGAGGACGGCGTAGCCAAGGAACAGGAGCAGCGGAGCCGCCACGACCGACCCCGCCGACAGCAGGACGTAGCCCACGATGACGGCGGCGAGGCCGCCGAGGAGCAGGGCCACGTTGAGCGCGCGGAGGCCGAACAGGCCGGTCCGCTCTACCGGGGCGGAGTCCCGCCGCGTTCGACTTGAAGTCATCCTGATATGCTAGGCCGCACGGCGAACAACGTCAATCTCGGGAAGCCGCACGCGGGGGAGCCAGATCGTCCGTCGGCTGGTCGCTGCCGAGCGCGAGTTCGGCCTCGTCCGCCAGGGCGGCCAGGTCCTCTCGCCGCTCGCTCTCTTTCATCTCACGCAGCCGGCGCCGATCTCGCCGGACCCTCGCGACGCCGAGCCCGATCACGAGTACCGTCACACCGAACCACAGGAAGGCGGTCCGGCTGAGCAGATAGAGCCAACCGTACCGGTCGAGCACCCCCTTCCGCCACCGCTCCTCGAACCGGTCGTAGGTGAGTCCGTACACCGCGCGGAGCGCGCCGTCGATCGTATCGCCGCCCCGGAGCCGGGCGAACAGGGCGCGCAGCCCCGCGTCTCCGCCCAGGTCCTGCAGGGTCTGAACGGCGGTGTACGATAGCAGGTACGCCGTCCGCGGCTCGAAATCAGAGCGGAAACCCCGATCGAGGTCCGCCAGAAGGCCCTGTCCCCCGCGCAGGAGGACGAACTGCAGCCGCCACGCTTCGTCCCAGTCCCACGTCCCGCTCGCGGCCTGCGCATAGCCCTCGTGCAGCCAGCGCGGAACGTTCCCCCCGGTCGCGGTGTGCAGGGCGACGTGCGCCGCTTCGTGCCGGTAGACGGAGAGGAGGTTCGCGGCATCGCGCTGCGGGCCGTCCACGCGGAGCGCGATCAGGCGGCGTGCCGGTTCGGCGACACCGGCGACCCAGGGCTCCGACCGGCCGAGGCCGAGGCTGTCGAGACTCGTCAGATCGCGGACGAACCACACGGTCACCGGTTCGCGGTTGACGAGGGAGTCATCGATGCCCGGCATGCCGCCCCATACCCCCTGCCGGCGGCCGATGCTCTCGGCGAGCCGCGCCAGCCCCGGATCGGAGCGGAGGTCGAGGGGCGGCGACGTGGCGGGCGCCGCTCCGTCCGCGGGGGGCCGGTCGTCATCGGGAGCGCAGGCGGACACCCCGATCGCGCATGCCGCGACCAGGGCCGCGGCGGCGGCGCGCGCGGAGAGCATTGCGCGTGCGAGGAGAAGCCCGCGCGCGGGCTTCAGCCCGCCGACGTCTCGCGGGCCCACGCGACGGCTCCCGCCAGGGGCTCCGGGAGCGGCGAACTGAAGGTCATGGATTCGCCGCTCACCGGATGCGTGAAGCTCAGGCGAGCCGCGTGCAGGAACAGGCGGTCGGTGCGCCGGGCGAGCCGGAGGGCCCACTGACCGCCAGCGCCCATCATGCCTCGCTCGCGTCCCGCGCCGTACACCGGGTCGCATACCACCGGGTGGCCGAGGTCCGCCAGATGCACGCGGATCTGGTGCGTTCGTCCGGTCTCGAGGCGGATCGCCAGCAGGTCGGCCGCGGGCCAGCGCTCGAGGCGCTGAACATGAGTTACGGCGGGACGCCCGCCCTCGACGACCGCCATACGCTTGCGGTCCTTCGGGTGGCGAGAGATCGGCCGATCGATCGTCTGTTCTTCCGGATCGACGTGACCCCACGCGGCCGTGATGTAGCCGCGCATCACTTCCCGACGCGCGAGCGCGTGGGCCAGCCGCCCGTGCGCCTCGTCCTGCCGCGCCACGATCATCAGTCCGCTCGTGTCCCGGTCGAGGCGATGGACGATGCCGGGCCGCAGCGGCAGACCGACCGACGACAGGCTCCCGTAGCGGCCGAGCAACCCGTTGACCAGCGTACCGGACGGATGCCCCGGGGCGGGATGCACCACGAGGCCGTAGGGTTTGTCGACGACCAGGAGCGAGTCGTCCTCGTAGACGACCGTGATGGGGATATGCTCGGCCAGCAGGTCCGACACCGGCGGCGGCGGAATTTCTACGACGATCTCGTCACCCGACCTCGGACGGTAGCTTTTTCGAACCGCGCCGCCGTTCACGCGCACGCGCCCGTCGGCGATCAATTCGGCGGCCCGCGAGCGGCTCAACCGGGTGCATTCGGCTACCGCCCTGTCAAGACGGTCGTCGCTGTCTTCGGAGATCCGGATGCGGACCATTTCAGACGGCGGCGAGGTCTTCCCGTTTTTCACGCTTCTCCTCCAGGTAGAAGGAGATCAGCAGCAGCACCGCCCCGACGCTGACGGCCGAATCGGCGACGTTGAAGATCCAGAACCGGTGCGTGCCGAGTCCCACGTCGATGAAGTCGACGACGCCGGCCTCGTAGCGGAACCGGTCGATGATGTTTCCGATCGCTCCGCCGCATACGAGGGCGAGCGCCGCGAGGCGCAGGATGTCGGTAGACGGGGTCGCGCGGTACATCCAGCCCAGTACGCCGAGGGCCGCGATCGAGAGCGCCAGAAAGAACAGTCGCGAGTGCTCGCCGATGTTGATGCCGAAGGCCGCCCCGGGGTTGTGCGTGTAGGTGAGGCGGAAGAAGTCGCCGAGAACCGGACGGACTTCGTGCATGATCAGCGTCTGGACCACCCACTGTTTCGTCAGCACGTCGAGCAGGATCGCCAGCCCGGCGATGCCGAGAAACAGTATCAGCTTGTTCACTCCCGGGCCGGCGGCGGCGGGCGTCTCGGCCACGGCGCCGGTCACCCGTTCTCCTCGCGCTCCTTGCAGCGGATGCAGAGCCGCGTGTGCGGCAGTGCGTCGAGGCGCTCGAACGCGATCTCTTCCCCGCATTCCTGGCAGACGCCGAACTCCTTCGGGGTCTTGTAGAGGCGGCGCAGCGCCTGGTCGAGATGGTACAGGTAGCGGCCTTCCTTGCTCGCGAAGAGAAACGCCTTCTCGCGCTCCATCGCGTCGGTGCCCTGGTCCGCCATGTGGAAGCTGTACGCCGAGTTCTCGCCTTCGGACCCGGGCGTAACCTTGCTGAGGGCCTCGTCGTAGCTGCCGAGGTCCTTCAGTGCCCGCGCCCGCATCTCGAGCAGACGGTCTTCGAAATACTTGCGATCCTTCTTATTCATTCCGTCCTCGAATCGAGAATTTCTATGCGCTTCGACCGGCGCCCTAGCGGACACCGGCGGAGTCGTCCACTACCTCGAGACCGATTCGCACCGGCTCGCCTTCGATCTCCACGGTGCTTACCACCGGCATTTCGTCGACCGAGTCCGCGCCGGCCGCGAAGGCGACCGCGAGCGTCTCCGCCGCGATGTAGCCATCGTGCGCCCGCGCCGCCCGCTCGATGTCGGGGCCGGCGGCGACGGCCAGCCGGATGCGGTCGTCGACCGCGAAGCCGGAATCTCGCCTGAGCCGCTGCACCCGGTTGACCAGTTCCCTCGCCCGACCCTCGTCGAGCAGATCCTCGTCGAGCGCCGTGTCGAGGCCGACGAGGAATCCGTCCATCGCCTCCACGGTCAGGTCGCCCGAGGCTTCCTCGAGAACCATCGCGTCGCCGGGGAGGATCTCGACGGTTCTGCCGGCCGCCTCGACCTCGACGGATTCGCCGTCCCGCAGTCGTCGGACGAGCTCCCCGGCCATACCGGCGATGGCCTTCGCGACGGCCGGTGTATCCCCGCCGAACCTGGGGCCGAGAACTCCGAAATCCGGTTTCGCGGATAGTCTAACAATATCGTCGTCGCCGGCAGGAAATTCAACGCGCCGTACGTTGAGTTCGGCTCGCAGGAGGTCGACCAGGGCGTCATCGAGTCGCCGGCCGCCGGGCAACACGGCCTGCAGAACGCCGAGCGGCTGGCGAACGCGGATTCCCGCCTCCTCCCGGGCCGCCCGGCCGAGCGTGGCCAGGCGCCGCACGGCGTCCATGGCGCGTTCGAGCTCCGGGTCGATCGCGGACGTAGCCGGCGCCGAAGCCCCGTCCGAAGCCGAGGCCGATGCCCCGTCCGAAGCCGAGGCCGATGCCGGAGCGCCCGGGAAGTCGGCCAGGTGCACCGAGTCGCCCACCAGTTCGCGGTGCAGCCAGTCGGGCAAAAATGGCGCGATCGGCGCCAGCAGGCGGCTCACCACGACGAGCGCATGGTGCAGCGTGGCGAACGCGTCGGCGCTGCCGAGATCCTCCGCGTCGGTCGCCCGGCTCGCCCAGAAACGATCCCGATTCGTGCGCACGTACCAGTTCGACAGGTCGTCCTGCACAAACGCGGAAATCGCGCGCGCCGCGCGGGTCAGATCGTAGTCCTCCAGCGCACCGCGGACGGTGGCGGCCGTAGAATCGACCCGGCTGAGCAGCCATCGGTCGACCGGGCGCCGCTCGGGCGGCGGAAGGGCGGCCGCGTGCGCGGCGCTTCCGCCGGCGTCGTGACGCCAGCCCTCGAGGTTCGAGTACATCGCGAAGAAGCGGTACGTGCTGCGCAGCGTGTCGAACATCTTGCGGTTCGTCTCGTGCAGCGCGTCGCCGTCCCAGCGCTTGGGCAGCCACGGATTGCTCGAAGCGAGCAGGTAGAAGCGCAGGGCGTCCGCGCCGTGCTCGGCGATCGTGTCCCACGGATCGACGACGTTGCCGCGAGACTTCGACATTTTCTGGCCGGTGTCGTCGAGGATCAGGTCGTTGACGACGACGTTCCGGTAGGCGCTCTTGCCGAACAGGATCGTCGAGAGCGCGAGCAGCGAGTAGAACCAGCCGCGCGTCTGGTCGACGCCTTCGGCGATCGCGTCCGCCGGGAAGTGCGCGTCGAACATGTCCGCGTTCTCGAATGGATAGTGCCACTGCGCGAACGGCATCGAACCCGAGTCGAACCAGGCGTCGAGCACCTGCGGGACCCGGCTGAGCTCGCCTTCGCACTCCCCCGCCTCGCAGGGCCAGGTCAGGCGGTCGATGTCGGGCCGGTGCGGGTCGAATCCGTCGGGCAGCGCCCCCGCGCGCTCGGCCAGCGTCTCGTAAGACCCGATCACCTCGCGTGCGTCGCACGCGTCGCAGGTCCAGATCGGCAGCGGCGTGCCCCAGTAGCGGTCGCGCGAGATCGCCCAGTCGATGTTGCCCGCGAGCCACTCGCCCATGCGGCCCGAACCGATCTCCGGTGGATGCCAGCCGACGGCCGCGTTCTCCTCCATCATCTGCCGCTTCACGTCGGTCGTCCGCACGTACCACGAATCGCGGGCCATGTATAGCAGCGGGGTGTCGCAGCGCCAGCAGTGCGGATAGCTGTGGCGGAAGCTCTCACGCCGGAACATCAGGCCGCGTTCCTCCAGCAGATCCTGCAGGCGCTCGTCGGCGTCCTTCACCAGCTCACCACCCACCTCCGCGACGTCCGCGTTGAACCGGCCGGCGTCGTCGACGGGCCGGACGACCGGCAGGCCGTGCGCCTGTCCGAAGGCGAAGTCGTCGGCGCCGAAGGCGGGCGCCGTGTGGACGAGCCCCGTTCCCTCCTCGTCGCTCACGAAGTCGGCGGGAAGAACCCGACCGGTCTTCGCGTCGTAGGACGGATCCAGCGGCAGCGGACGCAGGTACTCGAGCTTCGCGAGCTCCTCGGCGGATACGTCGCGCGCGGGCACGGCATCATCGCCGAATAGTGACTGAACGCGGGAAGCCGCGAGCACGTAGCGCGCGCCTCCGTGCTCGACCTCGACGTAGCGCACGTCCGGACCAAAGGCGACGGCCACGTTCGAGACCAGCGTCCAGGGCGTGGTGGTCCACACGAGGAGATGGGTGTCCGACCTTCCCACGATCGGAAACCGGACGGTGATCGACGGATCGGTCCGATCGGCGTATCCCTGGGCTACCTCGTGGCTCGACAGGCCGGTGCCGCAGCGCGGGCAATATGGCAGCACCTTGTAGCCGAGATACAACAGGCCCTTCTCTTCTATCCGCGACAGCGCCCACCAGACCGATTCGATATAGTCCGGCGAACAGGTTACGTAGGGTCGGTCGTAGTCGAGCCAGTAGCCGATCCGCTCCGACAGCCGCTCCCAGTCCGCTTTGTACGTGAACAGGTTCTCGCGGCACACGCGGTTGAACTCCGCGATTCCGAGCTTCTCGATGTCCGGTTTCCCCGACAGGCCGAGCAGTTTCTCGACCTCCAGCTCGACGGGAAGGCCGTGCGTGTCCCAGCCGGCGATGCGGGTGACGTGCCGACCCGTCATGGCCCGGAAGCGACCGATCGAGTCTTTGATCGTCCGCGCCATCACGTGGTGGACGCCCGGACGGCCGTTCGCGGTGGGCGGGCCCTCATAGAACACGAACTCCGGCGCGCCTTCGCGGGCGGCGAGACTCCGACCGAACGTGTCCTCGGTCCGCCAGAGTTCCAGAACCTCGGCCTCGAGGTCGCTCACGGACCCCGGCAGCTCCCGGTACGTCACGCGGCGCGGCCTGCGCTGACGAGTACCGGCAGCACCGCCCGCAGGAGGGCCTCGAGACCGGCAAGCTCATCCGCGCCCATCGCGTCGGAGAACGACGTCGCGAGGGCGGCGATTCCCACGACCCGGCGTCCCGCATGACGCGCGACGATCGCCTCGTCGGCGAAGCCCGTGGACGCCATGTCGGCGCCGAGCGTGCGTAGCATCGCGAGCTCGGCGGCGGTCAACTGATCCGATGTGACGGCAGCGACGATCCCCTCGCGCAGTTCGAGTCGGGCATTGGCCGCGGCGGCGCGCAACTCACGTCGCAGGCGCGGATCCCAGGCGTCGGTGAGGTCCGGGAAGCGCGGACCCCAGGCGTCGTCGTTCGCGCCGACGAGCGGGTTGCTGCCGGTGAGGCTGATGTGATCCGCGACGAGCGCCAGGCGCGCGCCGCGCCGCCAGTCGGGCCGCGCGGGAGCAGCCGTATCGATGACGAGCACCGTGTCGACGCCGTCATCCAGTATCGCCCGCAACGCGCCGCGGCGATCCGTCGCCGATTCCGTGGCGCCACGCACGCGCACCGCGACCGCGTCGCCGGAAGCCGCGGTGCCGGGAGCCGCGGCCCCCGGATCGACAGCACCCGTACGGTCGAGCCGTTCGGCCAGGTCGGCCAGCGCGGGTCCGAGAACGACGGCGAGGCTCATGCGCCGGCGCTGCCATGTTCCGCCGGCTGCGTGGCCGCGGACGCCTCTGAAGGCCCGACCTCGCGGTTTGGCCCCGACGCCTCCGCCCCGGCGCCTTCCCCCGTCTCCGGCGAGCCGGCGGCAACTGACTCAGTGCCCGCATCCGGGGCATCGGCCCCGGACGCCCTCTCTACCGCGTTGGCCTCCGCGCTCGACTCGGCCTCGGATTCGCCATCCTCGGGGCCCCATCGTCCTTCGGCGATCCGGCGCTCCTCTTCCTCGAGTTCGCCGAGGAAGCGCTCCAGGGACCAGCGGAGGGAGCGCAGGAATCCGGTGCGGCGGACCTTCAGGTCCTCGAGCGCGCGCCGGGAAGACTCCGTCTGCGCTTCCGCCCGCTTGAGGATTCCCTCGGCCTCCTGGTCGGCCTCGCGAAGCTTCAGTTCCGCGCTGCGCTCGGCCTGCGTGCGCGCTTCCTCGCGCAGCTCCTGCGCGGTCACCAGCGCCTCGTTGAGCGCCCGCTCCCGCTCTTCGAACGCGCCGAGCCGCTCCCTGAGCGCCGCGAGTTCGCCCTGCTGGCGATTGTCGCGCTGCACGAGTTGCTCGAGGCGCTCCGCGCACATGTCGAGAAACGTGTCGACCTGCCCGGTATCGTAGCCGCGCAGCGAGCGCTTGAAGTCGTCCTTCTTCTTCCGGACGTCCAGCGGTGTGAGATCCATCATGCAAATCCCGGTCTCTCTCCAAGCAGGACCGTCCCGAGACGGACCTGCGTCGCACCTTCGAGGATGGCGATCTCGAAATCGCCGCTCATTCCCATCGACAGCTCTTCACCCGTGAAGCCCGGGATCCGTTCCCGGCAGAGTTCCAGGCACCGGCGCGTCCGCGCGAACACCTCGCGCAGTTCGGATTCCGGCGCGCCGAACGGTGCCATCGTCATCAAGCCTTCCACCCGGACGCGCGGCAGAGCGCACATCCGCTTGATCGTTCCGAACGCATCGTCGACCGGCAGGCCGCCCTTCGTCTGCTCGCCGGAGGCGTTTACCTGCACCAGCACGGGAAGGTCCGGCCGGCCCTCCGCCTCGGCCGCCGCGTTGAGCCGGCGTGCCAGGCGCAGGGAATCTACAGCGTCCACGCGATCGAAGAGGCGGACCCCACGCGCGGCCTTGTTGCGCTGGAGGTGGCCGATCATCTCCCAGGCGACGCCGAGGCCGCCGAGCATTTCGCGCTTCTCCTCCGCCTCTCCCACCCGATTCTCACCGACGGCGTCGAACCCGGCGCCCGCGACCGCGCGCAGGACGTCGGGCGGGAACCCCTTGGTTACCGGAAGTATGCGGACGGAAGCGGGATCACGACCGGCTTCTCCGGCGGCGGCTTCCACCGCCGCGCGGACGCCGGCCGCGCGCTCTTGAAATTCAGTCTCGTTCACCGCGCGGAGTCTACCGGCGGCGTCGCTCACCGGCAACGCGACGTCGGGCAACGAGCCGCCGGGCAACGGGCGGGGTCGGCGGCCCGGCGGGACCGGGCAGAGCCCGCTCAGCGTTCAGGGAGCAGAGCACCGCTGGCGAATCCATACGGCGACCGGTCGATCGCGGTTCATCGCCGGCTCGAACTCCATCGCCGGCAGGAGGCGCCTGGCCACGGAGTCGAGCGTCGCGTACCCGCTGCCTTCCTGTACTCTCGCCTCGAGCACGTCGCCGTTGAGCAGGCGGAGCTCGATCTCGCGCGGCCTCTAGCGGGGCGTGCCGGCGGTTCACGTTGACGTGCCGCACCTGAAACGCAAACGGGGCCGCTGGCGAAATCGCCCGCGGCCCCGTCCCTCCTGCACCCGGCTTCCCCGCGGATTAGCGCGTGCTGAACTGGATCGGCAACACAATCCACACACCGACTGGCTTGTCGCGGTTCTGCGCCGGCACGAACTCGCCCTGCTGGGCGATCTCGAGCGCCACCTGGTCGAACTGGGGGTAGCCGCTCGACCGCTGCACCTTCGCGTTCGTCACGTCGCCATTTTCGGCAACGAAGAAGTAGACGCCCACCGTCCCGCTGACGCCCGCCTCGCGCAGCATCGACGGATATCGCTGTGTAGCCAGTCGAAGCAGTTGCGCTCGATTCTTCAACTGTGGTTCGATGTCACGCGGGATGTACGACGGCACGTCCGAGGGACGCGCGCCCGCGGGCGGCGGCGGCAGGTTCTCGATCGGGTTGGACTCGAAGTCGGTCCGGGCGATCGTGATGTCCTCGTCGATCTTGGCGGCGCTGACGCGCGGCGTCGCCGGCCGGGAGATCTTCTCCGGCGGCGGCGGGATCTTCACTTCGGGCGGCAGGTCGACGACCTCCGCCTCTTCCGACGTGAAGCCCATGTCGTCGGCCGTCATCGACGGGAACAGGGCGAACAGCCCGAGATGGGCGAGCGCCGCGGCGATCACTCCGATCGCCATCCAGTCGCCGCTGCGGGACTTGAACCGGTCGTTGGCGGTTACCCACATGGCAGCCGATTTGTCCTTGGCCATAATTACCTCCTCGCCCGCTGAACTCGCTGCTCGATCCGCGTCGCGAACGTCACGCGGACCGCTCCTGCCTGCTTCAACTGCTCGGTGATCTCGTTGATCTGGTGGTACGCAACCTCGCGGTCGCCGCGAATGGCGACCACCAGGCTGCGATTCTCGGCGTAGAGCGGCCGGATCACGCCGGAGATGCTCTCATACGGCACGAGCTGGTCGTTGATGAACACCCGTCCCTCCGGGTCCACCCAGACGTGCACGATGTTCTTCCGCTTCTCATCGATCTTCTCGGTCGCCTCGGCGTTGGCCCAGTCGATCTTCACGTCTTTCTCTTTCCGGAACACGGTAGAGACCATGAAGAAGATCAGCAGCAGGAACGCGATGTCGGCCATCGAGGACGAGGGGATCTCCGCGCTGGAATCCGACTTCCGATGAAACCCTCCACGCTTGGCCATGCTACTCCTCGAGTATCTGGAGGGAGATCCGATCGGCGCCCGAGAGCTTCACCTGGTCGAGAACGTCGATCATGTACCTGTAGGAAGCCTCGGGCGCCGTCTTGATCGCGGCGATTAGCTTGTCGTTGCCCGCCAGCTCCGCGCGCAGCAACGGTTCGATCTGGCTGGCCGCGACGGTTTGCTCTTGCTCGCTCTCTCCACGACGGACGACCACGCGACCGTCGGGCTGGATGAGAAAGAAGATGATGTTCTTGGCCGCGATCTCCACTTCGTCCGTGTCGGGGTCGGGCAGGACGATCGGCAGGCCCTTCTCTTCGTTGAACACGGTCGTGGTCAGGAAGAAGACGAGCAGCAGGAACGCGATGTCGGCCATCGACGCGGTCGGAATTTCGTCCGACACCCGCTCTTTTCGATTCAGAATCGCCATCGTCAGTTCCTCACTACCTGCGGGTAGTCGTGGCTTGGCTCTCGTCCTGCGCGCGCCAGATCATGTCGAGCACCTGCTGTGTGCCTTTGTCCATGTCCGCGATCAGCGTGTCGATCCTCGTCACGAAGTAGTTGTAGGCGACGTTCACCGGGATCGCGATCGTCAGGCCGGCCGCCGTGGTGATCAGGGCGATCTTGATGCCCGAGGCCACGAGGGCCGGTTCGACCTGCCCCGCCGCTTCGATGGCGTCGAAGGCCGCGATCATACCGATCACGGTACCCAGAAAGCCGAGCATCGGAGCCACGTTCGCGATGGTCGCCAGAACGGTGAGACCCCGTTCGAGGAAGTCGAGTTCCAACGTGCCGGTCGTCTCGATGGCCTTGCTGATGTCCGCGCCGCGCTCGTTGGCGCGCAGGCGCTTCAGGCCGGAGAGCAGGATGGCGGCCACGGGGCCACGGGTCTCGTGCGCCCGTTCGATGGCCTTGTCGATCTCGCCGCCGACACCGAGCGCCTCGATGTCCGCGAGGAGTTCCTTCGAGTCCTTGTGGGCGACGTGGAGAGTCCACCCCTTCGCGATGATCACGCCGAGGGCGACCAGGGAGCAGAGGATCAGGGGATACATCATGAAGCCCCCGTCCACGAAGATCGTCAGCAGCTCGTAACTGGTGTCGTTCACTCGTCAATGCTCCGTTCTTCGCGGAAATCGGGCCGCGGCCGGAACTTCTGCGGCGGAAAGTAGTTTATTCGCGGCTCCGGGCGGCGTCAAACCTCGGGGGCCTCAGGACCTCGATTCCCGCTCGGCCGGCCGGCCGGTCGGACTCAGCGTGTCGGCGGCGCCGGTCTCGGAGCGGACGTGGGGCTCTTCGTCGTCCTGCGCCTGCTCTTCCTGCAGGCGGCGCCGCAGCTCCTCCGGTCCGATGTCGCGCGTCAGCAGCCCGCGATGGGCGAGCGAAATCTGCCCGGTTTCTTCCGAGATCACCACCACCAGCGCGTCGGTCTCCTCCGACAGCCCGATCGCGGCCCGGTGCCGCGTGCCCATCGTGCGATCGATGAGGGGCGACTGCGACAGGCGCAGGATAACCGCGGCCGCCGAGGCGACACGATCCTGGCGGATGATGATCGCCCCATCGTGGAGGGGCGAGTACGGGGAGAACACGGTGGCCAGGAGTTCGGGGGAGACCGCGGCGTCGAGCGGCGTCCCGTTGTCGAGGTGCCCGGCGAGGTCGACCTCGCGTTGTACGGCGATGATGCCGCCGATCTTCGCCCGCGCGAGTCGATCGGCCGCCTCGACGATCGCCTCGTACACCTCCGCCCGCTCCGTCGCGGCGAACAGTCGGAACCAGCGCGTCCGTCCGAGTCGGGCGAGCGCCGTTCGCAGCTCCTGCTGGAAGATCACGATGAGCGCGAAGGCGCCGTAGGTGAAGACCTGGGAGAGCAGATAAGGGACGAGGCGCAACTGGAGGGCGCGGCTGATCGCGTAGACGCTGACGAGCACGACGAAGCCGACGAGCACCTGGAACGCGCGGGTGCCGGTGTACGCGACGAGGATCCGGTACACGAGGTACGACACCACCAGGATCTCGAGCACGTCCTTCCAGTCGAGCCGGAGGAAGCTCAGATAGTCGACGATCCCTTGCAGCATCTTCTCCTCGGTCTCTTCGGTCTGTTCGGACTCTGGCGCGTCAGCCGGCGCGGCGGATCGCGTCCGCCATGTCGAGTGCGCGCCGCACGGGGCCCACGTCGTGGACCCGAAACAGCCGTGCTCCCCGTTCCAGTGCGGCCAAACAAGCCGCGATCGTTCCTTCCACCCTCTGCTCTACCGGTACGTTCAAGATCTTACCGATGAATGACTTTCGCGAGGGGCCGACGAGCACCGGATAGCCGAGCGCCATGATGGCGGAGGTTCCCGCCAGCAGCGCGAGGTTGCCCTCCACCGACTTTCCGAACCCGATTCCGGGGTCGACGACGATCTGGGCCGCCGCGCACCCGGCGTCGCGTGCCCGGCGCGCCCGGGCATCGAGCCAGCCGGCTACCTCGCCGAGCAAGTCGTCGTACGTGGTGTCCTCCTGCATGCTCCGCGGGTCCCCGCGCATGTGCATCACGACGAGCCCGGCCCCTTCGCGCGCGCAGAGGTCCGCGATATCGGGGGAAACCTCGAGTCCGGAGACGTCGTTCACGATCGCGGCGCCCGCCCCCAGCGCGCGCTCGGCGACGTCGCGTTTCGTGGTGTCGATCGAGACGACCGCGCCGCGGCGCGCCAGGGGCTCGATCACCGGTGACACCCGGCTCCACTCTTCGTCGGCCGGCACGGGCGGCGCACCGGGACGGGTAGACTCCCCGCCGACGTCGATGATGTCGGCCCCGGCCGCCAGCATGCGTTCGGCGTGCGAGAGGGCGGCCCCCGGCGCGCGATGCTCGTCGCCGTCGGAGAACGAATCAGGTGTGACGTTGAGAATCCCGACGACCACCGGCCGGGACAGCGGGACGCTCCCGCCCCGGATCTGCCAGTCGGCGGGGCGGGACAAGTCCAGGGGCTCCGGTCAGGCCGGCACGGGAGACGGCTCACCGCCGCCCGTGCCCTCGAGCGGCGATTCGCCCCGCGGCTTCCGGACGGGTCCCGGCACGGGAGTGACGGGCTTCGGCGGATCGCTCGGCGGCGGCTCGAACGGCGGCAGCGGTTGGCCCGCGGCCATCAGCTTGATCTCATCGGCGTCGAGCGTCTCGCGCTCGAGCAGCGCCTCCGCGATCTCTTCCATGAGGATGCGGTGCTCCTTGAGGACCTCCTCGGCGGTCGCGTACGCGTCGTCGAGGAACCGCTTGATCTCGCGGTCGACGGTCTGGGCCGTGCTGTCGCTGACTTCGCGGCGGTGTCCCAGTTCCCTGCCGAGGAAGACTTCCTGCTCCGCCTCGCCGACGGCGATCGGGCCGAGCGCATCGGACATGCCGAACTGCGTGACCATGCGGCGCGCGATGTTCGTCGCGCGCTCGATGTCGTTGCCCGCGCCGGTCGTGATCTTGCCACGGCCGAACACCATCTCCTCGGCCACCCTGCCGCCGAACAGCATCGTGAGCTGGCCTTCGAGCCAGTCCTTGGTGTAGTTGTGGCGATCCTCCTCGGGCAGCGACGCCGTGATCCCGAGGGCGCGGCCGCGCGGCACGATCGTCACCTTGTGCAGCGGGTCGAGGCCGGGGACGCGCAGGGCGATCACCGCGTGGCCCGCCTCGTGGAAGGCCGTGACGCGGCGCTCCTCGTCGCTGATCACCATGCTCTTGCGCTCCGCGCCCAGCATGACCTTGTCCTTCGCCTCCTCGAAATCGCTCATGTAGACGCGATCCTTGTCCTTCCGCGCCGCGAGCAGCGCCGCCTCGTTCACGACGTTGGCGAGGTCGGCCCCGGATAGCCCGGGCGTTCCCTTGGCCAGAATCCTCAGGTCGACGTCCTCCGACAGCGGGATCTCCTTCGTGTGCACCTTGAGGATGCCTTCACGGCCGTTGATGTCCGGGCTGCCGACGACGATCTGCCGATCGAAGCGCCCGGGGCGCAGGAGAGCGGGATCGAGCACGTCGGGCCGGTTGGTGGCTGCCAGCAGGATCACGCCCTCGTTCGACTCGAAGCCGTCCATCTCGACCAGGAGCTGGTTCAGCGTCTGCTCGCGCTCGTCGTGCCCGCCGCCGAGACCCGCGCCCCGGTGCCGACCGACCGCGTCGATCTCGTCGATGAAGATGATGCAGGGCGCGTGCGTCTTCCCCTGCTCGAACAAATCACGAACGCGGCTGTTGTGCAGCAGCACCGGCTTCTCGCCGCCGAAGAACGCCTCGTTTCCGCAACCGCACAGGTCGTAGACGAACCCTTCGTACGCCACACGCTCCACTCGTCGCACCACCGGCCGCTTGCCGGACTGCGGGTGTCGCGGGCGCTCGTCCTCGGAGAGGAACGGGTTGGCGCTATTGCCGACGATGAGCGTCCAGCTCTCGGTCTCCGGGAGCGGTCTCGACTTGATTACCCGGCCCGCGGCATGGGTCTGCCGGCGGATGCCGGTCGGGATGCCGTGCATCCCGCACAGCCACGCCAGCTCGCTGATCAGGCGCCGGCTCACAGATGTCGCGCGCAGCTTGCCCGCCGCCGAGGTCCAGCCGTCGCCGTCGGTGTAGCCCTTCAGATACGCGAGGAACAACTCGCGCGGCGCGTCCCACAGCAGAGCCGGTATGTGCTTGGCGTGACTTCCGTTGCCGCAGTGCCGCGTAAAGAAACGTCCGAGCGGAGCGGAATGGACGACCAGCCGTGTCGAGTTGTCGGCCGTCTCCACGCGCTTGGGTGACAGACCGAACAGCTTGTCGATCAGGCGAGTGGCGTCGGCGATCAGCTCGGTCTCGTGCGTTCCGAAGCACAGCTCGAGGTCGCCGTTCTCACGCCCCTCGGCGGTGTACAGCCCCATCAACCGAAGCAGATCCTCGGAGACGGGCACCCCGTCCGGTACGTCCGTCGTCCCGTAGCGATCCGACAGGCCGCGCGGCAGGTGCTTGCCCGACTGCCAGTTCCCGACCGTGGCCTGCGACACCCCCAGCATCTCGCCGAGCTCGGCCTGTGAATGGCGGTCGCTGGAACCGATGGCGAATGCGTAGGCCGCGATGAGGTTCTGGTCCGGCTCGTTGATGTCCAGCGCCTGCGGAACGCTGCTACCGAAGGAATGGGCGCGGACGTGATGCGGCGTTCCCTCCGTGGCGTCGTACGCGCCACGGACCTGGAACGGCAGGTTGACCAGCACGTCGCCCGGCACAATCTCCCGTGCCTGCTTCGCGCGAATCCCGCCGTGACCCCGAACGAACACGCTGTGGTCGCCGGTGGTGCGGATCTTCCCGCCGAGGTACTCGATCTCGTAGATTTCCTCGACCCGGTGACGGTACACGCCCTTCACCGCCTGCCAGCCACTGCCGCCGAACGTTTCGAGGTCACCCCGGAAGCCCGATTCGCCGCTCTCGTAGCCGAGCGCCTCGAGTCCAAAGGACGGGATCACGCGATCCGCTTCGCCGTCGGCGTAATACGGATCGACCGCCTCACTGATCGGGACGAGCCGGGTACCGGTTTCGTCGCGGACCAGGACCGGCGTGTCGCCGGTCACGGACGCACCGACACCTACGAACATCTCGACGAAGTCCGAGCCGCTCATCGAGAAGAACGGGCGCTCGGCCTCGCCGGCCACGGCGCGCGCGAGCAGCGTCTTCCCGGTTCCCGGCGGTCCGATCAGCAGGGCACCCTTCGGTAGCCGGCCGCCGAGGCGCCGGAACTTGGCCGGATCCTTCAGGAAATCGATGATCTCGACGAGGTCTTCCTTCGCCTCGTCCGCGCCCGCCACGTCGGCGAACGTGACCTTCGGGGTGTCACCGCTCAGGAGCTTCGCCTTCGACTTGCCGAAGCTGAACGCCCGGGAGCCGCCGGCCTGCATCTGCCGGAAGAAGAAGACCCAGAGGCCGATGATCAGGATCCACGGCAGGAGCGTGCCGACATAGCTGACCCAGTTCGGCCCTGCTTCCTTCGCTTCCACCTCGACGCCCGAGCTCTCGAAGAGGCCGAGCAACTCCTCCGTCGCCTCCGTTGGGAGCAGGGTCTTGAACTTGGACGCGGGGGCGCCCCGCTCCTGGAGAGGCGTCTTCAGGACGCCTTCGATCTGCTTTCCCTCGATGATCGTGACGCTTGTGATGTTGTCCGCGACGAGCTGTTCCCGGAACTCGGTGTACGTCAGTTCTTTCTCAGCCTCGCGCGTCGTCCCCATGAGCTCGTAGATCGCGAGCGGGATGAGGAAGATGAGCACCCAGAACGAGGCGGCGCGCAGGTAACGGCCCACGGACTGGTTCGGGCGCTTCTCTTCGTTCTGATTCATCGATATCCGTACTCTTCTATCAGAGAGCCGCCACGAACGGCAGGTGGCGGAAGTCTTCAGCGTGATCGAGTCCATACCCGACGAGAAACTCCGGCGGCGCGTCGAACCCCGTCCAGCGGGGCTCCAGCGACAGGTCCGGCGCCAGCTGCTTGTGCAGGAGGGCGCACAGCTCGAGAGACTTCGGAGCCCGGTGCTCCAGGGCCGTCGCGAGACGATTGATGGTGTTGCCGCTGTCGACGATGTCTTCGACCAGCAGAACGTGCCGACCTGCGATCGGCGCCATCGGGTCGTACAGGAGTTTAACATTTCCGGACGAAGTTGTTCCCGTTCCGTAACTCGACGCGACGATGAAGTCGACGTGGAGCGGCCGGTTGATCGCGCGCACGAGATCCGCCAGGAAGATGAACGAGCCCTTCAAAAGGCCGAGCACGAGGAGCTCTTCGCCAGCCGGGTAGAACTCCGTGATCTCCGCCGCCATCTCTTCCACGCGGGCGGCGATCTCCGACTCCGTGTAGACGATACGCGCGGAATCACGGTCGACGGCGTCGGTGAGCCAGTGGCCCTCGGGCACCGTCTCGACCTCCGTGCGTTGCTTTGCCGCTTCAGCCATCCTCGACCTCGATTACGATGTTCGCGTTGTTGGCGTCGTTCGCTTCCGTGACCCCTGGCCGAGCGTCGCGTGCGATGCGTGGCGCCTTCAGCACGGCGCACAGCACGTTTCCGCGGCAATCCGCCACGACGGGAACGCTGTCGCGATCCCGAGCATCCACCCGGTCGGCACCGAAGACGCGGCTCAGACGCCGGGTGCCGCCGGGCAGGCGGATCCGGTCGCCGGGAAGTCGTCCACGGACCGTCAGGGGATAATGCTCCCCGGGTACATACAGAGCAACGCGCGTGCCAGCCATAGTCGAGGAAGGTTTATGCCCCCAGCGGACGACCCGTTCCCTGCCGCCGAGTTGGATGCGGCCCGTCCCGGCCGCGGGTCCCGGAATGAGCAGGGGGACATCCGCGGGTGAGCCCGCGCTCGGCGATCTGACCGACCACGTGTCGAAACTCCGCTCGATGCGCAGTCCCGCGCCGAGGTCGAGCCCCTGGCCGCTCCGGAGCCGGAGCATCGCCTCGGCGGCGCGGCGGGCGGGTCGACCGCGGAGTCGCACGCCACGCCGTCGAGCCGCCGCGCGAAGAGCCTCCGCCCTCAGCTCGGCCGGCCACTCGGCCAAATCGCCCATTTCGAAGCTGCGCAGCACGCGTTGGACGACCGGACGGGCCGCCGCCTGGACGCCCGCCGCCGCCCGTCCGATCGAGAGGATGAACTCGTCGACGTCGACGTCCATTTCGGCCGCGAGCGCCGGAAGCAGGTCGTGGCGGACCCTGTTCCGCGCCCAGCGCCGATCCTCGTTCGACGGATCCGCCACGTAGGGAACACCTCGGGTGTCCAGCCACGCGGCCAGCTCAGCCCGCGTGAAGCCGAGGAGCGGTCGGACCAGGCGGCCGCGCCGAACGGGGATGCCCGCCAGTCCTCGGCTACCCGTGCCCCGGAGAATGCGAAACAGGATCGTTTCCACCTGGTCGTCGCGCTGGTGGCCCGTCGCGATGCGCCGCGCTCCCGTCTCGTGCGCCACCGCGCGGAGCCAGGCATAGCGCGCGCTCCGCAGTGCTTCATGGGTAGGAGGGATCCGTTCGCGGGATCTTCCGGAGCGCCATTCGACGCCTAGCGGCGCGACGCGCTCCCGAAGGGCTTCCGCGCGGTCCCGCCCGCCCGGGCGAAGTCCGTGATCGAAGTGAGCCGCTACGAGCCGCCACGCGTGTCCGGCGGACAGCTCGTGCAGGAGTCCGAGGAGCGCAGACGAATCGGGGCCGCCCGAGATTGCCACGAGGATCGGCCGTCCCGGCGGCAGCAGGCGCGGCTGCGCCTGGAGTTGCGCGGCGAGCCGACCGGCGAGCGATGCGGACCGAGGGTCAGATTCCTGGCCGGCCGCCGCCGTCGGATCCCCCGCCCGGGAGCTGATTGCGCCACGTGCCCGCGTTGCGGTAGTAGTCGAGCTTCTCCGGCACGCCCACTCCGTAGGAAGGGCCCCCCGGTTCGACCGCTTCCGTATGAGGGGAAACGGCCTCGCGGGAGGCCGTCTGCCCCCGGGAGGCCATCCGCCGCTTCTCGTCGAGTGTGAGAGCGCGGTTGCGGCCCGCCACGTACACGTCGAACGCCGCGCGCCAGTCAGCGCGGGCCGGCAGCGGCCGCATTCCGTGCGGGCCCTCCGGGTCCGGCGCGCCGATCGGTTCGGCGGGCCCTTTGCCGATCGGTTTGCCCATGGGCTCGCTCATACCGCCATCACCTCGGTTTCCTTCTTCGCGAGCAGCTCGTCGAGCCGCCCGATGTGCCCGTCCGTCAGCTTCTGGAGTTCGTCGAGCGCGCGGTGCATCTCGTCCTCGCCGACTTCCCCATCCTTCTTCAGCTGCTCGATTTCGGACTTCGCCTTCTGGCGCGTTTGCCGGACCGCGATCCGCCCCTCCTCGGCCATCCGGTGGAGGAGCTTGACCATCTCCTTGCGCCGTTCCTCGGTCAGGGGCGGAATCGCGACACGGATCAGGTTGCCGTCAACGCTCGGATTGAGCCCCAGGTCAGCCGACTGGATGCCCTTGGCGACCGCGTTCACGAGCGACGTGTCCCACGGCTGCACGATGAGCATCGCGGGCTCGGGGGCCGTCACCGTCGCCGTCTGCTTCAGCGGCATCATCGAACCGTACGCCGGCACCTGAACCGAATCGAGAAAGGCAGGGCTCGCCTTGCCCGTGCGTACGCTGGCGAACTCGCGGCCGACGGCCTCGAGGTTCTTGTCCATCTGGCCAGAAGCTTCCTTGAGCTTCTCTCGTGTCATCGTCTGCCTCTCAGGTTACGAGCGTTCCGATCCGCTGGCCGCGCAACGCCGCCAGGATCGCGCCCTGTTCCCGGATGTTCAATACCATGACCGGAAGATTGTTCTCGCGGCACAGCGCGATCGCTGCCGTGTCCATCACCTTGAGCTCGCGGTTGAGCACGTCCCGGTAGGTGAGATCCGTGAGGAGCTCCGCTTCCGGATCCAGCTCCGGGTCGGCCGAGTACACGCCGTCGACTTTGGTCGCCTTGAGGATGACGTCGGCGTCCATCTCAATCGCTCGGAGCACGGCGGCCGTGTCCGTCGAAAAATAGGGATTGCCGGTTCCGCCCGCGAAGAGGACGACGCGGCCCTTCTCGAGGTGCCGCAACGCGCGGCGGCGTATGTAAGGCTCCGCGAGCTGTTCCATCCGGATCGCGGTCATGACGCGCGTCACGACCCCGGAGCGCTCCAGCGCGTCCTGCAGGGCGAGCGCGTTGATCACCGTAGCCAGCATGCCCATGTAGTCGGCCGAGACCCGGTCCATTCCCTGCCGGCTGGCGACAGTTCCACGCACGATGTTGCCGCCGCCGACGACCAGGCCGAGCACCACGCCGGCGGCATGGACTTCGCCGATCTCTTCCGTCAGGGTCTTCACCACGCTCGGCGAGATGCCGAACCCCTGCTCTCCGGCGAGCGATTCGCCGGAGAGCTTCACCAGGGCCCTGGGATATTTCAGGTCCGTCATTCGAATCCTTCGTCCCGCCGGCGACTCCGCCAGCGTTCAGGTCAATCCCCGATCTGGAAACGGACGAACCGGCGCACCGTGAGGCTCTCGGCCTCCGAGCTCAGGCGCTCCTGGATCGTCATGTCCGGATCCTTCACGAATCCCTGGAGCAGCAACGCGCTCTGCTCGTAGAACTTCCGCATCCGGCCCTCCACGATCTTCTCCACGATCGCCTCGGGCTTACCCTCTTCGCGCGCCTGCTCCATGAGCAGGTTTCGCTCACGCTCGCGCTCGGCCGCCGGGATGTCGTCGGCCGACACGCCCACCGGATTCGCAGCGGCGATGTGCATCGCGACGTCGCGCGCCGCCTCGTCGTGACCCGAGCCCCCGGCGAGTTCGACGATCACGCCGATCTTGCTGCCGAAATGAACGTAGGTCTCCGTCGTGGCCTCCGCCGCCGGCTCCAGCCGCACGGCCTGGTAGATCGTGATGTTCTCCCCGATCCGTGCACGCAGGTCCGTGAGCTCCGTCTCGAACGCCGCGAACTCCGGCCGCTCGAGCAACTGCTCGCCGGTCAGAACCTCGCCGTCGGGCAGGTCCGCGCCCAGGATCGCCTCTCCGACCCGTCGGGTGAAGTCCTTGAACTCGTCGTTGCGCGCAACGAAATCGGTCTCGCTGGAGACCGCCACCATCGCGTATGCGCCGGCCTGGCCGTCGATGTGGACCACACCCTCGGAGGTGGCGCGCCCGGCTCGCTTGGCCGCCTTTGCCGCGCCCCACTTCCGCAACAGGTCGATCGCCTGCTCTTCGTCGCCCCCGACCTCCAGGAGCGCCTTCTTGCAGTCCATCATCCCGGCCCCGGTACGGTCCCGCAGCGACTTCACGGATTGCGCCTTGATCGTCGACATCTCGCTTCTCACTTTCCTGAATCGAAAGACCTCGGGTCCCCCGCTCTACTGGTCAATACTCAAAAAAAAGGCCACCCAGGGGGTGGCCCACCGTCGATCCCGAGCTCAGGGTGAGCCGTCTTCTTCCCTGGTCTCGTCGGGATCGCCGTCGCCCCCGTCTCCATCCGCAGTAACACCTGCGGGTTCCGGGTCCGGCTTTTTCTCCACCTCCGGCTTTTTCTCCGCCTTCGGCTTTTTCTCCGCCTTCGGCTTCGCGGCCTCCGGCGCCGGGCGGCTCGCCCCGGCCGCCTCGGCCGCCTCGGCCTCGACGCCACCGTCGGCATCTTCCGATTCCGCGTCCTGCGCGGGATCGCCCGCTTCGTCGTCCGTCGCGTGGCGACGGCGGCGAATCAGGTCCGGTCTCGGACGCCGCTTCGGACGCTTCTTACGCGAACCGGCCGCCGCGTCGGACTCGCCGACGTCGGACGAATACGTGTACGCGCCCTGCTCCCCCGCGCCTTCCTTGGCGTCGGGCCGTTCGCGCCGCGCGCGCTCGATCTCGTCGGCGATGACGCCGGTGATCAACTGCACGGAGCGGATCGCGTCGTCGTTGCCCGCGATCGGGATCGTCAAATAGTCAGGATCCGCGTTGGTGTCCGCGATCGCGACCACGGGGATGTTCAGCCGGTTGGCCTCCTTCACCGCGATCTCTTCCTTCTTCGCGTCGACCACGAACACGAGGCTCGGCAGTCGGCCCATGTCCTTGATTCCGGACAGGTACCGGTCGAGCTTCGTCCGCTCGCGGTCCATCAACAGCTTTTCCTTCTTGGTATAGAACTCGAACGCGTTCTCTTCCATCCCGCGCTCGAGCTCCTTCAGGCGCCGGATGTTCTTCTTGATCGTCTGGAAGTTGGTCAGCATGCCGCCGAGCCAGCGCTCCGTAACATAGTGCGAGCCGCAGCGCTCCGCCTCCGTCCGGACGACGTCCGACAGCTGGGGCTTGGTGCAGACGAACAGAACGCTACCGCCACCCTGGACGACCGAGTGAACGAGGTCCCGCGCGTTGTTGAGCTCGCGAAGCGTCTTCTTCAGGTCGATCAGGTAGATCCCACCGCGCTCGGCGAAGATGTACTTGCGCATCTTCGGGTTCCACCGATGCGTCTGGTGACCGAAGTGCACGCCCGCCTGTAGAAGATCTTTCAGTCCGACGTCAGCCATGAGGTTCCGTACAGTGATCGTGAAACAGGTCCGGGATCAACGCTTCGAGAACTGGAAGCGCTTTCTGGCCTTGGGCCGCCCCGGCTTCTTGCGTTCGACGACGCGCGCGTCGCGCGTCAGGAGCCCCTGAGCACGCATTGGGCCACGCATCTCTTCGTCTTCCACCACCATCGCACGGGCGATGGCGAGCTGGATCGCGCCGGCCTGCCCGCTGAGGCCGCCGCCGCGCACGCGCGCGTAGACCGCATAGCGGCTCCCGGCCTCGGTCACGGTGAACGGCCGCTGCACGGCCTCCTGGTGACGGATCTGGGGAAAGAAATCTTCGAGCGACCGCCCGTTGATCTCCCATTCCCCGCCGCCCGGGCGAAGGTATACCCGCGCCGTGGCCGCCTTCCGTCGTCCAACCGCCTGTGCCAGTGTCTGATCCGCCAAGCTACGTCCTCCGTGAGATTCCGTTCAGGGTTCTGCTACAGTTCGATGGTTCGCGGCTGCTGCGGGCCATGCGGATGATCATCCCCCGCGTAGACCCGGAGCTTGCCGAGCATCTGGCGTCCGAGAGCGTTCTTGGGAAGCATTCCCTTAACCGCGAGCTCGATCACCCGCTCGGGGCGCTTCGCCAGCATCGTCTTGAACGGGATGAACCGCTCGCCCCCCATGTATCCGCTGTGGCGGAAGTATTCCTTCTGATCGGCCTTGCGTCCGGTGAGCCGCACCTGCTGCGCGTTCAGCACGATGACGTAGTCGCCCACGTCCATGTGCGTGCTGAAGGTCGGCTTGTGCTTGCCGCGCAGGACGCTCGCGACGCGCGTGGCCAGACGACCGAGGATCTGGTCCTTCGCGTCGATGACGAGCCACTCGCGTTCGATTTCGCCGGCTTTGACTGTATACGTCTGCATCGCGATGCCTGCTGAATGTGCCCCGGTTCGCGTCGTTCGAGAACTGGGGAGAAAAAGCGAGCCGCCCCGCGCTCGTCGGGACGGCCGATATCATTTTACCCGCAGCCAAGCAAGCTACGCCGCGGATATGGGCGTGTCAAGCAGTCGCGAAGGCCCGTGGAACGGGCGCGGAGGGCTGGTTCAAGGGATGCGGAACGCTCTCAGTTCGCGCCCCTCGGCGCCGAGGCGGAGGCGCTTCAGCGCCCGTTCGCGGATCATGCCCGCCCGTTCCCGGCTAACGCCCAGCCGGGTGCCGATCTCCGACAGCGTCGCGGGCTCGCACCCCTCGAGGCCATAGTAGGCGCGCACGACACCGGCCTCACGCTCCGGCAGGCGGCCGAGCCCGTCGCGCAGGGCGGTCTCGAGCGCGCCTCGATCCACCCGGAGCTGGGGATCGCTGGCTTCGTCGGGCAGGAGGTCGAGAAGCGAGGCGTCTCCGGCTCCCCCGAGGGGCGCGTCGAGTGAGACGTAGGAGCGCCGGGTGTCGAGCGCCTCGCGAACCTGCTCTTCGGTGAGGTCGAGTTCGGCCGCGATGTCCCCCGGGCTCGCGGATCTTCCGAGCCGCTGTCGGAGAACCCTCGCCGTACGTGCTACGACGCGCGCCCTCTCGATCCGGCCGGCCGGCACGCGGACGATCCTCGTCTCGCGGGCGAGCGCGCCGAGGACCGATTGGCGGATCCACCAGACCGCGTAGGAAACGAACCGGACGCCACGCGTCTCGTCGAAGCGCCGCGCGGCCTCTATCAGGCCCAGGTTTCCTTCGTTGATCAACTCGTCGAGCGGGATGCCCCGGTGGGCGTAGCGCCGCGCGACGGTCACGACGAACCGCAGGTTGGCTCCGACCAGGCGATCGAGCGCCTCGCGGTCACCCTCGCGGATCCGGGCGGCGAGTTCGCACTCCTCGTCGCGAGACAGCAGCGGATGCTGCCGGATCTCGCCGAGGTAGCGGTCGAGGGCGCCTCCCGAGTCGGTCAACGGATGGGGTCCAGCAGCCGCGCCCACCGGATCTCGGTGAGCCAGGGGAACGGAACCAGCTTATTGCGATCGTACGAGAAATAGATGATCAGCGGGCGGCCCTTGACCGCCTCCCTCGGCACGAACCCCCAGTAGCGGGAATCCTCGGAGTTGTCACGATTGTCGCCCATGACGAAGTAGCTGTCGGGCGGAACGGTGATCGGCCCCCAGTTGTCGCGGGTGGGTCGGTACTCCTCCACGCGGCGGCCGTTCTCGACGAGGTGAGCGCGCTGCCAGTCGAACTGCGGGCTGCGCGGATCTTCGAAAGGGCGTGAATGTTTCGCATACGGCTCGATGACCTCGCCACCGTTCCGGTACAGTACCCCGTCCACCATTTGCAGCGTGTCGGTGGGCAGCCCCACGATCCGCTTCACGTAATTCGTGTGCGCGGCCTGGCGGGCGCGCGGCGGCGGCTCGAACACCGCGACGTCGCCGCGTTCCGGCGGATCGAGCGCGGGCAGCCGAACGGCCGTTCCGGGGATCTCGGCACCATACACCATCTTGTTGACGAGGAGGAAATCGCCCACGAGCAGCGTGTTCTCCATCGATCCCGTCGGGATCTGGAACGCCTCGACGACGAAGCTCCGGACCAGCAGGAAAAGGGCGAACGCCACGGCGATCGACTTCGTCCACTCCCACATCCATCGCCCGACGGATCCATCCGACGGAGAGAGCGCGCGCTTCGTGGGTGTCACGGTCGTCTCGTCCCTCGCAGATTCGTTCGGCATCTTCTCCGTCTTCTCGTTCGTCATTTCATCGGTCTCGGTTCGCCACTTCCCCGGTGAGTCCATCGAGGCAGATCCATACCCATCGCTCGCCGGCGGCGTTCCCGGGGACCGACAGTGTGGCCGCGTCGTTCAACGGAGCGTCAAGGCACCGGGACGAGGACCACGTCGTCGCCGTCGAGCCGGATGGCCCCCACGTCGCGGTGCATGGGGGTGACGATTCTCCCGTTCGACGTCCGAATCCCTTCGGACGCGAGTCCCTGCACGACGAGCGGCAAAGCCATGGAGGGCAGCACGAGTTCACCTACCTGCAAGCTACGGACCTGGATCTCCAGTTCCCCTGCTCGCTCGACGGCGGGCACGAGCCCGACCAGCACACGGGAGGAATCGGCCATGAACGAGCGAACCATGTCGGGCGTCTTGAACCCCTCCAGGTCGTCGGGGCGAATGCGCGCGGACAGGACGACGATCGAGTCCTGCACGTCGATCTGCGGATCCTCGACGCCCGCCGGCAGAGACGCGCCCGATCGGTACGTCAGGATACTCTGAAGTTCGGCTTCGCTGAGCCGGACCTCTTCCGTCAGACCCTCTCTCGCGATCCGGTCCAGCTTGCGCTCGGCCGACTGCGCCAGGCGCTCGCTCGGCTCTCGGTTGCCGCCGATCTCAAGACGGCCCATCCAGTCCGAAATCCGGTCGCGGGCCAGCCACGCGCCTCCCGCCAGGAGCAGAAGGAGCAGCAGGCAGCCGAGCCCGGAACGGCATCCCCTACGCGAAGCCATGGCCCGTCTCGTCGTTCAGCATAGTCATGAGCCGATGCTACGCGCGCGAGGCGCGTGGCGGTAGGGTTCTTCGTCCGAGATTGAGCCGATCCAGCCGCTCGTACTGCGCGCCCCCGGGCGACACGCGGCTGCGCATCAGGTCGAGGGACCGGATCGTCACGGCGGCATCGATCGTGAGACCCGGTGTCGAGGCCGCGAAAGCGCGGAAGGCTCCGGGAGAGGCGTCGCTCGTAGCGCGACCGAGAGTCACGTGCGGGCGGAAGGAGCGCCCGTCGCGCTCGAACCCTTCGGCGGCGAGGCTACGCTCGAGCCCATCGCGGAGCACCCGGAGCGCGGGCCCCGCGTCGATGGCGATCCAGATCACGCGGGGCCGGCGCGGCGAAGGAAACGCCCCCACCGAGCCGAAGCGGATCTCGAACGGCGCGGCCCCGGCGGCCGCCTCTTCCAGCACCTCGACAATGCGCGGACGTGCGGCGTCCGACTGTTCTCCCAGCCAGCGCAGGGTGAGATGGTAGTTCCCGGGCGGAACCCACCGAACCGGCAGACCGGTGGCCGCCAGCCGCCTGGACAGCCGCTCGAGCTCACGCTTCACGACGGAAGTCAGATTCACAGCAACGAACATGCGCATCAGGAAACCTATCGACTTGCCGGACGCGCAGCGGCGGGTGCCGCCTCGCACGGGCCGCTGGAGGTCGGTACCATGTCGCGGACGGATCCCGCGCCGTGCCGCGGTATTCCCACGTCCCTCGATCACAGTGTCTTCAACTCCGAGTCCCATGGACCAGTTTCGCATCGCGATCAGCAAGGAACAGATCCTGTTCGCCGCAGCCCACTTCATCACGTACGGGGACGGCACGGCGGAGGCGCTGCACGGCCACAACTATCGCGCCGGGGTCTCCATGGCCGGACCGCTCGACCCGCATCACCTGGTGTTCGATTTCGTTCGCCTCAAACGCGAACTCGAGCAAGTGGTCGGCGAACTCGATCATCGCACGCTCCTGGCCTCCGGCAATCCGCTGCTGCCGCTGGAAGCCGCCGACGGCGAGATCGTCGTGCGGGCAAAAGAGCGGCGGTATGTCTTCCCCGCGTCCGACGTGAGGGTGCTCGACCTGCCCAACACCACGGCGGAGATGCTTGCCGCCTGGATCGCCGACCGCCTGCTCGAGCGGCTCGGGGCGGGTGCGGCGGGTCTCACGGAGATCGAGATCGAGGTCGAGGAGTCGAACGGCCAATCAGCTTTCTGCCTTCGGCCGCTGCCCGGATGAACGAATCCGCGGTCGCCTCTCCGGCGACCGCCCCTCCCCCGGACGAGGCGTTCGGCAGGATCGCCCACCTGCCCTACGCTCTCTGGCTCGATTCGGCCGCGGACACCGCGGGCACCGGGCGCCACTCCTTCGTAGCCGCCGATCCATATGGCGTGCTGCAGGTCCGAGGCGGCCGGACCACGTGGGCCACGGCCGAGGGCGAGCGTGAGATCGAGGGTTTGCCCCTGAACTTTCTCGACGAACATCTGCGCGAGGCGCGGACGGCGGGTTCTTCTCCGCTGCCCTTCGACGGCGGGGCGGCCGGGTGGCTCTCGTACGAGCTGGGGGGCGAATTCGAGCGCCTGCCTCCGCCCCCCGGGCGCGACCATTCGCTTCCCGACCTTCACCTGGCCTTCTACGACTCCGTCGTGGGATGGGACCACGTGGCGGGAACGTGCCACGTCGTCTCGACCGGGAGGCCCGCGCTCGGGCGGTCGGCCGAGCGACGGGCGACAGAGCGGTTGGAGGCGACGCTCGCCTGGCTGACGGGCGACCGGCCGGCGACTTCGGGCCTCGGGGCGATAGCGGCGTCGGCGTCGGCGTCGGCAGAGACGGCGGCTCGAGGCCGTCGCCGTTCTCTCGCGACCGTGCCGGAGCGGCCGGTCCCCGGATTTCCGTGGCTGTCGTCGACCACATCGGAGGCCGAGTACGTAGAGGATGTGGCCCGCGTCATCCGCGCGATCCGCGACGGAGACGTCTACCAGGTGAACCTGTCGCAGCGCTTCCTCGCGTCGGTGAGCCTCGATTCTTCCGAGCTGTACGCACGACTCAGGCGCCGCAGTCCGGCTCCGTACGGCGCCGTGATCCGGGCGGGCGGCGGGACCGTCCTCAGCACGTCTCCGGAGCGCTTCCTGCGCGTCGACGCCGACCGTGGCGTGGAGACGCGGCCGATCAAGGGAACGCGTCCCCGCGCGGCAAACCCCGACGAGGACGCGAGGTTCGCCGCCGAACTCATGGCGAGCGAGAAGGACCGGGCGGAGAACCTCATGATCGTCGACCTGTTGCGGAACGACCTGTCCAGGGTCTGCCGGCCGGGCTCCATCCGCGTGCCGGAGCTGTTCCGGCTCGAATCGTGGGCCACGGTGCACCACCTCGTGTCCGTCGTCCAGGGGCGTCTACGGCCGAACGTCGGGGCCGGCGAACTCGTCCGCGCGACGTTCCCGTGCGGCTCCGTCACGGGGGCCCCGAAGATTCGCGCCATGGAGCTGATCGCGGAGCACGAGCGCGTCGCGCGCGGGCCATACTGCGGCGCGATCGGCTACTTCGGATTCGGCGGGCAGGTCGACCTGTCCGTCGCGATCCGTATCGTCGCGCTCGAAGGATCGCGCGCCGTCTTCCACGCCGGTGGAGGGATCGTGTACGACTCCGACCCGGCGGACGAGTATCGCGAGACCCTCGACAAGGCGCGGGCCATCATCGAGGTCCTCGACCAGGCCGCTCCACGGGAGAGGAGCCGGCGATGATCCTCCTCGTCGACAACTACGATTCTTTCTCTCACAACCTCGCGCGCTACTTCGAGGAACTGGAGCGCGAGGTGCGAGTCGTGCGCAACGACGCCATGTCGGTCGCGGATGCGCTCGCCACGGCTCCCACTGCGATCGTTCTCTCCCCGGGCCCGGGGGGCCCGGGACAGGCGGGCATCTCGACGGAGCTCATCCGGCGGGCGCCCCCCGAGCTGCCCATCCTCGGGGTGTGCCTCGGCCAGCAGTGCATCAGCGTCGCGCACGGCGGGCCCGTGGGACCGGCGCCCGTCCCCGTGCACGGAAAGCTGACGGAGGTGCTGCACGACGGCGGCGACCTGTTCACCGGGATTCCGTCGCCGTTTCTCGCCACGCGCTATCACTCGCTCGTCGTGCCCGCCAACCGGCTCCCTCCCCGACTGCGTGCCCTCGCCCGGACGCGCGAGGGCACGTTGATGGCCCTGCGGGACCGTGAGCGACCGGTCTGGGGCGTGCAGTATCATCCGGAAGCCCTGCTCACGGAGCACGGCCACGCGCTGCTCGCCAATTTCCTCGCGCTCGCCGAGGGACGGACACCCGCCGGGACGATGGGGGATCTGCCGCCCCGCGAGTGCCCGTAGCAGACCGCTGCAACGACTGTAGAGGGTCGCGCGCGCGACGCTTACGCTGCTCGGACACTCACCCGGCGGGCCGGAACTCTCCCGCACGCCGGCGGTGCGCGAGCGCCTCGAGGACGTGCGGCGCACGAACCGCGGCGCTCTCGGCCAGGTCGGCGATCGTTCGGGCCACGCGCAGCACCCGGTGACAGACCCGCATGCTGAGCCGGGACTGCCGGGCGGCCTGGACGAGAAGCACGGCACCTTCGTCGTCGGGCCGGCAGTAGAGGCGTTGGCGGGTAAGGTCGAGGGCCGCGTTGGGCTCGGGCTGGCCGCGCGCGAGGCGGAACCGGCGGGCCGCGGCCACGCGGCGGGCGACGGTTGCGCTGCTCTCCCCGGGCGAACCGTCCAACGCGCTCCATTCTCCCCCTGCCATTTCATGGATCATGTCGATCCGATCCAGCAGGGGGCCACTGACCGTCCGGAAGTAGCGGCGTATCTGCCACTCGCTGCACACGCACGAACTCGCCCCCGACGTCACGTATCCGCAGGGACATCCGTTCATCGCGGCGACGAGCTGGAAGGCGGCGGGGAGAGTGACCGCGCCGGTCGCGCGTACCAGGCGCATGGTTCCGGTCTCGAGCGGCTGGCGCAGGGCGTCGAGGACGCCGGGCCGGAACTCGCCGAGTTCGTCGAGGAACAGGACACCGCGATGCGCCAGCGACGCTTCCCCCGGCCGGAGCTGCGAGCCGCCGCCGACGAGACCGACGGCGGTCACGAGGTGATGCGGCGCCCGAAACGGCCGGACCGCCAGGAGACCGTCGGCCGGATCGAGCAGCCCGGCGACGCTGTGGACGATGCTCGCCTCTACCGCCTCCTCGGGGGTGAGCGGCGGCAACAGGCCGGGAAGGCGCCGCGCGAGCATCGTCTTGCCGACGCCCGGTTCGCCGAGCAGCAGGACGTGGTGCCCGCCGGCCGCCGCGATCTCGAGCACCCGCCGCGCCACCACCTGGCCCTGTACCTCGGCCAGATCAGGCTCCGAAGGCCGTCCGTTCGAGCCCCCGCGGTGAGGGGACGGGCTCGTCCGGGGAAGATCCGGTCCGCCGGACAGGTACGCGATGACCTGGGTCAGCGAAACGGCGCCCCGCACCACCACGTCGTCCGCGGTTGCCGCCTCGCGCAGGTTCGCCTGCGGCACGATGAGGCTATGCACCGCCGCGTCGGCGGCGCACCGCAGGGTAACCGGAAGCACGCCGCGCACGGGGCGGATGCCGCCGTCCAGGCCCAGTTCCCCGATTGCGGCGAGCCCGGTCAGGGCCTCCACCGGGACGTGGCCCGCCGCGGCCAGCACGGCGATGAGGATCGGCAGGTCGAAGGCCGCGCCGCTCTTGGGCAGGTCCGCCGGAGCGAGGTTGACCGTGATCCGCAGCCCCGGGATCGTCAGGCCGGCGCGACCGGCGGCCGCGCGGATTCGCTCGACGCACTGGAGGGCGGCCCCCGGCGGCATGCCGACGATCCGGACCATCGGAGTCCCGCGCCGGATCGAAGCCTCGACCCGAACCCGCATGGGCTCCAGTCCTACGAGCGCGAACGTCGTGAGAGAGCGGTACACGCCCGGCAGATACGTTCGAGCCTCAACGAGTGATCAAAGAAGCTCGCCGAAGAACGCCTCGACGACCCCGCGCGACGACCCCGCGTGTCGCCCCCCGGCGCTACCCGCCGTAGAACGAAGCGATCTTCTCGAGCGGCTCGCGCTCGAGCGCCGGCACCCTGGCCCCCGGCGCCGGATAGCCGGCGACGAGCAGAAGGAACGGGCGCTCGTTCTCGGGCCGTTCGAGGAGCGACCCCAGGAATCCCATGGGGCTCGGGGTATGAGTGAGCGTGACGAGCCCGGCGTGGTGGAGTGCGGTAATGAGGATGCCGGTCGCGATTCCCACGGATTCCTGCACGTAATAGTGCTTGTGACGCTCGCCGTCGGGACCGAGTCCCCAGCTACGGGCGAACACCACGATCAGGCAGGACGCGGACTCGAGAAACGGCTTGCTCGCGTTCGTTCCGAGCGGCTCGAGCGCCGCCAGCCACTCGTCCGGCGCCCGGCCGGAGTAGAACTCGCGTTCGGCCTCCTCGGCCGCCACTCGGATCCGGCGCTTCAGCTCGGGATCGCGGACCACGGCGAAGTGCCATGGCTGCATGTGGGCGCCACTCGGCGCCGTGCCCGCGGCGCGGACGCAGTCCTCGATGACCTCGAGTGGAACTTCGCGGTCGGAGTAGTCGCGCACCGTTCGGCGGCGCCGCACGTCTTCGTAGAAGTCGCGGGCCCTCTCCCGCATCTCGGGCTGCCTGCGCTCGATCCAGCTCGTGAGGGGAACGAACTCGTGCCTCGGCGCCTCGCTGACGTCCCGCTCCTCTTCGCTCACCCGGTACCTCGTCTCGGTTGACGCCCCTGGTTGACGCCCAGCCCAGTCTTGATGTCACGCGACGCGACGCCTAACGTCCGGGGCCCGCAGTATGGTCGTCTTACCGGGAGGATCGCCCTGGCCCAACCCACTGTCCAGACCGAAGGCCGTCGGACACGCATGGCCGGACGGCGGTCCGTCGGCCTTGCCCTCGCGATCGGCGCCGGGATCCTCTGGGGCACCACCGGGCCCCTGAGCACCGCCCTGTACGCGGAGGGCGCGGCCCTCACGTCCGTCGGATTCTGGAGGGTCGCGCTCGGCGGCGTGGGCCTCGCGATCTGGGGCCTGTTTCACCGCGAGCTCTTCTCCGCGGACCGCGCGGGCCTGCTGGTCGTGGGACTCCTCGGAGGCGCCTGCGTCGCCGGGTTCGAGGTCGCCTACCAGTTCGCGATCGCCGGGGTGGGCGTGGCGGGCGCCGCGGCCCTCCTCTATACCGCCCCGTTCATGGTCGCCGTCGCGGCCCGGGTATTCCTCGGTGAAGCCCTCACGCCGCTGCGAATCCTGCTGGCTCTCGGCGTCATGGCCGGCGCCACGCTGACGGTGCGGGGCGGCTCCGGGGTCGAGACGATCTTCGCATCCCGCGGAGAAGGGTTGCTGCTCGGCGTGGCCGGCGGACTCATCGCGGCGATTTCCTATGCCGGGACCACGCTCGTCGGGCGTTGGGCGGTCCCGCGTTACGGCCCGCTCAGGGTGCTGTGGATGGAGATCGTGGGCGGCATCCTGATCCTCGGCATGGCGCTCCCGCTGTTCGGTCGCGCGCCGCGAGCGCCCGTTGGCGCGGACGCCTGGCTGTACATCGCCCTTCTCGCCATCGGCACCGTAATCGCGGCCAACGTCCTGTTCTTCGGGGCGCTCGAGCGGGCGGAAGCGGCGCCGGTGTCCGTCGCTACGACGGTGGAGCCCGTGGCGGGAGCGCTCCTGGCCCTCGCCCTTCTCGGCCAGGGGCTGACCCCGGCCGGCTGGGGCGGCCTCTGCCTCGTCGTCCTCTGCGTGGCTACCGGAGTCATGGTCGAGAGCCGGACCCGGTCCGGCGAGGTCCCGTGTCCGGACCCCGGGCGTTCGGTAGGTTAACCGGCGTGCCTAACGAACCTTCTAGACCCGTGGCGGACACGCGCAGGCTCGACGAACTGAACTGGCGCGAGGTCGCGGACTGGTTCCGCCGCGATCCCCGGCTCCTCCTGCCGGTCGGCGGCTGCATCCAGCACGGGCCGCACCTTCCGCTCGGGACCGACAATCGCATCACCGAGCGCCTGGCGATCGACATATGCGACCGGACGGGAATCCTTCTGGCTCCGCTCATGCCGTACGGGGTCGCGTCACGCGAGGACCTTGCATACGCTGGCACGGCCGGACTGGAGCGAAAGACCCTCCACAGGGTACTCAATGAACTGGTGGCTTCGTGGGAGCGGCAGGGGCTGGAGGAGATCACCCTGCTGACCACGAACGGAAACGCCCGGAACATCCAGGCGCTGGCGATGGTGATCGGTGACACGGTCCGCGTCCGCTCCGTCGATACGCGGGCGATCGACGTATCGCGCTTCCTGACATCCGCGACATCGGACAACGCGGGCGAGTTCGAGACTTCCATCATGCTGCACCTCGCCCCCGAACTGGTGCGTGAGACAGCGGTGGAGGACCTGGCGGCCCAGGTCGCCGGAAGGGCTAAACCGCCACCCGTGAAGGGTACGTCGGGCGTCGTTGGGACCCCGTCGGCGGCAAACGCGAAAAAGGGACTGGAACTGTATGAATATCTCGTCGACAGCATCGTTGGGCGGCTCGGCGCGCTGGATCCTTAGGTCGGCCGGCTGCGCGACCGCGGTAGTGGCCGCGGGACTCCTCCCGGCATCGGCCGTTGCGCAGGACCCGAACCTCGTCGACCAGGGCCGCTACGACATCACGATCGGAGATCGGGCGGCGGGCACCGAGACCTTCGCGATCCGGCGCCAGGGCGACGGCTACATGTCCGTCGGCCGCCTCCAGATCGAGCAGGGCTCGGCCTGGCTCCGGTCGGGCGAGTTCGGACTTCGCACGGATGGGGCGTTCGCGCCGCTCCGCTACGAGACCAAGTCCTCCGATGGGGGCCAGGGGATCCGGCTGACGAGGGCGGGCACCCGGATTCGCGTGTCGAACTCGACGGCGGAGGGTGAGAGACTGACGGAACTCCTCGCCGATCCGAACCAGGTACTCCTCGATCCGGGGATCGCTCAGCACTATTACTTCTTCGTTCGGCGCGTGACCGCGGGGGCGACAGGCTCGCTTAAGGCGCTCCTTCCCGGGGAGGCCCAGGAGGTGCCGATACGGCTCGTCGGCACCACGGACACCGAGGTCCAGGCGGCCGGTTCTCGCCAGCCGGCCCGCCGCTATGAATTCACCGTGGGCGGCGCCACGCATCTCGTGTGGGCCGATCCCGCGGACGGCCGCATCCTCCGGGTCGAGGTTCCGGATCGGCAGTGGCGCAGCGTGCGCCGCGCGGAGAACTAGCAGTTCTTCAACTGGCTTCCAGCCGCGAATGACCGCCGCCAGCAACGTGTACCCTTCAGTGCGTGTTCTCTCGTCGAGACCGCGAAACAGCAGGCGGCCGATCGCCGTAGGGTGAGCGGCCGGACTCTTCGAATCGATCAGCCCGAACCTCAGGCCGGACCATAGCATGTCACGAAAGAAGAAAATTCTCATCGGAGGGGGCGCGCTGGTCGCCCTCGCGGTCATCGTCGGCGCGCTCCGCGCGGGCGGAAGCGATGCCGTTTCCGTGCGCACCGAGCAGGTCACGCGGCGTGATCTCGTGGCGCGGGTTTCCGCCACGGGCCACATCGAGCCGAAGACCTCGGTCGACATCAGCGCCGACGTCTCGGGACGGATCGTCGAGCTCACGGTCGAAGAAGGCGACGACGTGAAGGAGGGCGAACTGCTCCTCGTGATCGACGACGCGCGTTTCCGCGCCGCTCTGCAGCGTGCCCGGGCTTCACTGGCCGATGCCAAGGCCCGGGAGACGCAGGCCAGGGGCAACTTCGACCAGTCGGCCCGTGACTTCGAGCGCATCCGCGAACTGAAGCAGCGCCTGCCGGAGATGGTTACGGACAGCGAGTTCGAGGTGGCCCGGACCCGGTCCGAGGTCCAGGCGGCGCTGCTCGAATCGTCACAGCACAACGTCGAGATGGCGCGGGCCGGGGTCCGCGAGGCCGACGACCAGCTCTCGAAGACCGTGATCCGCGCCCCAATGTCCGGTCGTGTCACGCGGCTCAACGTGGAGCGGGGGGAGACGGCGGTCGTCGGGACGATGAACAACCCGGGCAGCCTCCTGCTCACCGTCGCCGACCTTTCGGTGATGGAGGCGGTGATCGAGGTGGACGAGACGGACGTGCCGGAGATTTCCGTCGGAGACTCGGTATCCGTGCGCATCGACGCGTTCGGCGAACGCGAGTTCGTCGGGCGGGTGACGACGATTGGCAATTCGTCGCTCACGCCGCGGGCGCAGCTCTCTTCGGACCAGGCGATCGACTTCGAAGTCCGGGTCACGCTGGAGAACCTGGAAGTAGACCTGCGGACGGACCTGTCGGCGACCGCCGACGTCATCACGGACGTCCGCCCGAACGCGCTGTCGATTCCTATCATCGCACTCACGCTGCTGGATTCCGACGAGTTCGAGCGCCTCCCGAACGAAACGGGCGGGAGCCCGGCCGGCGGCTCGGGGAATCGAGACGGCGTGGAGGGCGTCTTCGTGGTGGAGGGCGGTATCGTCCGGTTCCGACCGGTCGAGGTCGGGATCGCGGGCGACAGCTACTTCGAAGTGATCAGTGGGCTTGACGAAGGAGCGACCCTCGTGGCAGGCAGCTTCCAGGCGATCCGTGAACTGTCCGATGGCGACCCGATCGTGGTCGAGGCGTCCGACAAGCGAACTACCCAGGCGAACCGCGGCGCGGCCGGGGCGGCGGAGGAGAGCGAGAAGTGAAAGAAATCAGGGACATCGTGATCGAGACGCATGGCCTCAAGAAAGAGTATCAGATGGGGTCGGAGACCGTCTACGCTCTGCGGGGCGTCGACATCAAGATCCGGCGCAACGAATACATCGCCGTGATGGGGCCGTCGGGTTCGGGCAAGTCGACCCTGATGAACCTGGTGGGCTGCCTCGACACGCCTACCGCGGGCGAGTACGTGCTCAACGGACAGCCGGTGCAGGGCCTCGAGGATGACGAGCTGGCCCGGATCCGCAACCGTGAGATCGGATTCGTCTTCCAGACGTTCAACCTGCTGCCGAGGGCGACGGCGCTGCACAACGTGGAACTCCCGCTCATCTACGCCGGTGTGGGGTCGCGCGAACGCGCCGAGCGAGCGAAGGGTGCGCTCGAGCGAACCGGCCTCGGCGACCGCATGCATCACAAGCCCAACGAGCTATCGGGGGGCCAGCGTCAGCGCGTCGCGATCGCGCGGGCTCTCGTCAACGAGCCGTCGATCCTGCTCGCCGACGAGCCGACCGGAAACCTCGACTCCGTCACGTCGTCCGACATCATGGACGTATTCGACGAACTGCGTGCCGCCGGCCAGACGATCATCATGGTGACCCACGAGCTCGAAATTTCCGAGCGCGCCGAGCGGACGATCACCCTGCGGGACGGCAGCATCGAGTCGCACGACGCGCAACGCGAGCACCGTCCCGTCGGCGTCTGAGCCGGTCGGTCACGTCGACGTGAGCCCCCGCACGTGAGCACCCTCGAGGGGATCGTCCTCGCGCTGCAGCAGGTCTGGGCGCACAAGCTGAAGTCCATCTTCAGCCTGCTCGGCGTCGTCATCGGCGTCACCTTCCTGATCGCCGTCATCACCATCGTGGAAGGGATGAACCGGTACGTCGAAGAAGACGTGGCGGGATCCCTGTTCGGAGTGAACACGTTCACCGTCGTTCGGCGGACGAGAATCGCGACGGGGGCGGAATCGCAGGCTGAACGGCGGAAGGCGGCCCGCAACCCCGACCTCACGCTGCGGGACGTCGAGATCGTCCGCGAGGCGGTTCCCGACGCCTGGCTGCTCTCCTACTACGAGGACCGCGGCCTCGACGAGGTGCGACGCGGCGAGACTCGCCGGCGCAACGTCCGGCTGATCGGCGGGTCGCCCGACCACTCGGAACTGCAGGGATGGGACATCGCCGATGGACGCGGCCTGACGGACGTGGACGAGCGTCGCGGCCTCCGCAACGCGGTGGTCGGCTCCGCAATCGCCGAGAAGCTGTTTCCCGACGAGTCGCCGATCGGCGGCGAGATCCGCCTCGGCGCGCATCGGTTCAACGTTATCGGGGTGTTCGAGGAACAGGGCGGCCTGCTCGGCAACGTGCGCGACGCGTCGATCCTGATCCCGTTCGCCACCTATCGGCAGAACTTCTCGCGTAGCCGCAACGAGGTCGACGCGATCAGCGTGAAAATGCGTTCTGAGGACGAGTTCGAAGAGGCGAAGCTCGCCGTCGAGGCCGCGCTCCGCTCCGACCGTGCGCTCCGCCCGGGCGATCCCGATTCGTTCCACTTCGAGACATCCGACGATCTGCTCGGCACGTGGCGCCAGATCTCCCGCATCCTGTACCTGGCCGTTCCCGGGCTCGTGTCCATCTCGCTCGTCGTGGGCGGCATCGTGATCATGAACATCATGCTGATGTCGGTTGCCGGGCGCGTGAAGGAGATCGGAATCCGCAAGGCGATCGGGGCTCGGCGCCGTGACATCCTGCTCCAGTTCCTCGCCGAGTCGGCGGTCCTTTCGCTGCTGGGCGCCGTCATCGGCATCCTGCTGGGCATCGGCCTCGGGGCCGTCGCCGATGCCGTGTTCCCCGTCCCCGCGGCGGTCCCGCTCTGGTCGCTCGGGCTGGCCCTGTTCATCGGGCTCGGAGTCGGCGTCCTGTCGGGCTTCTATCCGGCGTGGCGTGCCGCGCTGCAGGATCCGATCGTGGCGCTGCGCAGTGAGTAGGCGCCACGGGATGGGGATCGGTGCGACCCTGCGCGAGGGGATGCGCGTCGCCCTCGGGTCGCTGTTCGCCAACAAAGTGCGGAGCTTCCTGACGATTCTGGGGATCGCGATCGGGGTCATCGTCGTCGTGCTGATGGCGGCCGTGATCGAAGGGATCAACACCAGCTTCACCGACGCGATCGCCTCGGCCGGACCCAATACGTTCTACCTGGCGCACGCGCCCTTTGAGGCGAACTTCGATGGCCCCGGCGACGAAGAGGAGAGCGCATGGATGCGGAACGACCCGCTCGATCCGCAGTGGGCGCCGCTGATCGAACGTCTGCCCGAGATCGAAGCCGTGGAGCCGATCGCAGACCTGTCGCAGAGCGGATTCTTCGCCTCGGCTGACGGCGAGGAGGTCCGGATCACGCTGGCGGCCGTCGGGCCCCGGTACCTGGAGCTCAGCGGCGGCGACATCACCGACGGACGATACTTCTCGGACGTCGAGGAACAGCGGCGCACGTCGATCGCCGTGATCGACTCCGCAGTCGCCGCGGACCTGTGGCTCGGCAAAGACCCGCTGCTGCGAAACATGAACATCGGACAGCCCGGTCGGCGGCAGGCCGTGTTCAAGACCGTCGGGACGTACAAGCCGCCCAACAACCTGTTCTCCGGACTGGCGACGCATTACGTGTTGATCCCCTTCTCGGCCGCCGACAAGAACCTGCGCTTCTGGGATCGCATGATCACGTTCATGGTCGTCCCGGAGGCGGAGGCGCCGCTTGACCAGGCTCTCGACGCCGTACGGGGCCGCATGCGTCAGCTTCGCGGTCTGTCGCCGGGGGAAGAGGACGACTTCGCGCTGGTGACGCAGGACGAGGTGCTGAGCCTGTGGGGCCGCCTGACCGGCATGCTGTTCGCGGTCGCGATCGCGCTGTCCGGCGTCGGGTTGATGGTGGGCGGTATCGGCGTCGTGGGGATCATGATGATCTCGGTGACGGAGCGGACGCGGGAGATCGGCCTGCGGAAAGCCCTGGGCGCCCGGCGGCGCGACCTCATCCTGCAGTTCCTGGTCGAGGCGGCGACACTGACGCTGATCGGGGGCGCAATCGGCCTCGCCGTAGGCGGCGGGCTCGCGTTCATCGTCAACGCGATCTCCCCGATTCCCGCCGTAGTCCCGCTGTGGTCCGTCGTGGTGGCGCTGCTCGCCTCGGTGCTGACCGGTGTCGGGTTCGGACTCTACCCCGCCGTCCGCGGCGCCGCGCTCGACCCGGTCGACGCGCTGAGGTACGAGTGAGGAAGCTCACGTGACGAGGTGCACGTGACCGGCGAGGTCGTGACGCCGATCGACATTCTCGCGATCGGCTGTCACCCGGACGACGTCGAGCTGACCTGCGGCGGGGCGCTTCTGCGCGCCTCCGACCAGGGATACCGCACGGCGATTCTCGACCTCACGCGCGGGGAGATGGGCAGCAAGGGATCGCGCGACACCCGCGCGGAAGAAGCCGCCCGCGCCGCGGAGATCCTCGGCGTCGTGGCGAGGGAGAACGCGGCGCTGCCCGATGCGGGGATCTTCAACACGCAGGAGAGCCGCGAGCGTGTCGTCGAGCTGCTACGGCACTTTCAGCCGCGGGTCGTGATCCTTCCCTACTTCCGCGGGCGACACCCCGACCACCGGGTCGGCAGCGAACTCGCCCGCGACGCCTGCTTCCTCGCCGGGCTCAAGAACTTCGGACGCGGTCCGGCGCGGCGCCCGGACAAAGTGATCTACGCGGCCAGCTTCCGGGAGCACGCGGGGAAACCCACCTTCGTCGTCGATATTTCCGCGCAGTTCGAGCGCAAGATGGCTGCGATCCGCTGTTACGGCTCGCAGTTCGACGACGTTTTCAAGGCCGGGGAGGCGTTCCCCACGGGCCAGCCGTTCTACGACCTGGTCGAATCCCAGAATCGCCACTACGGGTCGCTGATCCGCCGCGGATACGGTGAACCGTTCGTGACCGAGGAGACCGTCGAGGTCGAGGATCTCATGACGCTAGGCGTGTCCTCGTTCTAAGCCCCGCTCCGGGCTATATTCGGGCATGATCTACCTTGACCATGCGGCGTCCTCGCCGCTCCGGCGCGAAGTGTGGCAGGCGATGGGGGAGCAGCTCGGCTCGGCCGACTACAACCCGTCGTCGACGCACACCTGCGGCCGGAAGGCGCACGAAGTGCTCGACGAGGCCCGCTCGCGGATCGCGGCGGCGGTCGGCGCGTCCCGCGGCGAGCTGTTTTTCACCGGTGGCGGGACCGCCTCCGACAACGTGGCCGTCCTCGGCTTCCTCCGCCGGCGCCGCGCCGAACGCCCGCGACTCATCACGTCGGCCATCGAACACAAGGCCGTCATCCGGGCCGCGAAGCAGGCGGCCCGTGAGGGTGTCGAAGTCGTCTTCCTCCCGGTGGACGCTCACGGCCAGGTCGACCCCGGCCGTCTCGACGACGCGCTCGCCTCGGGCGGCGACCGTCCGACGCTCGTCTCGATCATGTGGGCCAACAACGAGGTCGGCACGGTGCAGCCGATCGGCGAGCTCGTCGAGACGGCGCATCGCCACGGAGCCGTCTTTCATTCGGATGCGGTACAGGGCTTCGGCAAGCTCGACATGACGCCGGCGGCCGCTCCCGTCGACATGATGACGGCGACCGCCCACAAGCTGGGCGGCCCGGTAGGCATCGGGGCCCTCGTCTGCCGCCGCGGCACCTGCCTCGAGCCCCTGGTCTACGGGGGGACGCAGGAGCGCGGCGTGTGGCCCGGAACGCAGAACCCGATCGGGGCCGTGGGATTCGCGACGGCCGTCCGACTGTGCCTCGAAGAGCGGGAAGAGCACGTCCCGCTGTACGTCGCGATGCGTGAGAGTCTCCAGGCGGACCTCGTCGCGGGGATCCCGGACGCCGTCGTTCACGGCGCCGGCGCGCAGGAGCGCCTGCCGAACGTTCTGAGCGTCGGCGTGCCCGGCTGCGACCAGGCGACGCTTCTCGTCACGCTCGACATGGCCGGCGTCGCCGTATCGAGCGGATCCGCCTGTTCGAGCGGCGCGACTACCGGCTCCCACGTGCTCGACGCCATGGGCCACGGCGGCGAGGACTACTCCGTCATCCGGGTGAGTTTCGGCCCCGGCACGACGGAAGCGGACGTGCAGACGGCGGGCGCGGCCCTCGTCGAAGCGATCGCCGGCGCCCGGACGGCCGTAGCGAGCTGATCGTGACCTACCGGAAGACGCTCGTCGCGATGTCGGGCGGCGTGGACTCGAGCGTCGCCGCGGCGTTCCTCGTCGACCGGGGACACACCGTCATCGGGGCGACCCTCAAGACCTTCTGCTATTCCGAGGTCGACGGCCCCGGGAAGACCTGCTGCGGGCTGGAGGGTATCGCGGACGCGCGCTCCGTCGCCTCGCGCCTCGGCATCCCGCACGTGGTGTTCGACGTCGAAAAGGAGTTCACCGACGACGTCATCGACGACTTCGTCGCGGAGTACGCCGCCGGCCGGACGCCGATCCCCTGCGTGCGCTGCAACAGCTTCACCAAGTTCCGCGACCTCGTCCGACGCGCCGACGCCCTCGGCTGCGACGGCATCGCCACGGGACACTACGCCCGCGTCGTCCGGCGCGACGGTGTCGCCTGCCTCGCCCGCGCGGAGGACGATCGCAAGGACCAGACGTACTTCCTGTGGGGCATCCCGCGCACGGTTCTCGAACGTCTGCACCTTCCCGTCGGCGATCTCACCAAGCCGGACGTCCGCGACGCGGCTCGCCGGCTCGAGCTCGTGACGGCCGAGAAGCCGGAATCCTTCGAGATCTGCTTCGTGCCGGACAACGACTACGCGGGCGTTCTGCGCCGCTACCTCGGCGACGGTCACCCGGCCCTCGGACCCGGCCGCTTCGTGATGGAGGACGGCGCGGACGCCGGCGGGCACGACGGATACGCGCGCTTCACCGTCGGCCAGCGCAAAGGACTCCCGGGCGGGTTCGCGGAGCCGATGTTCGTGCTCGAGATCCGGCCCCACGCCCGCGAGGTGGTGATCGGACCACGGAGTTCGCTGGCGGCCTCGTCCCTGCGGGCCGGGGGCGCCAACTGGTTGGCGGAACCGCCGGCCATCGGCGAGGAGCTCGGCGTCCGCATACGCCACGGCGCGGCGATCGTGCCGGCGCGCGTCCGGTCGGTCGGCCCCGACGATTTCGAGCTCGACCTCGCCCTCCCGCAGGACGCGGTGTCGCCTGGCCAGAGCGCGGTGCTCTATCGGGGGGACGTCGTGGTGGGAGGAGGCGTCATCCACGCGGCGGGACCCGCCGCGGGCGCCGCTGTCACCGCGGCGGACGCGGGAGCTACGGCGGACCATGGAGCTGCTGCCGCCGAGTCGGAACGCTCGCGCGGACGCGACTTCCTGGAGGTCAGTGCCTGAGGCCCTCGGCCTCCGCCAGTCTCTCCAGCGCTTCCCGCCCCTCGTCGGACAGCTCCTTCGGCACCCGGATCATGACACGCACGAGCTGATCACCCACCTTGTCGCCCTTGGCCACGCCGTGGCCCTTGACCCTGAACGTCGTGCCGCTCTGCGTCCCCGCCGGAATCTTGAGTACAATCTTCTTGCTGTCGACGGTCCGGATCCGAACCTTCGAACCGAGCGTGGCCTGGGCCAGGTTGATGGGGACCTCGCAGACGAGATCCAGACCGTCGCGCGTGAAGAAGGAGTCGTCCTTCACGCGGAAGCGGACGATCAGGTCGCCGGGGCGCCCTCCCCCGGGTCCCCGCTCGCCCTGGCCGCTCACGCGGAGGCGGGACCCATCCTCGGTGCCGGCGGGCACCTTGATGCTGATCTTCTTGCGCGTGGCGACCTCGCCGCGCCCCTGGCACGCCGGGCAGGGCTGGCGGGGAACCTTGCCGCGCCCATAGCAGGCCGGGCACGGCCGCGGGACCGAAAACGACCCCTGGCCGAAGGTGACCGTCCCCCGCCCGTTGCACTCCGGACAGGTATCGAGCGGCGTGCCGGGCGCAGCGCCGCTTCCGTCGCAGGTCGCGCATTCCTCGCGGATCGGCACCGTCACCGTCACTTTCCCGCCGCGTATGGCCTTGCCGAACCCGATCTCCACGAGGTATTCGACGTCTCGCCCCCGCGCCGGCCCCGCGCGTCCCTCCCCACCGCGGCGCCCCCCGATGTCGAAGATGGAGCTGAAGATGTCGCCGAGGCCGCCCAGGTCTTCGAAACGGAATCCCCCGCCGTCGGACGTCGGTCCGCGCGGGCCGCCAGCACCCGTTCCCGGGCGCTGGCGGGTGAAGCCGTCGAGCCCTCCGTACTTCCGGAGCTGATCGTACTTTCGGCGCTTGTCGGCATCCGACAGCACGCCGTACGCTTCGGAGATCTCCTTGAAGCGCTCGCCGGACTCCGCGTCGTCGGGATTCGCGTCCGGATGGTACTTTTTCGCGAGCGCACGATACGACTTCTTGATCTCCTCGGGCGGCGCTTTCTCTCCCACGCCGAGGAGGGCGTAGTAGTCCTTCGTTCGCGTCGCCATCGATCAGTTGGCCGCTTCCCCGTCCGCTTCAGAGTCCGCGTCTCCGCCGGGCTCGTACCGCCGCACCTCGACCTGCGCCGGCCGCACGAGGCGGCCCAGGAACTCGTAGCCCTGCACGAAGACCCGTGAGACGGTGTCGTCGAGGGCGGGGTCGTCCACGGGCGTCGTCACCACGGCCTGGTGCCGCTGCGGATCGAACTTCTGATCGAGCGCCTCGACGCGCTCCATACCGGCGGCCTCCAGGTGCTTGCGCAGGTTGAGCAGGATGAGCTCGATCCCCTTGTCGAGCGCCTCTACGGTCGTGCTCTCGTGGGGAGTATCCGCCACGCGAGCCAGGTCGTCGAGGGTCGGCAGGAGTTGCTGTACGAGGTCGGCCTGGGCCATCGTCCGGCCGTCCATCGCTTCCTTGCGCGTCCGTTTCCGGAAATTTTCGAACTCCGCGGCGAGCCTGAGGTGCCGATCCTTCAGCTCCGCGAGCTCCGCCGCGAGCGTCGCCGGATCGGACGGCGTCGCCGGTTCACCGGGGCCACCGGAACCACCCGGATCGCCCGGATCGCCCGGGCCACCCGCCGCGCCGACCGGGTTGCCCTCCGGGCCCGAGGCGTCGCTCGCCTCCTCGCTCCCCGTCGCCTCGCCTTCCACGGGCTGGTCGGAACTCAGCTTCGACTTGATATCTCTATATCGATTGCGCACTGCACCTCCGAAGTCTTTGCGATGGTCGAACGGTCCGCATGGCGGGTCCGAAATGTCGGATCCCCTTGCTACCGCGACAAGTCATGTCTCCCCGACGTCTCCAAGGCGCGCTTCCGCCCACGCCAAAAGATCAGCGGTCATCCCCGCGGCCACCGGGTCGTGATGAAGCGCATGGAACGCGCCATCGTACTCGAGCACGGTGGCCGACGGCAGGGCGGCCGCGAAGGCCCGCGCGGCGTCGAGGCTGACGATCCGATCCTCGCCGGCCAGCAGAACCAGCGTCGGTGTCTGCAGCTTCCCGGCGGCGGCGACCAGTCGTTCCCGTTCCTTCGTCAGGGCGTTCCAGTGACCCGCGCTGATCCGCCGCTGGACCAGTTCGTCGGCCGCGAAGCGTTCCGCCTCGGCGGGGGTTCGAAACAGGTCGGAATCCCGGATTCCGGTCGGCAGCGTGAACGACGGCTTGAGGTGAGCGAGGGCAGTAGAGGCCGCCCGCTTCCAGGCCGGCACGCGCATCGCAGATTCTACGAAAGGCGCCACCAGGATCAACCCGTGCAACCGGGAAGCGAACACCCGCGTCTGCACCCAGCGCGCCGCGACGAGTCCGCCGAGCGAGTGTCCGAGAAGAAACATCGGAACGCCGGACCGTTCGCGCTCGGCATGGGTGACGAGCGCGTCCACGGCGCCCAGGTGATCCGCGTCGAAGTCCCGGACGTGGCCGCGGCGGCCGGGCGATCTGCCGTGCCCATATAGGTCGACGCCCCGCGTCTCGAAGCCGGCCGTCCCCAGGGCGCCCGCAAACCCGGCGTAGCGCCCGGAGTGCTCCGAAAGTCCGTGTATCACGAGCATGATCGCGCGCGGGTCGCCGCCGGGCGACTCCCAGCGCCTCTCGAACAGGTCGGGATGAGCACGCTCGGGCGCCCCCGGCACCGCGCTCGGCACTGAGGCCGGCGGCGTCAGTTTCCCTCCAGGCGGAGCAGCAAGTCGCGGAGCGCCGCGTCGACCGAAGCGGACCGGACCGCCCGTCGATCACCGGGCAGGCATCGGTCGGTCGCGGTCGTGCCCCCGGGCCCGGAGACCGCGATCCACACGGTTCCGACTGGCTTTGCGGGCGTCCCGCCCCCCGGTCCGGCTATACCGGTAACGGCGACCGACCAGTCGGTTCGCGCCCGTTCCCGCATTCCGTCGGCGAGGGCCGCCGCGACCGCGCCGGAAACGGCGCCGTGCGCCTCGATCAGCGTCTCGGCGACTCCAGCTTGTCGTATCTTGGCGTCATCGGCGTAGACGATCAGTCCTCCCCAGAAGACGTCGGACGCTCCGGCGACCGCGGTGAGTTCGCCGCCGAGCAGGCCGCCCGTGCAACTCTCCGCGACCGATAGCGTCGCCGACCGCTCGCGGAGGCCTTGCACGACGCGCCGGGCGAGGCCAGCTGTTTCACACCCCGCGCCGTCTGTCGCGCTCATCCGGTCGGCTCGGCCGCCAATCCCCGGAAGGCCGCGACGTAGACGACGAACGAGTAGATCGTGAAGCCGAGCGCGACGGCCAGGCTGATGGTGGTGAACCAGCCATGGAAGCCGTCCCACCAGGCGCCGAAGCGCTGGGCCCCGCCGTTGGTCAGCGCGTCGGTGCGGTAGGCCAGCCACAGGATCATCGATCCGATGAACACGTTCTGCGAGAACGCCTTGTACTTGCCGGACTGCATCGCCGGGACCACCGTTCCGCGACGCGCCGCCCGTGTCCGGAGCCACGTGACGACGATCTCCCGTCCGAAGAACACGACCAGGACCCACAGGCCGAGGGCGCCGAAGATCGGCATGCGGCCGAGATCCGGGTTCTCGCGCGCGATCAGGTAGAACGGGACGACGGTCGCGACGAGCAGCAGCTTGTCGGCGATCGGATCGACCAGTTTGCCGAAGTTGGTGATCTCGCCGCGCCTGCGAGCGAGCGCGCCGTCCACGAGGTCCGACAGCGCCGCCACGAGGAAGACCAGCATGGCAAGGAGACGGCTCGAGGCATCCGGCTGCAGGATGAGGTACGTCGCAACGGGCGCGAGCACGATGCGGAACACCGTGATCGCGTTCGGTAGATTCACGTCCCGGATCGTTCCCCTGCCGCCGCGGACAGGTTGCCGACTACGCGGGATGCGACCGCCGTCAGGGTCTCGATCACGCCCGATCCGCTGGTCGCGACCGTCTCGAACCATCCATCGGACTCGGCGGACGGCGACAGTTCGGCCGCCATCGCTTCCGCGGGCACGGCTTCGGGGTGATCCCGTCGGTTGAACTGCAGGATCACCGGGCGCAGCGTCTCTCCGGACGCGACCAGGTGCCGGCGGAGCGACTCCAGCGCGGCCCGATTGTCCGCCTGCCGGTCCGGGGAGCTATCCGCGACGAACACGAACCCGTCGGCGCCTCGCAGAAGGGCCTGGCTGCTCTCGCTGAGCGCGTCCCCGCCGGGAAGGCCGACGAGGTGGAGTCGAAGGGAAACTCCGTCGAGCGCACCGAGCTCGACGGTCAAGAAGTCCATGAACAGCGTGCGGTCCTGTTCGTCGGCCGGGGTGAGGAGAGGACCGCGAGTCGACGGATCCACCCGGTCGAACACCGCGCGCAGGGTTTCCGTCTTGCCGCTTCCCCGCGGGCCCCAGTAGACGACGCGTGTCGCGACCTCGCGTGTCTGCCGGCTCGATGAGCTCACGCTTCAGGCCCCTTCCGCATTCTCCGCCGCCAGCTCCCGCTCCATGGTCGCAAGGATGCCGGCCGCACGCTTCCGCAGGAGCGGCCGCTCTTCCCAGGAGAGGTAGTCGCGCAGGAGGAGAACGTTGTCGACCGCCGGCTGACTCTTCAGGTAGCCGAGCGCGGCCAGGCGCCGAAGGGGCTGCGGGCTGAACAACTCGCGCTGGTGGCGCGCCATCTGGTCGCGGGCCAGCAGGACGCCGGCCAGCCCGAGGGCAGCCGCGCCGATCAGCGCTCCGAGGCCTACCTTCAGCAGGCGCCCCATCAGTTCGTCCGAACTGTCCCGCACCAACACGAATTTTTCGGCCATCTACATCTCCCTGCGCCCGGCGAACGCTTCCGCGATCGTGACGCCATCCGCAAATTCCAGGTCACCGCCGACCGGCAGGCCGCGGGCGAGTCTCGTGACCCGCAGATTCGGCAGTCCCGACGACAGTCGATGAAGATAGGCGGCCGTGGCCTCACCTTCCACGCTGGGATTCGTAGCGATGATCAGTTCGCTCACGCCCCGCTCGAGGCGGCGCATCAAGCTCGACATGTTCAGCTCGTCGGGCCCGATCCCATCGAGCGGCGACAGATGTCCACCCAGCACGTGGTAGCGGCCCCGGAACCTGCCGGACGCCTCGATCGCCGCGATGTCGGAAGCCTCCTCGACGACGCAGATCTCCCCCGGGTCGCGCCGTCCGTTGCAACAGAGCTCGCACGGATCCTCGGAGCTGAGGTTGCCGCATTCCCCGCAGGCCCGGACCTCGTCCACCACCCGGTCGATCGCGGCGGCGAGGCGACGGGCATCCGCCGGAGGCGCCTTGAGGAGATAGTACGTCAACCGCTGTGCCGTCTTCCTGCCCACGCCGGGCAGGCGACTGAACTCCTGCACGAGACCGTCGATGGCAGACATCGGCTACAACCGATTCAGCCGCCGAGCAGGGGCCCGAGGCCGGGCATGCCCAGCCCGCCTGCCGCCTGCTTCATTTCGGCTTCCATGGCCTCGCGCGAGCGTTTCTGCGCCTGGGTGACCGCGGCGAGCACCAGGTCTTCGAGCATCTCGAGTTCCGCGGCATCGACCGCCTCGGCGTCGATGCGCAGGCCGACCAGGGTGCCCTTGCCGTCGACCGTCGCCTCCACGAGCCCGCCGCCACTCGATGCGGCGTGCGTCTGCTGCTCGAGCTTCTCCTGCACTTCCGCGATGCGCGACTGCAACTGCGTGGAAAGCTGCATCAATTGCTGTATATTCTTGAAATCCACTGAAACTCCTGCACCTCGTTGAAGGGTACCAGCAGGTCGGTCGCTGAGGACCTGCTGCACGCCGCGACGGCCCGATTCAGTCCTTCAGTCGCAGGTCGAGTTCTTGTACAGCCGTGCGGAGGTTCGGGTCCGCTTCCATCATGCGGTCCAGCCGCTGCTTCTGCGCCGTCTCGGCAGTAAAGCGCTCGCCGCGGCCCGCAGCCTCGACCTCCAGGACCAGCGAGCGCGGATCGATATCCAGCCGGCGCGAGAACTCGCGGCGAAACGTACTGGAGCGGAGGGGATCCTCGAGAAAATTCTTCACTTCATCCTCCAGGCCCGCTACGACGCCGACCCGGATCCTATCCCCCGACCGCGAGAGCTTCGCGCTCGTGAGGGCTATCGCTTTTCCACCGATTCCCTTGCCGCGAAGGGCCGCGATCGTCTCCATCCAGGCCCCCTTCAACGCCGTCGGGTCCGCCGACAACGGGGAACTCGCGTCGGAGCCATCGGTCGCGGCGGCGGTCGAGCGCGCCTCGGGCTCGGCCGGCGCCTCGGGCTGGTCCATCGCTACGGGTTCGGCCGTCGCCTCGGGCCGGGCAGCCTCGTCGGTGTCGCGGGCGTCGTCGAGCGGCGGCGGCGCCGGGGTGGAGCGAGGCGAAGCGGTCGGGGCGGCCGGCCGCACTGGACGCACGGGCGCGCGCGGCGGAGTTCCCGTTTCGACGGCCTCCACGAGATCGGCGAACTCGACGTAGGACAGCATGCTGGTCAGCCGCAGCAGGAGCGCCTCGAGTTGGATGCGCGGCTGAGTGCTGCGGCGCAGACGGCCGGAGGACTCGAACTCCACGGTGGCCATGAGGTAGCGGAGCAGATCTTCCTCGCTGAACCGCGCGGCTTCCTCCGCGAACGCCGCCCGCGTGGCCGCGGGCAGATCGGCGCCGCCGGACTCGGGATCGAGCCGCAGGCCCAGCAAGACCCGCCAGGCTTCGCCGAGCCCCCGGAGGAACTCGCCGAGGTCGTAGCCCTCGTCGAGCAGTTGCTGGACGAATGGGAACACCGAGGCCCGGTCCGCGTCGGCGACCGCCCGCACGATCTCGAGATACTTTTCCTCGGCGACCAGCCCGAGCATGCGGCGAACGTCTTTGACGGCGACGGAGTCGCCGGAGAAGGACAGGACCTGGTCGAGGAGAGACAGCGCGTCTCGGACGCCGCCCTCGGCGCGCCGCGCGATCGGGAGAAGCGCGCCCGCCTCCGCCTCGACGCCTTCCCGCTCCAGCACCTCCTCGAGGCGACCGACGAGGTCGGACACGGACACCCGGCGGAAGTCGAATCGCTGGCACCGGGAGAGGACGGGCGCCGCCGTCTGCCGGATCTTCTCGGGCTCGGTGGTGGCGAACACGAAGATCACGCGCGGGGGCGGCTCCTCGAGTGTCTTGAGCAGGGCGTTCCACGCCTCCCGGGTGAGCATGTGCGCTTCATCGACGATGTAGACCTTGTAGCGAGACTCGTCGGAGGGAGCGTACATCGCGCGTTCGCGCAGGCCGCGGGCGTCGTCGACGCCGCGATTGCTGGCCGCGTCGATCTCGACGACGTCGAGCGCGGTCCTCCCCGACCAGATGCTCTCGCACGACTCGCAGACGCCGCACGGCTCTCCGGCTTCCCGGTTCGGGCAATTGAGCGCCATGGCGAGGACGCGGGCGGCCGTGGTCTTGCCGATTCCGCGTGACCCGGCGAACAGGTAGGCGTGGCCGACCCGGCCGGATTCGACGGCGCTGCGAAGCGTCGAAGCGACGTGATCCTGGCCGACGAGCTCCGCGAACCTGCGGGGGCGATGGCTGCGTGCGAGGGCGGTCCGATACATGGGCTCAAGCTACCGGCGGAGGTGGTGCGGGGAAAGCGCGGGGAGCGCCCGAAATGCCGGCGGACGCGCCCTGCAAACCCCCAGGCGAACCGTGGCGCCCATCACGAACTTACCGCTGCTACCTTCACGGTCCTGACGGGATTCGTACGCTCCGGACCCACGGGCCTGGGGACCCCGAACGTAGGAAGCCGCCGGCCGGAGGTCAACGCGGTGACGCTACGGCGGTCCCCTAGGCGTCGTCGCCCGTGAACGCGGCCCGCACGTGCTCGACGCGCGGCGGACCGTGCCGGCGAACCTCGACGGTCACGACGTCGAACCGGTACTCGGACGCCCTTTCGGGTCGCGTCGCTATCCAGCGGCCGGCCGCGCGGCGCATGTGGAGACGCTTCCTCCGATCGACGGCCTCTCCGGCCGGCTGCGGTCCGGAACGCCGTGTCTTCACCTCGACGAAGGCGATTACGCTTCCTTCGCGTACCACGAGGTCGACCTCAAGCCGTCCCGCCCGCCAGTTGCGCGCGAGGATCAGGCATCCGCTGGCCTCCAGCCGACGGGCCGCGAGGTTCTCACCCCAGGTTCCGAGCGATTCCACGACTTGAGGGTGGCCCCTCGGATCAACGAAGCGTCAGCGCCCGCGGGGGAGGAACGCCCTCAGGACAGCGTTCGGGTCCAGCCTTCCGCCGCCATCTCGACCCGCCCCCCGTACCCGGCGGATGCGACGAGGGCGGCGACATCGGCCACGGCCCGGAACTGCGGGTAGACGTGAGTGAGCAGGAGAACGCCCGGCGAGGCCAGTCGGGCGAAGTCCGCCACGGCCGACGGCGACAGGTGGTTGTCGCCCACGAGGTGGTCCGGCAGCGAGCATTCGCAGACGAACAGGTCGCAGCCGCGGGCAAACCCTCCGAGGTCGACCGCGGGGCCGCTATCGCCGGTGTATGCGAGCGTGAACCCGGCGCCGCCGCTCGCGTCCGCACCGTTCGCGGCGCCGCCGCTCGCGTCCAGCCGAAGCGCGAGGCTCTCCTCGGTGTGGGGCGTGTCGAGCGTCCGCAGCCGCAGGCCGGGCGCGAGTTCCAGGTCCGCGTCGGGCTCGACCTCGCGCACCGTCACCGGGAACCCGGGGTCGAGCATCTGCGGACCCGTCGCCGCCGCAAAACCGTCCATCATTGCCCTTGTGCCGGAGGGCCCCCAAATCGTCAGCGGCGCCGTGCGGACCTCGGGCAGGAGTCCGTAGGTGAGCGCGAAGAGCAGCCCCGGCAGGTCGCCGATGTGATCGGTGTGGAAGTGCGAGATCCATACGTCCGTGATGCCAGACCAGTCGGCGCCGACGCGAGCGAGCGAACGGACGGTGCCGGGGCCGCAGTCGAGCAGAAGCCGGATCCCGGAGGTTTCCAGCAGGTAGGCCGAACAGCTCCGATCCGCCTCGGGCACGACCGTCCCGCATCCCACGACGGTGAAGCGCGCGGCGTCGGCGGTCACACGGCCACGGCCTTCGGCAGGTTCTGCATGTCGAGGGCGACCAGCGTGCTGACGCCCGGTTCCTGCATCGTCACGCCGTATATGAAGTCGGCGACCTCGATCGTGCGCGCATTGTGCGTGATTACGAGGAACTGCGTGTCGCGCGCGAAGCGCTCGAGCATCGCCGTGAAACGGCCGATGTTGGACTCGTCGAGCGGCGCGTCGACCTCGTCCATCACGCAGAACGGGCTCGGCTTCGCGAGGTAGATCGCAAACAGCAGGCCGAGCGCCGTCAGCGTCCGTTCACCGCCCGACAGCAGGTGGATCCGTTGCGTTCGTTTGCCGCGCGGGCTGGCCGAGATCTCGATCGGCGAATCGAGGGGATCCGACGGGTCCTCGAGCCAGACGTCGCACTGCCCGCCCTCGAACAGGGTCACGAAGATGTCCCGGAAGTTCGCCCGCACCTGTTCAAATACCTCGAGGAAGGCCCCGGAAGCGGTCTCGTTGATCCGGTCGATGGAATCGTGCAGGTCGTCCCGGGCCGAGACGAGGTCCGCCTTCTGGCTCTCCAGGAAGTCGAGCCGCTCCTTCTCTTCCTCGTACTCGGCGGCGGCGAGCATGTTGACGGGGCCAAGTGTCGCCAGCGTCTTCCGGACGTCGATGAGCTCTTCCGCCCATCCCTCGGCGGTCCCTTCCTCCGGCGGCGAGACTTCGCGACGCAGGTCCTCGAGCGAGCGCTCCCACTCGGCCTCGACCCTCTCGCGGATCGAAGCGCTGCGACCCCACAGCTCGGTGAGTTCGAGCTCGAGAGCGTGCCTCTTCTCCGACGCCTCGCGCTCCCGGGCCCGGGCGGCGCGCAGCGCCGACTCGCGCTGCTCGAGGTCCGCGCGCCGCTCCTCGAGGCCTTCTATCCGTCCGCGGACATCGGCCTCGAGCTCCGATCGCGAGCGGAACAGCTCCTCCAGTTCGGCTTCGCTGCCCGCGAGCTGTGTCGTGCCGGCCTCGATGGCCGCCTTGTGGCGGAGCGTCTCCTCCTCCAGGCGCCCTGTCCGTTCCCGCAGATCGGCCAGCGCGGCCTCCGCTCGCTCCATCCGCTCGGCCTCGCCGCGATGGTCCGCCTCGGCCCGGGCGAGTGCGATACGCTGCTCCTGGAGTTCTTCGCGCGCGGATTCCCAGGCCTGCGTCGCCGCCTGAAAGTCGGCGCCCACTTGCTCGATACGCCGCGCCTGTTCGTCGCGCTTCGCTTCAAGTTCCCTGACGGCTTCTTCCGGGGCCCCTCCGGCGCCCTGGTCAATCGCCTGCCCGGCCGACTCGGCCAGTCGCGATTCGAGCTCGGCGGTCCGCCGCTCCGCCCGGGCGCTGCGCTCGGCCGCGGTCTCGGCCGCGCCGATCGCGGCGCGCAGTTCGACCATCCGCAGCTCGTGCTCCGCGTCGAGCTTCGCCGTTCGCTCCGCCAGCTCGCGCGCCGTCGCTTCGAGATCCGCCGCCTCCGATCGGAGGCGCGCGGCGTCCTTCTCGAGACTTCCGCGCTGCAACTCGAGAGCCTGGAGTTCCGCCCGGCGCCGCAGGATTCCCTTGCCGCCCGCGGGCTGTCCGAGGCGCACCGCACCGTGCAGATCCCGTCCGCTTCCATCGCGCGCGACCCACCGCCCCTCTGCCGGCCCGAGGTCGCCGTCCACGAACTCGACGCCCGCGAGGAGGGCCCGCGCCCACACGGCGCCCGCACCGAACGTCTCGATTCCGTCCCGCGGCGGGGTGGGTTCGGCGGAGGGACCGGGATCTAGCGGTAGAAGGATGAGGCCATCGGTCTCGTCGCGCCCGGCCAGCCACTGCTTCACGCGCTCGACCGCCTTCCACCCGTCGACCACCACGCCGTGCAGGAAGGAACCGAGCTGGGCCTCGACCGCCCGGGTCAGGTCGGGCGGCACGTCCATGAACTCGGCAAGCACACCCTCGATGCCCCCGACGCGCTCACGGTCCGCGAGCAGACGCGTCACGATCGGCGGCAGGTCCTTTCCTTCGGCCAGCAGGGACGCGAGTCCGGCGGCCCGCGCCGACACGGAGGCGAGCTCCCCCTCGGCCCCGGCCAGGCGTTCTCGGATGGCGAGCGTCGTCTCGCGCGAGGAACGGAGGGCGCCGCGCGCTTCGTCGAGCGTCGTGGCCACGGTATCCTTCGCCGCCTGCGCGGCGGCGGCCGCCCGCTCCGTCGCCTCGCGTTCGGCCTCAAGCGCCCCGCGGACGGACCCGGCCTTGGCGAGCTCCGCGGACAGGTGTTCGCGTTCGGCCGCCCGGGCGCGGTCCCGTTCTTTGCGGCCCTCGATCTCCGCTCCCGCCCGTCCGATCTCGGCGATGAGCGCGGTGAGCGCGGTACGGCCGTCGGCCTGCTCGCGCTCGAGTTTCTGCCGGTCGGCGCGCAGCTCGTTCGCGCGGGCCTCGAGCTCCGCTTCCCGTTCGCTCAGCGCGGTCAGCTCGCTCCGTCGCCCGGCGACCCGCTCGGCGGCCGAAGTTTTCTCCTCCTCGACGTGCGCGAGCCGACCCTCGATTCCTTCCCGCTCGCGACCGATCTCGTCGAGGCGTCTGCGCGCCGCCCCCAGCCGCTCGTCGGTCACCAGGCGTTCACGCTCGATCTCCTCGAGTCGACCCCGCACGGTTTCGAGGCGCGACGCGACCCTGCCCCGCGCCCGCTCCTGCTCGATGAGGTGAAGGCGCAGCGCCTCGACTTCGGTCTCTTCCGTCGCGAGCCGCGCCTCGTCCTCCGGCTGCAGCTTCCGCACGCCTTCGAGTTCGCGTTCGGCTTCCCCGAGCCGGCGTTCGATGGAATCGAGACTCGCCGCCGCGACCGAGACTTCGAGTACCAGGCGCCGCTCGCGCAGGTCGCCATACCGTGTAGCCCGCCCGCGCTGTCGGGACAGCGACCGGACTTTCGTCGCGACTTCCCCGATCACATCTTCGAGTCTCTGGAGGTCAGAACTTGCTTGCTCTAATCGCCGTAACGCCGTGCGGCGTCTATCTTTATAGCGTCCGACTTCGGCGGCTTCCTCGAATAGCGAACGCCGCTCCTCGGGGCGGTCGCTGAGGATCGCGTCGATCATCTTCGACTCGATGATCGAATAGGCGTTGGCGCCCAGCCCGGTATCGCGACAGAGGTCCTGCACATCGCGCAGGCGCACACTCTGGCCGTTGAGCTCGTACACGCTCTCGCCGCCGCGCAGGACGGTACGACCGATCGACACCTCCGGGTACGGGACCGGGAGCATGCCGTCGGCGTTGGAGATGCGGAGCTCGACCTCCGCGCGGTGGATGGGCTTTCGGCTGGCGGTCCCGTGGAAGATGGCCTCGTCCATCCGGCTTCCGCGGATGGCTGAGGCCCGCTGTTCGCCGAGCACCCAGCGGAGCGCGTCGGAGATGTTCGACTTTCCGCAGCCGTTGGGTCCGACCACGGCGGTGATGCCGCCGTTGAACTCGACCACGGTCCGATCGGCAAACGACTTGAATCCGCTGAGGGTCAGGGATTTGATCTTCACGGAGCGATACCGGTCCTGACGTTGAGTTGGGCCGCGCTGCCGCGCGCCGCGAGCAGCTCCCGGAGAGGCTCGGCGGAGGCCTCGCGCTCGAAGGCGCCGGCGTAGACGCGATACAGGGGAGCGCTTGCCGTGTCGCGCAGCACGTAGGCTGGAATACCGTCCGCGGTGTAGCGCGCCGCCGTTTCGCGTGCCGAGTCCCGTGCAGCGAACGTACCCAGGTCGTACGCGAGGCGCACGGGGCGGATATCCCACTCCTTGACGATTTCCTTGTGTCCGTCCGCCACCAGGCGCTCCATCGCGGCCGCCGCCTGCGTCCGATCCTCGTACACCCCCGCGAGGACCCGCTGGTACACCCTTCCCTGGACCGGCGTCGGAGTCACGATGAACACGCCACCGTCGGAGGCGAGTTCGTCGCGCCGCTGCATCGCGTCGCGGAGTCGAATGTAGCTTCCCACGAGAATCGAGTAGGTGGCGGCGGGCGCTCGGAACTCGCGTCGCTTCGGGGCCGCCTCCCCTGCTCTCCCGGCGCCGCCCGACGCGACGCCACCGTCGGCCCCCGAAACAGCCGCGACATCCCCTTCGCCCTGGGCCGCCTCCGCCTGCGGTCCGGGCTCGCGCGCGAACAGGATCCAGACGGCCCACAGTACGAGAAGCACGACGATCGGGATCCACACGCGGCTCAGCGATCCGGGAGGGCCGCGACCCGATTCCTCGACTTCGTCGAAATCCTCCACGGCATCCGCGGCGGGCCCGGCCGGAGCCGGAGCGGCGCGAGGGTAGGCCGACATCGCCGGCGCGAAGGCGGAGGCGCCCGCTGGATCATGGGCTGCGAGTCCTCCCACCGCGGGATCATCCGGCTCGAGGGGCCGCTCCACCCGGGCCAGGAGCGGAGCTCCGAGTTCCTTCGCCGCTCCGCTGACTTGGCCAAGCGCGATGCACCCATCGAGTCTGATGTCGACGGCCGGATCCCGGTTCACCTGCCGGCCGATGTCTTCTTCTCCGAGGTACAGGAGGACGGTGCCCCCACCGTCCCTCACTTTGGTGAGGAACTGGCGGAACGTCGCCATGCGCCGCAGACCGGCGTACGGAAGCGCCGCTTCGCCGGCTGGAATGTAGGCGAAGCTCTGCGAGGGGTCGCGGTGGGCCACCGCCGCGACCGTAGCCGCCCCCGTGAGCGCGGAGGTCAGGCCCGGTCCACTCTCCGCGCCCAGCAGTCGGTCGAGCGGGGCTGGCTCCGAGGCGACGTTGGCCAGAAACGTTCGTCCGCGGTCGCGGCCGACCATGTCGGCGAGCCCGACCGCCACTCCGGCGGCCCAACCGTCGGCGCCCACTTCCCGCACTAGCGCGATCAGTCGGGCGTCGTCCGACAGCCACCCGGCCTCCGCGCCGAGCTCGTCGGTCATCGGGAAGCGCCGATCTCCGTGACCCAGGCCTGCAGGTCGCGCTCGCGGAGAAGCTGGCGGGCGGCGGCTTGCGCGCGTGCCCGGGTCGAGAACGGCCCGACGAGGCCCCGATACCACGTCTCGCCGGCTTCGTCGGGATACGTCTGGACTCGCGTGGGATAGCCGGAGTCCTCCAGCGACGAGAGCAACGCCTCGACGCCTGCGCGCTGTCGAGTCGACGCGACGATGGCATAGTGCCCGGGCGGACCCTCGTCGCCCGCCCGGCCGGGGGCGTCGCCGACCTCCGGCACGGACACCTCACGCTCTTGCGCCGGTTCGGGGTCGGCGCTGTCGGAATCGGGTTCGTCGAGGTCGTCGAGCGCCTCCGCGAGCGCCGGCGTCCGGCCCGCGGCGGGATTCCAGCGCACCGGCACCCACCAGTGCGGAGCGCCGCCTGCCAGCGGCCCGCCGGCCGTATCCGCCGCGGTCACGAGACGGGCCTCGTCGTCCACGAGCACGATCGAGATGTCTCCGGGGAGACCGAGGGGCAGATCCGAACGCCAGGAGCCGGCAAGTGGCGCGGCGGTCGCGTCGCCGGTGCGGACGCGCCGGGAGCCGCCCGCCGTATGAACGAGCAGCGCGCCGCCGAACACGTCCGGCCGCATGTCGTCGACCGTTCCCTTGAGATCCGCGACGGGACGGGCGGTGAGGCTGAAGCGGCTGACCCGTACGATGCGCGGCGGATCGGCGAGGCCGACGTATACCTCGTGCGAACTCGGCGAAACGGAAAGCGCCGTGACCGAGTCCTCCAGTTCGACCTCGCCGACCAGGGCGGGTTCACCCTCGACGGCGTAGAAGCGGACGCTACGGCCATCGGGGCCGGTCAACGCCACCCGGCGGCCCCACGCCGTTACGAGAGCGGGCGACCGGCCCGCCGCCGGAACCTCGCGCTCGGCCACCGAATCCGCGCGGGACAGGAGGCGGAGTGCGCCGGCGCCCTCGCCCGAGAGAACGGCGATGCCTCCCTCGACGGGAGCGGCCCAGGCGGCCGGCGCTCCAAGTTGATACCCGACCGCGCGTTCCGGGCCGACCTCGTAGGCGAAGCGGTTCGCGGAATCGAGAAACACCACGGCGGAGCCGGACGCGCCGGACATCCGCGCGTCGGCGGACAGCCGGGCCAGCTCGGTAGCGTCGTCGGTGAGGGGATCGTAGCGGATCACCCTTCCATCCTCCGCGACGAGCACGACTCCGGCCTCCCCGATGGTCCAGGCGCCGCGCGCCACGGGAAGTTCCGTCGCGCCGGTCCAGACGGACGAATCGGGATTCAGCAGCGGCCGCAACGTGGCCACCCCGCCGGGGCGCGGAATGGCGAGAAGCCCCCACTCCGCGGCCGATGTGCCGATGATCAGGCCGGCGGACTCTCGCTCCCGTTCGATCTCCTCGCGGGCCGAATCCCCGCACGCGACGAGGCCGGCCAGGCCGGCCAGGGCCGCGGCCGCGACGATTCTCCGCACGATAGAACGCAAATCTTCTTCCTTTCGATGAGTCGACAGCGGCAACATGCGAGAGCGCCCCGACGGGTCGCAACGGCGCATCGCCCTGAATCCGCCGGCGAAGCCGATTCCTAGAACATCTCGCCGAACGCGAGGCTCCAGCGGCCGCGGCGGAAGTCGCGGCCGCGAGACAGCGGCACCGTATAGTCGAGCCTGAGGATCGCGAAGAACAGGTTCGCGCGCAGGCCGGCGCCCACCGAGGCGAGCGGCTCGCGCACGACGGCGGGATCCTCGCCCTCCCGTCGCCGAAGCGCCGGCCGCGAGACGCCGGGCGTCCAGGCGGCGCCCACGTCGAAGAAGACCGCGGCATCGAGCGCGGGGAAGCTCAGGGGCAGCCACGCGTCCTTCACGGCGTTGAGCAGCGGCAGCCGGAGCTCCGTGTTGAGCAGCAGGACGCTCGACCCGATCACCCGCTCCTGGGCAGGGCAGAAGACGTCGAAGTCGCTCGCCTCGCGCGACGCGGCGCACTCCGCGCTCCCGTACGAGTCCGGATCGTAGCCGCGCAGGAAATAGGGGCCGCCCCAGGCGAGCTCGAACTCCTGCGCGTCGCGGCCGGCTCCGAGGTTGAACCGCCCAAAGCCCAAAAAGCGCTGCGCCAGCGTCACCGATGCCGGGAGCGAAACGTACTGGCGCAGGTCGAGCCGGGCGTCGCCCAGGTTGAGATCGCCGAAGGCCGGCGCCACCTGCAGGCGGATGCGCCGGCCGCCGAGCGCCCCGGTAAATCCGGGAAGCGAGTTGTCGTAAACCCAGGCGACCGACGGCTGAACGAACACACGGGTCGCACCGTCGATCGTTCGCGTGAATCCCTCGAACTCAGGCCGGAACACGCCGCGCAGAAGCTGGTCGGTCTGGATGCTCGATCCGCGCAACTCTCCCTCCAGGCGCGCGAATCGGCTGAGCGGGTAGTGGGCCGCCATTCCCACGGACCGGTACTGGTCCCGCTGAAACACGTTGAACTCGCCGATACGTCCGTCCTCGCCCGGCACTTCCTGCAGACGCGTCCCACGGAAGCGGAAGAACGGATACTGGACGAACGAGATGCCAAGGTTGAGCCTGTTCTTCAAGTACGTGTAAGAGGTGAGGATTCTCGCGTTGTCGAACGACCCCTGGACGTCACCGGCGATCAGCATGTTGTGGTCGCCGAGCATGTCGCTGAGCACGATGTAGGAACCCCCGAACAGGCTGTTCCCGAAGAATCCACCCGTCTGCGCCCCGATGCTCGGCCGGCCGACGACGTCGATTCCGAGGCTGACCTCGTAGTCGCGGTAGCGGAGGACCGACGTGTCCGGCAGCGCGAGCGCGGCGCTGTCGAGGAGCGCCCGCACGGAAAGCCGGGGAGCCGCGCCGCCGACATCCAGCCCGCCTTCGGCATCGGTGAAGTCCGAGCGCCGGAAGCCGTCCTCCGTCAGATAGAAGGAAGCCGGGGGCGTCTCTTCGACGGTGGTTTCCGGCCCTTCCCGCCCCTCCACCAGGCGGGCCGCGCCGATCTGCGACGCGGCGGTCGGCGCCTGCGCCGGCGCTCCCGCGGGCCCGGCCTTCTCCGCGGGGTGCTCGACGAGATAGATGTTGAAGCCCGCGTCCTCGAAGTACGAGAACGCGAGCCGATCGGCGCGGCGCGCCCACGTCAGGCCGGGACTCGTGAGCAGGGCGCCCTCCCCCATGGCTCCCGTCAGCACGTCGGTGAGCTGGCGCGGTTCGTCGGCCTCGATTTCCTGCAGGAACACGTTGAACGTCCCCGTCCGGGTCGACAGGTACGCGACCGCGGAGCCGTCGGGCGACCAGACGGGGTTGATGCTCATTCCGCCAAGCTCGCCGCCCTGTCCTGGCAGCGCGGAACGGGCGCCGGAGGCGAGGTCGAGCAACTCGATGCGCATGGGTCCGAACGCGAGAGTCTCGAGATTCGTGCCGGGGCCCGCGTCCGTGGCGTAGGCGATCGTCTTCCCGTCGGGCGACCACGCCGGGTGGAGCTGGGCCAGCCGGTCATTCGTCAGGCGCTCCACGTCGTCGGTCCGCAGGTCCCAGACGTAGAGGTCAGAGATCCCGCCCAGCAGTCCCGTGAAGACGATCCGCGTGCCCTCGGGCGACCACGACGGGGACTGCAGCCCGTTGAGCGCCGGTTCACGAAACCGCCGCACGTCTCCCGTGGCGGCATCCACGACGTACACCGCGTCGCGCCCGCCACGCTTCGCGACGAACGCCACACGATCGCCCTCGGGGCTGAACTCGGCCGAAGACGTGAGATAGCGGAGGCTTTCGAAGTCTCCGCCGCGCGCCGATTCGACGAGCCGCCGGATGGGTTCGCCGGTCTCGGCATCGGCGACGTAGAGATCGTAGAAGCTGTAGAGATCGTGCCCGAGATCGGACAGGTACGCGATCCGGCTTCCGTCGGGCGACAGGGCCGGCGCGATGAAGCTCGGCGACTTCCCGCGGCCCGTCGGAAAGGCGTGCGTCGTGATCCTGCGCGCAGTGCGGTCCACGTCCCGCGCCCGTTTCACGTCCGGCATGTACGCGGCCCGAACCGCCTCGTGCCATTGCGCCGACAGTTCCTCGAGCCCGAGCCCGAGCGTGCTGCGGAAGCCTTCGTCGGCGCCAGCCGCCGCCGAGCGCTTGAGCAGCAGGCCGATCGTCTCGTCGCCCCACCGCGCGCCGATGTAGTTCCACAGCGACTGGCCGAACCGGTAGCTGAGGAAATCATTGAACCGGTTCATCTCCGAGATCGTGCGCAGGTAGCCGGACAGCGTCGCGTCGCGCATCCACGCGGAGGTCTTGGCGTCGATCCTGCCGACCGAGAGGTATTCCGCCATCCCCTCCATGAACCACAGGCTCGGCACGAAGGCGAAGGGCGAGGTCGATCGCTCTACGGCGCTCCGCCTCAGGATGTCGAACTGGAAGGCATGCACGAGTTCGTGGGCCAGCACGTGCTCGAACTCGGCGTAGCTGCCAGTGAGCGGAAGGATGACCCGGTCACGCAGCGATTCCGTCACCCCGCCGGTCGACTCGCCGATGTGGCCGCCGAGCACGTTGGTGCCCTGGAAGTCGGTCTGCGAAGCGTAGAGGATGATCGGCTTGCGGCTCTGGAACTCGTGGTCGAGGAGTCGACTGAGGCGGCCGTAGATACGCTCCGCCATGCGGGCGGCGTCGACCGCGGCCTCTCGCTCTTCCTCGTAGAAATAGACGTCGAAGTGGGTCGTTTCGATGATGCGGAAGTCGCGGGACTGGTACTGCACTTTGTTACGGCCGAACTGGGCCCAAGCAGGGGAGGGCCACATCGCGGAGCAGGCGACGAAGACGGCGAGCAGGCCGGCCGGGCGCAGAAGGCTCATCGCGGGGATCAGCCCGCGCCGGGCGCCGGCTCCTCGAGTCGGGTGAGCGGCGCGTCGCCCCACAGCTCTTCCAGTCGATAGAAGTCGCGTACCCGGGGGAGAAACACGTGTACGACGGCGCTGATGTAGTCGATGAGAATCCACGAACCGGCGCGTTGTCCCTCGACGCCCGCCGGGCGCACGCCTGCCTTTCGGCCGCTCTCCATCACGGCCTCGGCGATCGCCCGGGCGTGCGTATCGGAATCCCCCGAGGCAATGACGAAGTAGTCCGCGGCGTCGGAGAGGCCGCGCAGGTCGAGCAGCACGGGCTCGCGCGCGTTCCGTTCGTGGAGGGCGCCGACGATACGCGCGAGGTCTTCCGGCAGCTCCTGCGCGTGCTGCGGACCGGGTGGGCTGTCTGTCATAGGGAGTGTGACCCGTGAGTTGCGTGCGGAGTTCCGACCGGGCCGGTCAGTCGACCGGGCCGCCGTCTTCGATCTGGTATGCGAGCGCCCAGGTGCCCGGCCCGGTGTGCACTCCGAGCGCTGCGGACGCCGGGCCGACGAGCACTTCCTTCGCAGAATAGCGGGAGGTCAGCCGGGCCGCGATTCTGTCGGCGGTCTCCGGCGCCCCGAAATGCACGACCCCGAAACGCAGGCTTCGGGCTCCGCGCACCCGCTCGTCGAGGAGTTCGAGCACGCGTTCGACGACCGCGTCGCGGCCGCGCGCCCGGCCGATCGGCGCGACCGTCCCCGCCGGAGTGACCGAGAGGATCGGCTTCAGGTCGAGCAGGCCGCCGAGCCAGGCCTTCGCTCGCCCGATCCGGCCGGACCTGAGCAGGTGCTCCATCGTGTCCACCGTGAAGAAGACGTTCGACTGGTCCCGCACGCGGCGCAGCTCCGCCGCCACCTCGGCGAGCGACACGCCGTTTTCCAGCAATTCGATCGCGCGGATGACGAGCAGGCCGATTCCGAGCGACCCCGATCGGGAGTCGACGGCCTCCGACGGCACGTCGTCGAACTCCCGAAAGGCCGCCGCGGCGGAGGCCAGGGTGCCCGACACGGCGCCGCTCAAGAAGACGCCCAGGATCTCCTCGGCCCCATGGTCGAGCGAACGGCGGGACGCGTCCCGGAACGCGGCGGGAGAAGGCTGCGACGTCTTCGGCACCGGGTTGGCCGGATCGCGCATGAGGGCGAGCAGCTCGTCGGACTGAAGATCCACGCCGTCGCGGTACACGGTATCCCCGATGATCACCTGCAGTGGCACGACCGTTACGCCGTGGCGCTCGACCCACTCACGCGGAAGATCGGCCGCCGAGTCCGTCAGGACGGCCGTGTGGTGGCTCGCCGTGCCCGCGAGCATCGTGTCTTCGATCCGCTCCGATTCGATCGCCCCGAATCTTCGCAGCGTCTCGACGACCCGCTCCGGCGTGTCGGAGTGGATGTGGACCTTCGCGACGGCGCCTGCGCGTATGATGATCGTCGAAGTGCCGAGTCCGGCGAGTGCGGCGCGAATTTCCGCGGCAGGCGGAATCTCCCCGCGGATCGCCACCTGGGTACAGTAGCGCCCCTCCCCGGCGCCGACGCCGGCCTCGCGGGCGGCGTAGAGCGACGGCGGCAGATCGGCAAGCTCGGGTTCGAGGATCTCGTCGTCGACCCGGCCGTCGACCAGCTGGGCGACGCCCTCGAAGAACTCGACCACCCCCCGGGCTCCGGCATCGACGACGCCCGCCTCGCGCAGTGCCGGGAGAAGTTCCTGCGTGCGGGCGAGCGAGACCCGTCCCGCCGCCTGGACTTCGCGCAGCCACTGAAGGAGATCCGGGGGCGGCCCGCTCCCGTTGCCGCGGCCCGCCTCCGCCATGTCGCGCACGACGGACACGATCGTTCCCTCCTGAGGATTCTCGAGCACTTCGTGAAGCCGCTCGGCCGCGTCGCCGAACGCCGAGGAGACCTCGGCGGGCCCGGCGCGCCGCGCGGTGCCGATCGTTTCCGCGAAGCCGAGCAGGAGGTGAGAGAAGAGCATCCCCGAGTTTCCGCGGGCGCCTAGCACACTCGCCGCGGCCGCCGCATGGACGACGTCGCCAAGGGACCGCGTATCCATTGGCCGGATAACGGAGGCGATCGACCGCAGAGTGAGGGCCAGGTTGGTCCCGGTATCCCCGTCGGGGACGGGGAAGACGTTGATCCGATCGAGCTCGGATCGGTGGCGGTCGACGTTGCGGACGCCCGCAAGCATCAACCTGCGGAATCGCCGGCCGTCCAGATATGAGATCTGGCCGGGCCGGCGTTGGTTTCCGTCGGGGTTGGGATCCACGGCGCGCTCCTCACCGGGGGTGTAGCGGAAGAGGCCTCTGGAGGGCCTGTTGAAAGCTCCCGAGAAGCTCCCGCGGCTACTCGTCCTCCTCTGCGACCACCCAGACCGTCACTTCGGGCTGCACGTCGGCGCTGAGCCGGACGGGCACTTTGTAAGTGCCGAGCTGCTTGATCGGCTCGGCGAGCTGGATGTCACGGCGATCCACCTCGACGCCCTTGTCCGCGAGCGCCGCCGCGATGTCCGCGGAAGAGACCGACCCGAACAGGCGGCCGTCTTCGCCGGCCTTCACGGGGAAGTTGAGCGACTGGCCCTCGATGTCGCCGGCGAGCGCGGTCGCGCGGTCAAGCTCGCGCGCGGCCGCTGCCACGAGATGCTCACGCTCCTCGTCGATGCGCGCGATGTTGGCCTTCGTCGCCTTGATCGCGAAGCCTCGCGGCACGAGGAAGTTCCGGGCGTAACCAGCTTTCACGTCGACCAGGTCGCCGACGTCCCCGAGGTTCTCCATTTCCTTCAACAGTATAATCTGCATCCGTCAATTCTCCACCAAAATTAGTCCTTCATCTGGCTACGGGTGGCGAGCGCCGACTCCGGATTCTTTCCCGGATGTCGAGCCACGTGTCCCCGATGCCGAATACGAAGGCCGCACCCAGCACCATCGGGTACAGCAGTAGCGCGGCGAGCGCCAACAACAGCCAGGTCCACGGCGTCGCGCCGCTCTCGCGCAGCAGCCATGTGATGACCGCGGCGCCGCGCACAACATACAACGCCGCCATGAACAGGGCCGCATTGGCGCCTACGCGCGTCAGCAGCGGCCCGACCGGCAGCACGAACAACGCCAGCCCGGCGACGAACAGCCATACGAGGTGGTCGTCGAACCGGAACTCCCGCACGGGCGCCGGCGTCTCCGGCTTTCCCGTCAGGCGGCCGAACAGATACCAGCCGAGCGCCAGCGCCGGAAGCGACGCGAGCGCCAGCAGCGCGGGGTACACCTGCTGCTGGAAATCCGTCCAGCGCATCACCGCACGCGTCAGCGGCTCCGCGACCTCGGGCCGGCCCCCCGCGGCGTTGGACCACTGGATCAGCACGATGGCCGCCAGTTGGATCTGCCCGGTCATCCATTCGTCGAGGCCGACGACCACGGTCGGACGCAACGCCCCGGCCGCGACCACCGCCAGCACCGCGATCGAGACCGCCGCGAGCGATCGCTGCAGGAGTGTCGCCCGCCCGAGCACGAGTGTTCCCCCGATGAATCCGGCGCCGAGGAGCATCGGCCAGGCGCGTTGCGCGAACCAGTCGGTGCTCCGTGGGCCGCCGGCCGGCAGAAACGCGAGGCCGAGCAGCACGATTCCCACCACCAGCGCCAGCACGTCGTCGGGTCGCAGGGCCACCAGCATAAGGCCCAGCGGAATCAGCACGAGCAGGAGCGGGCTGATCGGCGACAACGACAGCGCCGCCGCCAGCGCGCCGAACCGGATCAGCGTGCGAGCGCCACTCGCGCTACCCACGCCGGTCTCCGCCGACCTTCTAGTCGTAGTAGCCCTGGATGTAGGGAACGAGCGCGATGTGCCGGGCTCGCTTGATGGCGGTCCCGAGCTGTCGCTGATGCCGCGCGCACGTCCCGGTGGCCCGGCGCGGCAGAATCTTGCCGCGGTCGGTCAGAAACCGCTCGAGGGTCGAGGCGTCCTTGTAGTCGATCCGGCGAACGCTGCGCTCACAGAACCGGCAGACTTTCTTGTATCCCATGGTCTAGTCCTCGTCCTCGTCGTCCGAGTCGTCGTCATCGTCACCGTCTTCGCCCTCGTCATCGTCGTCGTCCTCATCCGCGGCCGATTTGCGACGGCCGGGACGATCGTCGTCGTCGTCATCGTCGTCATCGTCGCCGCGCTTGCGGCTGCGCTCTTCTTCTTCGCGCGCGGATGGAGCCGTGGGCAGCTCGCCCTCGGAGAGGACGATGAGGTGACGCAGCAGATCTTCGTCGAGCTTGAGCTGGCGCTCGAACTCGGTCAGCACGTCCGCCGGCGCCGTGAACTGGGCCACGACGTACGTGCCGTTGCGGAGATCGTCGATCGGGTAGGCGAGCTCGCGCTTGCCCCAGTACTCGACGGCCGTGATCTCGGCGCCGGATCCCGCCAGGATCTTCTCGTGGAACTTTTCGACCCTGGCTTCGATGTCTTCGTTGGCCACGGCCGATTTGAAGATGTAAACGACTTCGTAGTCGCGCATGCCTTCTCCTCTGGTCTCTGCGGCCCCGGTCCGCTGCGGCACGGGGCAGGAGTGAGTTTCAATTTTTCTTCCGGCTCTCCGGACGTCCTGGAGAGCCGACGAACGTATCGGGCCGGCCCGCCGGATTCAAGCGGCGCGCCCGCCCTGCGCCGCGGGCTGATCAGCCGATGAACGGCAGCCAGGCCTGGATCGTGTTCGTGAGCGCCGCGAGCGGTTCACCGTTCTGGTGCACGGAGACGAACCACGGCGCGAGCACCAGCGACACGACGCTCACCAGCTTGATCACGATGTTCATGGCCGGGCCGGAGGTGTCCTTGAACGGATCGCCCACCGTGTCGCCGACGACGGCGGCCTTGTGCGGGTCGGAACCCTTCCCGCCGTGCGCTCCGCCCTCGATGTACTTCTTGGCGTTGTCCCACGCGCCGCCGGCGTTGGACATGAACAGCGCGAGCAGTACGCCCGACAGGGTCGCACCGGCCAGCGTTCCGCCCAGCGCCTCGACGCCGAGGAAGTACCCGACCGCGATCGGAACGAGGATCGCGGTGACGCCCGGGACGACCATCTCGCGCAGGGCGGCGCGCGTCGAGATGTCGACGCAGCGGGCGGAATCGGGCTTGCCCGTGCCGTCCATGATGCCGGGAATCTCGCGGAACTGGCGGCGGACCTCGGCGACCATCCCGGCGGCGGCGCGTCCGACGGCGGTCATGGTGAGAGCCGCGATGAAGAACGGCGTGATGCCGCCGATGAACATCCCGATCACCACGATCGGGTTCACGATGTTGATCCCGGTCTCGTGCAGGCCAACGGCGTTGGCGTAGGCCGAGAACAGCGCGAGCGCCGTCAGGGCAGCCGAGCCGATCGCGAAGCCCTTGCCGATCGCGGCCGTCGTGTTGCCGAGGGCGTCGAGGCCGTCGGTGATCGCCCGAACCTCGGGTCCGAGCCCGGCCATCTCGCTGATCCCGCCCGCGTTGTCGGCGATGGGACCGTAGGCGTCGACCGACATCGTGACGCCGACCGTCGCGAGCATGCCGACGGCGGCGATGCCGATGCCGTACAGGCCGGCGAAACCGTAGGCGAGGTAGATCGAACCACAGATGAACAGAAGAGGCAGCGCCACGGACTCGAGCCCGACGGCGAGGCCGGTGATGATGTTGGTGGCGGCGCCCGTTTCGGACGCGCTGGCGATCGAGCGCACGGGCTTGCCCGCCGTGTAGTATTCGGTCGCGAGGCCGATCGCGATGCCGGCCAGCGAGCCGAACAGCATGGCCCAGAACGGCCCGGCGGCCGGGTCGATCAGCGTCCAGAACTGGTCGGTGGACCCGGCGAAGACATCGAGGCGCAGCGTCGCGAACCACGAGCCGATCCAGAACAGGATCGCGGCGACGAACGTCGTGTTCCGCAGGGCCGCGGCGGGATCCATCTTTTCGAGGATCCGGATCGACAGCACGCCGACCACGCTTGCCAGCAACCCGATCATCGCGAAGACGATCGGCAGCGCCACGGCGGCGAGGCGACGGTCGGCGACGACCGCGCCGACGGTCGCGCCGAGCACGATGGTCGCGACGATCGAACCGACGTAGGACTCGAAGATGTCCGCGCCCATGCCCGCGACGTCGCCCACGTTGTCACCCACGTTGTCGGCGATCGTCGCGGGGTTGCGCGGGTCGTCCTCGGGAATGCCGGCTTCCACCTTGCCGACCAGGTCGGCTCCGACGTCGGCCGCCTTGGTGAAGATCCCGCCCCCGATGCGCGCGAACAGCGCGATCGTCGAGGCGCCCATCGCGAAACCGGAGACGATCTGGCCGAACTCCACCGGCCCGATGGCGGCCGGATCGTACAGGAGCACTACCGCGCCCAGCCCGGCGAGGCCGAGACTCGCGACCGCGAGCCCCATCACGGCGCCGCCGCTGAAGGCGATCCGTAGCGCCTTGCCCTGTCCTTCGGCCCTCGCCGCCTCCGTCGTCCTGACGTTGGCCAGCGTGGCTGCCTTCATACCGACGAACCCTGCGAGGATCGAACACCCGGCGCCGAACAAATAGGCGTAGGCCGTCTCCGGAGCGATCAGGAAGAACAAGAGCGCTGCCACGACGATCACGAACGGCACGAGCACCGAGTACTCGCGCCGCAAGAAAGCCATGGCGCCCTGCTGGATCGCCTCCGACAGCTCGCGCATCAGATCGTTGCCGACCGGCTGCTTGCGAACGTAAGCGAAAAGCACGAGTGCGAGGCCCATACCGCCGAGACCCAACCAGAGGGCCGATGTCATCCACTGTTCCACGAATCAGTTCTCCTGTGGGTTCTTCCGGTTCGTCGATTTCGTCAATTGAAACGGTTCATGGCCGGCTCGATCCCGCGGACCAGCCAGCATTCCACGGCTTCCGCCATGGCTTCCATCTCTTCCAGCACGGCCGACTCTTCGTCGCCCCGCGGAGGCGCGAGCACCCAGGCCGCGAGGTCAACCTCTTCGTCATCGGGCGCGCCCACGCCAATCCGCAGCCGGCTGTACTCCCGTGAGCCCAGCGCCGCCTCGATGGAGGCGAGGCCATTGTGGCCTCCCGCGGAGCCGCGTCCCCGCAGCCGAAACCTTCCGGGCGGAAGCGAGACGTCATCCACCAGGACCAGGAGGTCGGAGGCAAAGGCCGCATCGTGTTGGGCGAGCAGGTGGGGGAGCACCCCGCCGCTACGGTTCATATATGTCAGTGGACGAACGAGCAGCACGGCCTCGTCCTCGACGCGGCCTTCGGCCTCCGCCAGGCTCGGGCCGACCCGCAGCGGGGGGAAGCCCCACCGCCGATGCAGTCGATCCGCGAGCCACCACGCGACGTTGTGCCGCGTGTCTCGATAGGTGGTGCCGGGATTGCCGAGCGCGAAGACGAGCTTCAGCTCTCGTCCTCGTCGGCCGACCCCTCGTCGTCTTCGTCGCCACGCGCGGAGATGACCTCGGGCTCGACGCCCTCGAGATCCTCGTCTTCTTCGTCCGTCGTCTCCTCGAGCACGCGCGGAGGCTGAACGCTGACGATCGTACGCTCATCTTCCTCGGCGGTCTCGAACCCCTTCGTGTCGAGGTCAGACAGGTGGAGCGAGTCGCCGATCTCGAGCGCCGTCACGTCGATCTCGAAGTGGTCGGGGATCTCGCTCGGCAGAACCTCGATCTCGACCTCGTGCAGCGTCTGCTGCAGGACGCCGCCGGCGTTCTTCACGCCCGAAGCGGTGCCCGTCAGGTGGACCGGGATGGAGACGCGGATTTTCTCGCCAGCCTTGATCGCGAAGAAATCGACGTGCAGCACCTGCTTCTTGTAGGGGTGCCGCTGGACCTCGCGGATCAGCACCGGCCGCGACTTCCCGCCCAGCTTCAGGTCGACGAGCGTGGTGTCGATGGCGATCCGGTTCGTGAGGGCGTCGAACTCACGGGCGTCCGCGAGGACGGGAATCGAATCGACCCCGTGCCCGTAAATGTTGCCGGGAATGGTCCCTGCCGCCCGCAGCTTCCGCGCGGCGCCTTTCCCGCGACCGTCGCGCTTCTCGACCTTCAGACTGGCATTCTCTTTCTTATTCATACGTCCCTCTCGTGCTGTTCCCGCCGGTGGCCCCTCGGCCTCCGGTCAGTCGAACAGCCTGCTCACGGAGCGGTTGTAGTGCGTACTCTCGATGGCGCGCGCCAGGAGGTTGGCCACGGATACCGTGACCAGGCTCGGCAGCCCGCGCCGCTTCTCTTCGGGGATCGTCACAGTGTCCGTAACCGTTACCTCGGAAACGTCCGCACCGGCCAGGCGCTCGACGGCCGGGCCGGACAACAGCGCGTGCGTAGCGATGCAGAAGATCTCCGTAGCCCCGCGTTCGCGCAGGGCCTGCACCGCGTTCACCATCGTGCCGGCGGTGTCTACCATGTCGTCGGGAATGATGCACCGCTTGCCGTCGACGTCGCCGACGACGTTGACGACCTCGGCCACGTTTGGCGCCGGCCGCCGTTTATCGACGATCGCGAAGCCGGCGCCCAGCCGCTTCGCGTATCCCCGCGCCATCTTCGCGGCCCCGACGTCCGTCGCCACGACGACGAGATTGTCGAGGTCGCGCTTCCGGTACTGCTCCATGAACACCGGGGCAGCATACAGGTGATCAACCGGGATATCGAAGAATCCCTGCAGCTGATGCTGATGGAAATCGATCGTGATGAGCCGGTCCGCGCCGGCCGCGACGATCAGGTTGGCCATCAGCTTCGCCGCGATCGACACCCGCGGTTGATCCTTCCGGTCCTGTCGGGCATATCCGTAGTACGGGACGACCGCCGTTACCCTGGCCGCCGACGCCCGTTTGGCCGCGTCGATCAGGAGCAGCAGCTCGAGAATGTTCTCCGCGGGCGGATTCGTCGACTGGATGACGAACACGTCGCGTCCGCGCACGTTCTCGTCGATCCGGACGAAGATTTCGCCGTCGGCGAACCTGCGGATCGTCGTCTCGCACAGGGGTTGCGCCAGCTCCGTCGCGATGCTCGCGGCAAGATCCGGGTTCGCAGTGCCTGTCATGACCATCATCGGCGTACCTGTCGCCGACAGTTCCGACATCGGATTGCGCCTCGTTGTCGTGGAGCATGGGCGGGTAGGCCCGGAACACGAGCGTTCCGCTCGAAAAACAGCCCATAATGGTAGTGTCGATTACCCTTGCCGTCAAACGCTCTCGAGGGCCGCCAGGAACTTCCGGGCATCGGTCCGCGGCCGCTCGCACGCGTGGTCACGGCACAGGTAGGCCGTCACCGCGGCGGCGCCCTCCGGCGTCATAGGCTCCGTGAACGGGGCCACCCGCGACAGTTCCCGGGCGGCGGCTGCGTCCGGCGGGCGGACCAGGGTCACGACGCGCGGATGGAACGAACGGCGCAGCGGCGCGACGAACGGCTCGATCGCGGCGCTGCCCGGGTCTCCCACGACGACGACCTCGGCCGCGGGCCCGAGCGCGAACTGTGCGGCCTGCAGGAAGGCGGTGTGGGCGGCCGGCGACGCGGAGATGCGGCCGCCGAGCGCCTCGAGCGCGCGATGGGCCGCGCCCTCGTATTCGTCGCGTCCCGTCAGCCGCGCGAGCCGCAGCAGGACATCGGCGGCGATCGAGTTGGACGACGGCAACGCGCCGTCTGCGGATTCGCGTACGCGAACGAGCGTCGCCTCCTGGTCCGCGGCCGTCTGGAAGAACCCGCCGTCGGGCGCCTCGAATCGTTCGATGAGATCGTCCATGGCCGCGGCGGCCTCTCGGAGCCACTGCGGGTCGTACGTCGCCCCATAGAGTTCCAGGCATCCCAGCCCGAAGAACGCCAGGTCATCGGACATCGCCGCGATCGCCGCATCGCCGTCGCGCCATCGATGGAGCCGGGCACCCCCGGTCGTCACGAGATGCTCTAGTACGAAGCGGGCCGCACGGACACCGCTTTCGACGTATCGCGGCTCGTCCAGCACCCGTCCGGCCCGTGCCAGCGCCGCGATCGCGAGGCCGTTCCAGTCGGCGAGCACCTTGTCGTCCCGCTCCGGGCGAACCCGCTCCGCGCGTTCCTCGAGCAGTCGCTTCCGGATCCTCTCGAGACGCCCGGCGATCTCGCCCGCGTCCCCCCCGTGCCGCGCCGCGAGTTCGGCGGGGCCGGCGGCCCCGAGCAGCACGTTGGCGCCCGACCGTCGCCCCGTCGCCTCGTCCCGGAAGTTGCCCTCGCCCTCGATGCCGAATGCGTCGACCGCGAGATCGAGGTCGTCGTCTGGCAGAACCGCCGCCAGTTCACCCTCGGTCCAGACGTAGTACTTCCCTTCTTCTCCCTCGCTGTCCGCGTCCTCGGCCGAGTGGAAGCCCCCGGCCGGATCCGTGAGTTCGTCGACGACGTAGTCCAGCGTCCGGCGGGCTGTGTCGGCGAACTCCGGATCCTCCGTCGCCTGGTAGGCTTCAACGCAGGCGAGCGCCACGAGCGCCTGATCGTAGAGCATCTTCTCGAAGTGAGGGAGGCGCCACTCGGCGTCCGTCGAGTAGCGGTGGAAACCACCGCCGAGTTGATCGTGGATCCCGCCACGACGCATCGCCCGCAGCGTCTTCGTCACCATGGCGAGCGCCTGCTCGTCGCCGTGGCGCTCCCAGACCCGCAGGAGGAAGGTCAGGTTGTGCGGGGAAGGAAACTTGGGCGCGCCTCCGAAGCCGCCGTTCTGTGCGTCGAACCGAGAAGCGAGGCTTCGGGCCGCGGCCGCGATTTCTTCCGCCCCGGGAGCGTCGCCCGGAGGAACCGCCGTCGCGGTAGCGAGCGCCGCGGTGATCTGCTCGGCGGATGTGTCGACATCGGCGCGCCGCTCCTGCCACAGCGCCTCGATGCGAGGAACCAGGTCGAGCATTCCGATCCGCCCGCCCCGCGATTCGCGAGGCAGATACGTACCCGCAAAGAACGGCCGGAGCTCGGGAGTCAGGACGAGGGTCAAGGGCCACCCCCCGTGCCCGTTCATCATCTGGCAGACGGTCATGTAGACCGCGTCGACGTCCGGCCGCTCCTCCCGATCGACCTTCACCGGCACGAACGCCCGGTTGATCAGGGCCGCGACCGCCTCGTCTTCGAAGGACTCGTGCGCCATCACGTGGCACCAGTGGCACGTGGCGTAGCCGATCGACAGGAAAATCGGGCGGTCGAGCTCTCGCGCGGCCGCGAACGCTTCGTCGCCCCAGGCGTACCACGCGACGGGATTATCGGCGTGCTGCCGCAGGTACGGGCTCTGTTCGTCAGCCAGCCGGTTTCGCATCGTTTCCCCCATGTTCGCCGCGTTTCAGTTGTGCGTATATTAGCGGCCGACGAGCCGAGGGGTCGGAACCGCCCAGACTCGGAGTGACGCGCCTCGTGAAACTGACACGGTCGTTTTTCCGTTGGTGATGGAAATGAACGCAACCGACGAACTGCTCGCTCCCCATCTGTCGACGCCGTCCGCCGAGGCCGGAGGTGGCCCCGCGTGGCGCATGCCCCCGGACCTCCTCGCGCAGACATGTCGGCGCGTAGGCGCCGCGGGCGCCGTGTTCGCCGGCACGTGGATGATCGTGCTGCTCATGCAGAACGTCGCCTGACGGCTGTTTCCCACCGGAGCCGTCGACTCCGGCGCGTACGGGATGGTGTGGCCGATGCCCGGCAACGTGATCGCCGCGGCCGGCGTCGCCCTGTCGCTCGGCCTCATCCTGCTCGCCGGACGCCTGCACGACCGGCCGCACCTGCTGACGCGCCGGAGCACGACACCGGGGTCACGAACCTGACCTCCCCCGAGGTGACGACGGGGACGCCGGCGTTCATGTCGCCGGAGATGGCCCTCGGCGATGCGCCGGTCGACCGCCGCTCTGACATCTACGCGCTCGGCTGCGTCGCGTACTGGCTGCTGACTGGCCGGACCGTGTTCGAAGGCGCGACGCCCGTCGCCATGCTGATGGCGCACGTGCGGGAGGAACCCGTGCCTCCATCGCAGCGTACGGAACTCGAAGTTCCCGCGGATCTCGATCGCGTGGTGCTCTCATGCCTCGAGAAGGACCCGGCGAAGCGGCCCCAGTCGACGCTGGAGATCTACGAGTCGCTGTGCTGTCTGCCGGTCTCGCCGTGGAACAGCGTCACCGCGCTCGAGTGGTGGCGGCTCCACCTGCCGGATCACGTCCGCACGGATGAGACCACGCCGCTGACCGGGCCGCCCGTGTTGCTGGTGGAGCCTGACCTGATGGCGCCGACGGTCTGATTGGCCCCCCAGGATTCGAACCTGGATAACCGGCTCCAAAGGCCGGTGTCTTGCCATTAGACGAGGGGCCAGCATCGAAGGAAGGTTTCTCCGATCCGCGGCCGGGTCAACCACCAGGCGCCGGATTCAGTCTGCGGCGACAGGCCCCGGCCCTAGCGTCCACGTCTCCCTGACCCCCCAGCCGGCAGGAATGCCGGGACCATCGCGCAGCGTCTCGAGGGCTTCGGCGTGCTCGCCCACGCTCCGGTAGATCCCCGCGATGCAGGAGCCCGAACCGCAAAGCAGGCTCGTGGCCGCACCGGATCGGGCGAGCGCATCGACCGCCGTTGCGAGGACGGGATGGCGGCGTTCCACGGGCGCCGCCAGGTCGTTGCCGGCGAGTCGCTCGAGCGCCGACCAGTCCCCGAGAGCCGCCACGTCCGGCAGCGCCGCGGCGCCGGGTCCGTCCCGCCCCGCGGCCGCGTCGTCGGCGCTCCACCAGGCGTAGGCGGCGGCGGCGCTGACTCCGAAGTCCGGCACGAGGAGGACGACCGGGCGACGGGCGGGCGCCCGGAGCGGCAGCAGTCTGCGGCCACGCTCCCAGCCGAGCGCGAAGGCGACTCCCGATACGAAGTAGGGCACGTCGCTCCCGATCTCCCCCGCCACGCGATACAGCTCGGCTTCTCCCAGCGGGTCCTCGTGCAGGCTGTTGAGTCCGCGAAGGACCGCCGCGGCGTCGGCGGAGCCGCCCCCGAGCCCCGCGGCCACCGGGATGCGTTTCTCCAGCCGGATCGAGCAGGCGGGAGATTGGCCGGCCGCCGCGTACCAGGCGGCCGCCGCCCTCGCGCATAGATTCGTCTCGTCGGCGGGCACCGGGTGCTCGCCGACGACCTCCAGGTCGATCCCCGGCCCGGCCGCTTCGATCTCGAGTTCGAGTTCATCGGCGAGGGCGAGTCCGAGGAACAGCGTCTCGACCGCGTGGTAGCCGTCGGCCTGCCGGCCGAGGACGCGGAGCGCCAGGTTGATCTTCGCGTGCGCGAGCAGCCTCATCGGGGGGGCGATTACCTCGCGGCCGGCTCGGACGCCGCGGGGGCGACTCCCTCATCGGCCCTCAACCCGACGTCACTCCACTTAAGGCCGAAGCGCCGCAGGTACCAGAGGCCGATGAGAGTAATCGGAATGAACGTGAGGATGTGATAACTGGTCGCGAAGCTCACGATGGTCTCGGGAGCGATATCCCATGGAGCCAGGCCCATCCGCGCGCCCCACTCGAAGACGCCGACGAAGCCGGGGGT
>JBPCJZ010000182.1:0-11293 GCA_051004775.1 Gemmatimonadota bacterium
CCCCGGGCTCTCTTCTCCCCTCACGTGACATCCCCTCAAGTTGTGGGGTCGCCTTCGCGCCCGCGCGCCCGCGGCCGGAGCGGCAGGGTCGGCAGGGTCCGCGACGCGGCAGTCGGTCCGTCCGCCCGCCTCCGCGCCGCTCCCGACCGCGCCGCCGGCCGTCGCGCTGGCCGCTGCCGCGTCGGCGTTACTCGAGATCCGTGGCCTGGAAGTGCAGTACGGTATGGGCGACGACGCGGTTGCCGCCGTCCGACAGATCGATCTCACCGTTGGCGCCGGCGAGATCGTGGGCCTGATCGGTGAATCGGGCAGCGGCAAGACGACCGTGGTGAGCGCCATGTTCGCCCTGGTCCCTCCCCCGGGCCGCGTCACGGGTGGCCGGATCGTATTCGACGGACGAGATCTGCTTCGGTTGAAGGAGCCGGACATGCGCCGCGTCCGTGGCGACCGGCTCGCCCTCGTTCCCCAGGGGGCACAGAACGCCCTCGATCCCGTCATGCGGATCCTCGACCAGGTCGCCGAAGCGATCGTCGCGCATGGTCGCGGCGACTGGCCGGATGCCCGTCGCCGTGCGTCGGCGCTGCTCGCCTCTGTCCGCATCCCGAGCGAGCGGCACCGCGCGTATCCCCACGAGTTCAGCGGCGGGATGCGGCAGCGGGTGCTGATCGCGATGGCGATGGCCAACCAGCCCGACCTGATCGTGGCCGACGAGCCGACGACGGGTCTCGACGGCACCGTGAAGCTCGAGGTCCTGGAGCTCCTGGTGGCTCTCACCCGGAAGAACGGTCGCTCTCTGCTCCTCGTCTCGCACGATCTTCCGGCGGTATTTCGGGTCGCCGACCGGGTGGCGGTCATGCAGGAGGGTCGGATCATCGAGGTGGGCACCCCGGATTCCCTCGCCCGGTCCGCCGAGCATCCCTACACGCGGCGCCTGCTGGATGCGGTGCCCTCCGGACGAGGGCGGCAGGCTGCGACCCGGGCGGCGGCCGCGGGCAGCGGGCCTCTGCTGGAGATCCGCGGCGTGACGAAATACTTCGAGCGGGGTGACGTACTGGCGCTCGACGACGTGAGCTTCGACATCGGACGCGGCGAGATCGTGGGGGTCGTAGGCGAGAGCGGAGCGGGGAAGAGCACCCTGGCGAGGCTCGTCTTCGGTCTCGAATTTCCGGACGCGGGTCGGATCCACCTCAACCCGGCCGCGGCCGGCCGGGCCGAGACTCTCAAGTATCAGCGGACGCCGTCACGACGTCGCGAAGAACTGCGGCGCCGTCAACTGGTGTCCCAGGATCCATATTCCGCGCTGCCGCCGCATCTGCGGGTAGGCGGCATCGTCGCCGAGCCGCTGCGCATCTGCGGGATGCGAGAGGCAGCGGCGGCGCGGGAGGCGGTCGCTACCGCGCTCGCAGGGGTGGAGCTACGGCCGGCGGAGCGGTTCATGGATCGGTATCCGCACGAACTGTCCGGCGGCGAGCGGCAGCGCGTGGCGCTCGCCCGGGCGTTGATCGTCGACCCGGACCTCATCGTCGCCGACGAGCCCGCTTCGCTGCTGGATGCGTCGCTTCGGCGGGACCTCGTCGCGCATCTCGCGCGGGCGCGCGACGAGCGGGGCACTTCGATCCTCTACATCACACACGACATCGGCCTGGCAGCGGAACTGTGCGATCGGCTCGTCGTACTCGACGCCGGCCAGGTCGTCGAGCAGGGCCCGGCCGCCGACGTGCTCGCCCGCCCCGCGCATCCGGTGACGGCCGAGTTCGTGCGGATCTGGCGCACGCTGTCGGCCGGTCTTCAACCCGCCAGCAGCACCCCGGCCAGTTCACGGATTTCGGACACGGCGGGCGACGCCGGGTCGTAGTCGATCGGCGCCTTCCCGGCCCGTTCCGCCTCGATCAGGCCCTCGTCGAACGGAATACTCCGGATGAGTTCCAGGTCGTGGTTGTCGCAGAACGATTCGATCGCAGCGGCATCCGCTTCGCTCCGCACCTTGTTCGCGACGACGTATACCCTGGGCACTTCGAGACCCTTCGCGAGTTCGACGACCCGCTTTCCCGCCTCGAGCGACCGGAAGTAGGGCTCGACCACGGCCAGAAGAACATCCACGTAGCGCGGCGTTGCCCGACTCATGACTTCGAGGCCGGCTTCGAGGTCGAGCACGACATCACGCTTGCCGGTGTCGCCTTCCAGCATGCTTCCAACGACGCCACGGACCGTGGCGTGGGCGCTGCATAGTCAGCCGGCGCCCGCGTGCCCGACGCGGCCTCCGATCACGAGCCGCACGTTGTCGGGGCCGCGGCAGGCGTACTGGTCGATGACTTCTTCGGCCGGAATCGTGAGGACGAGCTTCTGCTTCCCGTCCTCTTCCACCCGTTCCATGAGATTCCGCGGAATCGCTTCGATCTTGTCCGCGTCTTCCGACGAGATCCCGAGCATCGCGGCGAGATTGGGGTTCGAATCGGCGTCGATCGCCACGACGTCGTGACCCGTCTGTGCGATGGCGCGCGCCAGCGTTCCGGAAAAGGTCGTCTTTCCGGTGCCGCCTTTCCCTCCGACTGCAAATTTCATCCAGGTCTCCATTGCCGCCGACAGCGCTTGCAGCCGCCGACTGGTGATTTCGAAACGTACCGTTCAGTCTCGTTCACGGGGAAACGCGGTACAAGCCGCCGGCCCCAACTGGTGACAGTCGCAGTTCGGATCGTGGCACTCGCCCCCGGCGTGGGTATCCCGCGACAACAGGGTAGCGAATTCCGCCACGAAGCGGCGACCGCCCTCCTGCCTGCCGTCGTGCGTCAGCCGTACATCGTCGCCCACGACGGTCGCGAAGCCGTCTTCGACGAGTTCCGCCAGGCCACGCCGGATCGAGCGCTCGGGCCACTGCAGGAAGCGGGAGACGCCTGCGGCGTTCAGTTCCGACTCGAATCCTTCGCCCTCCAGCCAGAACAGCACCTGGAGGAGCTCGTCGCGACGCTTCACACGATCGACGGCTCCGTCGCCCTCACCGTCGTGGTGGCCGGGCTCCTCGCGTCCGCCCGCGCGCTCTTCCGGGCTCATGTCTTCGCCTCCTCGACCGCCAGGCTCGACACCAGTTCGAGGATTCGCTGCTCCGCAATCGCCACGGCCTGCTCCACTACGCTCGAGAGTCCGATCTGGACCTTCTCCGTTTCGAGCGGCTGGCAGCCGACGATCCATACCCTGTCGGGCAGGCACCCGAGGGCCTGCGCGACGATCATCACCTTCGACGGCACCGTGTAATGAATGTCGGTCATGTACTGGTGCCGCTCTTCCTCGGAGTAGTCGGCGATCTGTGGTACGGTCGCTTCGAGCAGGTATACCGTTCCTGGTTCACCGCCACGGTCCACCGCGTCGACGATCACCAGCCCATCGTAGCCTGCGTGCAGGTGCTGAACCAGATGAATTCCCCCGATGCCGACCTCCACGAGATCGACTCCGTCGGGCAGTGGCCGCTGCGCGAGACGATCCGCGACCGCCACGCCGAATCCGTCGTCCGCGTGCAGCACGTTCCCCATCCCGGCCACGAGGATTCTCATGGGAGCGCCACCCGAATCACGTCTCCGACTTCCTCCACGGGGAATACTTCCAGCGGCGGTCCCTGCTGGCTTTCCTCGCGGGCCCCGGTGTCGATCAGGAACCGGCAGCCGTGCCATGGACACACGATCGTGCCGCCCTCGATCTGTGCATGGTGCAACGGAAACGGCGTGCCCGGGCAAGCGTTGCGGAAGGCGAAGACTTCATCGCCGCGACGCAGCAGGAGTAGGGCTACGTCGCCGGCCTTCATGCCGTGCAGCGTTCCGGCGGGGACTTCGTCCAGCGGAACCTCGGCGATACGTCCTATCGGTGCGGGCGGAGCCGCTTCGGCGCCCTTCTTCGCGCTGAACCGCTTTCGAAGCTGTACGAGGCGCTCCGGGGCGACGACCGACACGTCGCCGGTCGGCGAGACCCCGCCCGGGTCCAGCGGATCGAGGTCGGGAAGAGTGACCGAAAGGTCATACATTTCGAACAGGGCTGAAATCGCCGGATCCCGCAGCGCGGCACCGAGCTGCTCGGGGTCGCGGGGAAGTCGGGCGACGAGGCGCCGCAGGCCCTCCGCGTGCATCCGTTCGAGCCCCTCGATCAACTCGGCGACGACGACCGCCACTTCGGGCTCAGCCCGGTTGATCAGGTATTCCAGCAGGGAGTCCAGGCGACTCGCGAGGCGTTCGATCTCCTCGTCCCGCATGGCGCGCGGCGCTCCGTTCACCGCCCCCTGCGGTGCAGCGCTGGAATCGCTCATCTCAGTTGCCCGATCCGAAGCCGCCGAGGGGCCCCGTGGGCAGGGGCGACGGATCCGACGAGCCCAGGGCGATGTTCCGAACGATTTCTTCCGCCTCTCGCGCTCCCTTCGCCACCTCGGGCGAGAGTTCCTCTCCCATCTCCTCCAGGACCGGCTCGATCTCGACGATGCAGATCTCGGGTGGCGCAGCCCCGAAGGCGCACATCACGACGAGGAGGTTGTCGATGTCGATGACGCCCGTGACGGCTTCGGCAACGCGTGTCTGGATCTGCTCCGGATCGGGGAGGTTCTGGTCCCACCGATAAGCGGTCACCTCGCCGGGCGCGCGGCCGCGGGCGGCCGCGGAGATCAGGATGAGTCGCTCGAAAGGGGGATCTTCGGCGTTGAGCCAGTGCACGATCTTCACGGGATCGTAGCTGAGGTCGCCGAGCATCACCGCCTCGGGCCACTCTTCCTCGCTAGCCCGGACTTCCAGGCGCTCCAGGACGAGAGGCCCCACTGAATAGTCTTTGAGATGGGTGTATCCGACGCCCGCCACGTAGGTCCGGGGCGGGCCGCCGTCGCTCCCGACCACTTCGGCGGGGTCGGAGCTCAACCCTCCACGCCGCAGGCGCACGTATTCACCTCGGTCGTCACTACGCGGTCGGCCCCGTCGACGTGCATGTGGGTCGTGCAGGGCATACAGGGATCAAAGCTCCGCACCCCTCGCAGGATGTCGACCCCGCGGAACCGCTCCGGATCACCGAAGTTCTCGAGGATCGGCGTGTTGAGCGCCGCCTCCTCGTACGGGCCGGGGTTGCCCCACGGATCCTGCGGCGAGGCGTTCCAGGTCGACGGCGTGAGGATCTGGTAGTTCTTCACGACGCCTTCGTCCATCTCGAGGTGATGCGTCAGCCAGCCGCGCCCCGCGCCCCAGAAGCCGACTCCGACCCGATGATCCGTCGGAACTTCGAACGGCGTGGAGATCTTCGTTTCCCCGGCCCGCAGCATCTCCATCGCGATCTCCCAGTTCGCCATGGCGATCAGGACGGTGAAGGGGATGCAGTAGGCGCGGGCCCGATTGCGCTCGAACGCGTTCCAGTCTTCCGGAATGTGCCACTCGACCTCGGTTTCCGGCAGCTTCCCGCGCGGCAGGATCATCTTCATCGAGTGACCGGTCGCTTCGAGATACCGGTTGTCGGGAAGCTTCTGCGCCGCGGCCGAACTCCACAGCCGGGAGTAGCAGCCGGCTTCCGCCGCTCGCCGGTCCCAGCGCGGGGACTTCGCCCAGGAGTATTTCTCTTTCCAGTTCTGGGCGCCGGGCTTGGGCCGTGTTTCTTCATTCCACGGGTGGAACCTGCTGAGCGGATTTCCCAGCGAATCCGTCGGATGCCGGGTCGAGCCCCAGTCCTCGTAGAACGAGTGCTCGACGAACTCCTCGGTGCCCATGTTGATCTGGTGCAGGTTCGTCGTAACCAGCTCGCCGTCGACGATCGCGCCGGGTGTGGCCCAGCGGGCGTCGCCCCACACGCCGGCGTTCTCGTACTTTGCATCGTAGACGTCGTGGTGATCGAAGATGCCGGTGTCGACCATCGTCGCGCTGCGAGTTCCGGTCTGGCGGTACCGATCGTCGAGCCCATACCAGAACTCGGTGATATCGTCCCAGATCGCCACGGCTTTCTTGGAGTAATCGAAAAACTGCCGTAGCCGGTGGAACATCTCGTTCATCACGGTCGGGGTGATGGTCGAGCTCATGCCGCCGGGGACGATCGTCTGGGGATGCGGATACTTCCCGCAGATCAGGACGTAGGCCTCGCGGATCACGCGAGTCATATGAAGCGCCTCGAGGTACAGCGATCCGGTGAGCGGGTTCATCTCGGTCATCAGGTCGAGCATGTTCGAGAAGCCGTGCGAATCCACGCCCGCGCACTTCCATGCCTCGGCGCGCGCCAGGTGCTCGGGATTCGTCTGCTTGACGATCGTCTCCGAATAGTCAGGGCCCGCCAGCAGGAACAGGTGCAGCGGGTGGTCGTACAGGAACTCGAGCGCCAGGGCGATGTTGCGTATCACGATGCCGAGCGGGGGCGGGCAGACGCCCATCGCCATCTCCGTCGCCATCGCGCTGCACACCGAATGAACGCCGCCGCACACGCCGCATGCGCGGCTCGTGATGAAGATGGCGTCGCGCGGATCCCGCCCCATCATGATGATCTCGTAGCCACGGAACAGCGTCGCCATCGAGCGCGCCTCGATCACCTTACCTTCCTTCAGGTCGCACACGGTATGGAACGCGAGCGCGCCCGCAACGCGTGTGACCGGATCGAAGTCGACGTTCTTCAGGTAACCGTTGCGGGCCAGGAGCTCTTCGATCTGCCCCCGATTGAGCTGCGACGGCTTCCGCGTGATCACCGAGGTCTGCGAGTACGGGTCCGGAATCGTCTCCAGGAGTCGGGCGTTGCCCGCCTCGTCGAACTCGATCGGAAGATTCTTGAAGCACATATGTCAGTCGCCTCTCAGCGGGAGCAGTCTCAGGAGGAACAGCAAGGTCATTCGAATGCTTCGGCGGCGCGGGCGAGGTTGCCGTCGACCGCGGCGAAACCGTCGACGAGCTGGCCGACGGCCCCGGCGATGACGCCGATCTTCTCCCCGAGGGGTTCCGTGTGCCCCGCAATCGCCTCGAGCCCGTCCGCGATCTGCCGCACGTTCGACTTCGCGGCGGCCAGTGCCCAGGCGACGGCGATGAGGTAGCCGGCGAGCACGAGCACGACCGCCAGGATCACGACGAGTGTCAGCCAGTAGAGGAGCAGAGGCATCGTCAAACCTCCTTGCCGGCGCGCTGCCGGAGCACGCGGGCGACGGTCGCGGTGAGGTCATGGATCGCCGATGCACGGGCGAGCAGGGGGCCCGCCCCCGCGATCGTGTCGTCGAGCGCCGGGATCAATGCGGTGTTGCCCGCGATGCCGACGCCCGCTTCGAGCGCCGCGGCCGAGTAGAGCTGGATGTTGCGCGCGGCCCGCCACAGGCGGTGAAGCAGATAGATGGCCAACGGAACGATGATGAGCACCGTCAGCCCCAGCGCGATCCACCAGAGCACCAGGACCGTGGTCGAGGGACTCAGCGTGACGGTCATGACGTCGCCCCCTGGCGCCCGAGCGCCTCGCCGAGTCCGGTCAGGTTCGTTTCGACCTGGCCGAGCCCGCCTTCGATGGCGCCGAGCCCCGCGTTCAGTTGGGTGACCTGCGGGCCGATCGCATCGGTCTGCTTCTGGATGGCGCGCAGGCCCCAGCGGACCTTGGCGAGCAGGCTGTCGGGGCTGCCCCCGACGGCCTCGAGAACGCCGATGATCTTCGCGAGGTACACGACGAGGGCGCCCACCAGCACGAGCACCAGAACGATCGACAGCAGCGTCAGCAGGACCATGTCATTCCTTCCTCAACTCCAGCCGGTGACGCAACGCGGGCAGCCCGCGCAGCCGCTCGCATGGGACGCGAGATGCGCCGTGTGCTGTTCGATCAGGCCGGCGCCTCCGAGGATGTCTCCCGCCACGATGTTGATCTGGCGGATGACGTCGACGTGCGCCGTGTTGTTGGCGATCAGCGGCCCGGCCACCCAGATGTCGGCCACGGTTCCGCGGATGCGACGCGCGCTTCCAAGGACGAGCTGCAACAGGACTGCGACGACCAGGATGACGACGAAGCCGAGGCCGAGGGTCAGCCACCACATCTGGGCGTTCACGGTTGGGTTGCCCGGGTCGCGCCGCCACCGGCCGCTGTGTCGTGCACCGCACCGGCCAGGTGCGCGCCCTTCGCCTCGATGGCGAGCGCGTGACCCCGGAGGTCTTCGAGCGCGTCCCGCGCGCCGCCGAGCAGGAACAGGGCATCCGTATTGGCTTTGATTCGCGCCCCGGCGGCGAGCGCGCGCGCGGCTTCCTTCTCGATGCCGCGAGCCACCAGCAGGATGACGATCAGCACCGTCGCCGCGATCAGGATCACGGCGACCGCGACCACATACCAGAGAGTCCAGCTGGCGAATATTCCGGGAACGTCAGGCACGCTTGACCTCCAGGTCGCGGTCCATCGAGCGGAAATTCACTTTCCGAGATGATCCAGGGGGTAGTCCTCTTTGGTGCCGGGGCGGCTCATCGGCCATCCTTCATCGGACTTCCGGCCCGGCCTCTCCGCGCCCCAGAACTGCCACTTCTTGTAAAAATAGTTGGCTACCTTCCGGAAGGGACCGGATACCGGGACGAAGCCCCAGCCGCTCGGCACCTCGCCGCGGACGTCCCACAACTGTTCTCGGTTCAGGTTGTACTGCGACATGGCCCGCAGCCGGCGAACGACCGATCCAAGAGTGCGCGATCCGGCGGTCGAGAAGAGCGATCCGGGCGGCGTCTTGTAGAACGGGCTGAACTTGTCGGGGAAGCCAGGCATCGTGCAGCCGATGCACACCCCGCCGGCTTCCATGCACCCGCCCATGTGGTTGATTGCGCCGCGCTTCACGATGTTGCAGTTGACCACGGGACCCCAGCAGCCGACTTCGACGAGGCATTCGGGCGCACCGTAACTTTCCGCGAACACGCCTTCCTCGTAATAGCCGGCCCGAGTGCACCCCCGGTGCACGGTCTCTCCGAACAGCCAGGCCGGCCGCCCGAGCTCGTCGAACTCCGGGATCGGCCCGATCCCCTGTAGAAAGAGCAGCACGGCGGCGACGGTTTCCGTGAAGTTGTCGCCCACAGGGGCGCAGCCCGGGACGTTGATGATGGGCAGCCCGAAGGAACTGCGGAAGTCGGCTCCGAGAAAGTCCATCAGGCTCATGGCGCCCGTCGGATTTCCGACCGAGGACGGCACGCCGCCCCAGGTCGCGCAGGTACCGATCGCGACCACGGCGGCCGCGCCCGGAGCGAGCCGCTCCATCCAGCGCGCGGTGGGCACGGGTTGGGGTCCGTTCTCCGTTTCCTCGGCCCCCATACCCGACCAGTATCCCCCCATTCGCGCGGCGATCCGTTCGTCGGCGATCGATCCCTCGTATACGACCACATACGGCGCGTCGAGCTTCCCCTCCCAGGCGAGCTGAAAGTTCTTCATGAACTCGTCGCCCGCTTCGACGGACAGGACGGGATGATGCAGGATCACTTTGGGCAGTCCCGGCAGGTTACCGCCCAGCATATCTTCGACACTGGGTTGGGTCGCTCCGAGCGTGGCGATCGAGCAACCGTCGCAGCTCATGCCGGCCATCCAGAACACGTGTATGGTCTTGAGCGGCCCCTCCTGGAGTCGCTCGGCCTGGATCGCGGGCTCGGCCTGCGTGCGGAGGATCTCCGCGATGGTGGAGTTGAGACTGTGCTCGGGCGCCGGTCCTGGGGCTGCCGGCGCATCGGGCTCCATGACGGCGGGGCCGCCAGGCGTCGCCTCAGTCCCTTGCAGCTTCTTCATCAGCAACTCCTCGCGCTCGTGCACCGAGGGAAGGATCCGGGCGGATCCGGGGTGCGCCGTGGGGGTGCGCACCGCAGCCTCTCTACCTTCTATCGTCCGGCCGCGCTTCCTGTTGAATGCTTCCTGTTGAATAGGGAGCACTCCCGACGTCAAGTCAACAAACTTCGTATGTTCGAAGTTACTACTGTCAAAGGATTCGCGGGATTTCTGGCTACCCTTCGCGCACCTGGTCGAGCAGGTGGTGGAAGCGCTCACGCAAGAGCGCGCCGGCCTCCGTCAGTGCATACTCGACGCGGGGTGGCGTATCCGGGTAGACCTCCCGGTTCACAAGGCCGACGCTGACGAGCTCCTTCAGCGTATCCGACAGCGTGGATGGACCGACCTGCTCAAGCTGGGCCTCGATGTCCGAGAAGCGCGACGTCCGGCGGGCGCCGAGCAGATTGAGGATCGAGAGCGCGTGCTTCCGAGCGATCGCGTGGACGAGGTCGTCCACCGTGCAGAAACAGGTGTGCGCACCCCTCGAATTCGGTTCTGCGCATCCGCACCCGCCGGCGTTTGGACTTGGTTCTGATCCGGTTCGGCTCATCGCAACTCTCCGTCGCTATATGCCCAGTTTCCAATCCTAATCATAGGCAACTGGCGCGATCGCTGCCCCGCGAGAGAATCGTCGGGGCACTGGTACGCCCTCAGGCTCCGAGCGCCTCGACGTCCTGCTCGAGCACGTCTTCGAGGTAGAGCCGCCGCACGAGCACGACCACGATGACGGCGATCGGCGTGGCCAGGAACACGCCGATCAGCCCGAACAGCGTGCCCATCACGAGTTGCGCCGCCAGCACGAAGGCGGGGGGCAGCGAGATCACCCGCTTCTCGATGAGCGGCGTGATGAGGTAGCTCTCCAGTGTCTGCACTCCGAGATAGATCGCACCCACGATCAGCGCCGCCTGGCCGCTCTCGCCGAGCCCGATCAGGATCGCCGGCACCGACGCCAGGATCGGTCCGATGAACGGGATGAAGGCCAGAACGGCCGCGATCAGGGCGAGCGCGAACGCGAGCGGGATTCCGGCAATGCTCAGGGCGACCCCCGTCAGGACGCCGACGACCGCCATCGAGAGGAGGCGGGCCTTCATCCATAGCTGTAGCGACCGCGCGATCTCGGCCAGGACGTCCGAGAGGTGCGAGCGGGCCCTCCCCGCCGGCGCCAGGCGGACCAGTGCTCTCCGGTACAGCGACGGGTCGACCGCCAGGTAGATGGCGATGAACAGGATCACGACGGTGCTGGTCAGGACCCCGGTCATGGTCGAGAAGAGCCGTGTGATCCCTCCGATCGCCTGTCCTCCGTCGGGCAGCGCATCGGCCGGTTGCCCGAGTTGAGCGAGCAGCGCGGCCCCCCACGTCGTGCTCTCGAGGCGCTCCGTCAGGTCGCGCGTGATCTCCGGCAGGCGCTCGATGAGCTGTCCGAACTCGTCCCCCATCCGGGGGCCGAACCACCACGCCGCCGCTCCGAGCGCGCCGAGCATGAGGGCGAACGTGAGAAGGACGGCGACGGTGCGGGGGACCGGGGTCCGCCGGTGGATGGCAGCGGCGAACCCGTGCA
>JBPCJZ010000183.1:0-4518 GCA_051004775.1 Gemmatimonadota bacterium
GGGGAAGCCGGCGGCGCCGCTCGAGCGGACCGGAGGGCAGCCACGATGACGCCGAGGTGACGTGAAGACGGATTGGGCGCGCATCTACGAGACGACCTGGGACGACCTGGTCCGGTATCTCGACCGCAAGGTCTGGAACCCGGAGCGGGCGCGCGATCTTGCGCAGGAGACATTCGTCCGGGCGCTGGCTTACGAAGGCGACCTCGACAATCCGCGCGGCTGGCTGTTCACGGTGGCGGGCAACTTGGCCCGCGACGAAGCCCGCAGCGCCGGACGCCAGCGGCGGCATCTCCGGTTGATCAAGACCGAGGAGGCCGACCGTGTCGAAGCGCCGACCGGGACGGAAGAAATGGAACTGGAAGAGCGGCGGCAGGCGGTACGCGAGGCGCTCGAGCAGCTTTCCGAGCGTGACCGCGACATCCTGCTGCTGTGGGACGCGGGGCTCAGCTACGGCGAAATCGCGGCGGAGACGGGGCTGACGCACGGAGCGATCGGAACGACGCTCGGACGGGCGCGCCGTCGCCTCGTCGAGGCACACGAAGCGGGAGAGGAGGGATCCGATGTCGCACATAGATGAAGGGGTCCTTCACGCTCACCTGGACGGAGCCCTCCGGCCGGGTCAGGCTGATTGGGTGGTCGCCGAGGCGCATCTCGACGTATGCCACGATTGCCGGCACAGGCTGGCCGACGCGCGGGAGGTCCGCGACGGTGCCGCCATGCTCCTGGCCGGGGCGTCCGCGAAGCCCCTTGCCATGCCGAGCTTCCAGGAACTCGCGGCCGCCGGGGCCGCGCGGCGAGTAGACGTGGCGCCGCCTCCGGTCACGGCCGCGTCGCGCCCGCGCGGACCCCGCTGGTGGAACTCACCGGGCAAGCTCGCGTGGGCCGCTAGCCTGATGCTGGCGGTCGGCGCCGGGTGGATCGGTCGGCAGCTCACGGTGGAGGATGGCTTCGATCTCCCGCGCGCTTCCTTGCAGCGGGACGCGAGCGCTCCTTCGCTGGAAGAAGCGGCAGGCGCTCGCGAGAACTTCGGCGGCTACCGGATCGATCCGACCGCCCGGGCCAACGAGGCGCGCCAGGGAGGGCAGGACGACCCGGCGGACGCAGCGCTTCGGAACGAGTCGGAGCTCCAGAAGGAGGCGGCCGCCAACCGCCCCGACGATGCCGACCGCGACGCCGCCGTGAACGACGAGGCCCCCGCCCCGCAAGCCGTGGCCGCCGCGCCGCAGCGGCGCATGGCCGAAGACGCCGAAGACGCCGGGGAGGCGACCGACGAACGGGCCAGAGCGCAGATCACGGGCCAGGAAGCAAACCGGGTCGCCGCGAAAGCGGAGTCGAGCGCGCTGTGCTACGTGGCCGTGGTCGGCGGTGAGGCAGGCGCCAGGGGGCTGGACGATCTCGCGCAGAACGCGGCCGGGGCCGATCGGGACGAGGCCGTCGATGCGTCACTGGCCATGGAGCGGATCCGATTGGGAGCCGACCGCACGGCCGGCGCGCTGGTCGGCGGTGTCGCCTTCGTGGGCTACTGGGCGGACGTGGGCGAGGACACGATCGACGTGCGGCTCTCCGACGGCCAGAGGCAACTGGCGATCAGCCTGCGCCCCGATGGATCGGCGATGTACGGAACGCTGACGAGGGCCCCTGCCGGCCGGGCGGATGCCGCCGGATCGGACGACGCGGATGACGAGGATGGCGCCGAGGCGGACGTGGCGCTGGGGAGGGCCTTCGCAGACGGAGAGGGACAGGGCCTGCCGATCAGGCTCGAAGCGGCGGCCTGCCCGACGGATCCCTAGCCGGGGACGAGATCCCTAGCCGAGCAGGCCGGGGAACAGGTCCGACATACCGGTCGCGATGAACTCGATCGCGACCGCCGCGAGCACCAGGCCCATCAGTCGGGTGATGATGTTGATCCCCGTCCTCCCGAGGATGCGACCGATCGGATCGGCGAGCCTCAGGACGACCAGGATGACGACGCCGAGCAGCAGCACGACGCCGGTCAGACCGATCATCTCAGTTCCGCCCGCGGCCTGCTCCGCGCCGACGATCGCGAGGCTGATCGACCCCGGTCCCGCGAGCAGGGGAATGCCGAGCGGCACGACCCCGACGCTCGGCCGCGTCCCGGCTTCTCGGGCCTCCTCGCGGGTCTGCTTCGAGGCGCTGACCCGCGCCTGCAGCATGTCGATCGCCATCAGCAGCGCGAGAATCCCACCGCCCACCTGGAACGAGGCGATCCGGACGCCGAACACCTCGAGGATGCTCTGACCGAACCACACCGCCACGACGAGGACGACGGCAACGGCGAACGCCGCGGACTGTCCGGTGCGGCGGCGCGCTTCTCCGTCCATGCCCTCGGTGAGCCCGAGGAACAGCGGGATGGCGCCGAGCGGGTTCAGGATCGCGAGCAGGCTGACGCCCGCCTTGATGATGAAAGTCCAGTCCATCGCGCCAAGGTACGCGGCGCGCGACGCTGGGCAATCGCTGACCGCTGATGGTTCCGCGGCGTCCCGGCCCGGTGGGTCCTGTGGCTGTTCTTCGCGGTCTGGGGGCCGGAGAGGTTCAGCCTCGACGCGCGGCTGGCAGCTCGCCGGGTGGGTCGCTCTTCGGGCTGATCGATGGTGCCACGATGCTACGCGCCTCGTCGACTTCCTCGCTGAGGATCGTGTGCGTCCGGCCCGGCCAGCGACGAAGCGTCACAGCCGCGCCGAGACCACCGCTTCCAGTGCGCGCAGCGCCGAGAATAGCCAGGGCTCGTTCTCGTCCAGCGGTGCGAGAAACGAATGCGAATACCACGTGTCGTTCGCGGTCCGTGGCCTCGGCAAGCCGCGCACACGTCGCGCGGACCGGCTGACCGGCGTACGGATCGTCCGTCATCTCCTGGTTGAACATGCGTCCCATCCTACGTGTAGACGAAGGCAATGTCAGGCGGAACCGCGGCGCGGTGCAGTGCGGCGCAGCGGTATCTCGGCGGCCCGGGCCGTCCCCAACAAGCGCACGGAGATTTCATGAACGGCACGGTCCTACGATTCGCACCCGTCCTTCTCGTTTCACTCGCTTGCGGATGCATGCGGTATGATGCGTCCGACCGCGGCGCGGAGAGTCGCCAGGGCGCCGCTGCCACCGATTCGGCGACGATCGCGCGGCTCGACGCCGTCTACGAGACGTTTGTCCGCGCCTATCATGAGGCCGACGTCGACCTGCTCATGCGCGAGGTTTACGCTGAGGACGGATTCTACCTCCCGCCGAACCAGCCGATCCTGTCGGGCCAGGGCGAGTTCCGTCAAAGCTTCGCCGGCTTTCTCGATCGATTCCGCGAGGCGGGCGATCCGGGCCCGGACATTTCTTTCAACATCGTGGATCGCGACATCGAGGGCGATCTGGCCTACGACATCGGCATCTACACGCTGCGGCCGGCGGGCGATGCCGAGGCGACGGGGAATCGCGGAAAGTTCATCGTGATCTGGAAACGGAACGCCGCAGGCGAGTGGCGGATCCACGCCGACGGGTTCAGCGGGATGGTAGATAATTGACCGGCGAACCCGGCGGGCCCGCGGCGCCCGAGGAGGGTGCTGCGGAGGTCGGCATCCCTCGGAGGTTGCTCGAAGGGTTGGCCGACATGCAAACGACGCGCGCGTCGGCGGCCGTCGACGCTCTCTTCAGCTCGACCTTGCCCTTGGTCTTTGTCCGGTAGGGACGGCAGGCCCGGGGCCGAAAGCCCCAGCGCGCGGCGAAGCGCAGAAACTCTGCGTTGCGCCCCAGGGGGCCGCCCTCGTCCCGCAGATCCCGGGTGATCTCATCCAGCAGGCGAACGGCCGTCAGGTCGGGGAACTCCGTCAGCCTCTCAGGATCAGCGGCGCCGCGGCTTGGTAGTGAAGCTCCGCGATGTCGCGCCCGAGCTCGCCGCGTCGAATCCACCGGTAGATCGTCTGCCGAGATACGTCCAGCTCGCGGGAGATCTCCGTTACGGGCCGGCCGGCTTCCAGATAGTACTTCAGTAACACGCAGCGCTCCCCTCCGATCACTGGCGCCTCCGGTCAAGGTGGAGGCACCAGGGTGGGTCATCTGAAGCGATGCCGGCCACCGCCGACTCGCTCCTCTTACGAGAGCGACCGAAGTGTCACATTTTCACCCGCCAGATTTGTCTAATTTTCACCCGCCGCCGACAGGAGATGACAATGGTTACCACTTTGGAACAGCCGTCGCAGGCCGGACGAACGCTTGAAACGATTGGCGCAGCGGTCATTCGCTACGGTTTGGTCATTATTCTCGTCTGGGTGGGGGCCCTGAAGTTCACCGCGTACGAAGCGGAAGCGATTCAACCTCTGGTCGCGAACAGTCCGTTGATGTCATGGGCCTACCACGTCATGACTGTGCGCGGCTTTGCGATGGTGCTCGGCATCATCGAGATCTCGCTGGGTGTCATGATCGCGACCCGCCGCGTCGCCCCACGGGTATCGGCGATGGGCAGCGTCGGAGCCATTGCGATGTTTCTTATCACGCTGAGTTTTACGCTCAGCACCCCCG
>JBPCJZ010000184.1:0-15938 GCA_051004775.1 Gemmatimonadota bacterium
CGGATTCGGAAGGGCGGTTCATCATGGGCCCCGCGGGGGGCGCCGGGACGCCCCGAGACGGGAGAAGGTGCAGCGAAGCGAGTGCGCCCGGGAGAATTCGAATCCCCAGCCTCCTGATCCGTAGTCAGGTGCTCTATCCAGTTGAGCTACGGGCGCATCAAGTACCTGCGACAACGATACTGCGGTGCGGCGGTCCTGCCGTCCAGCATGCCCAGGAGAGGATTCGAACCTCCACGACCTTGCGGCCACCAGCCCCTCAAGCTGGCGCGTCTGCCAGTTCCGCCACCTGGGCCCAACAATGCTCGGGGGGGGAGTCGAACCCCCACGGGAGTGATCCCACAGGATCCTGAATCCTGCGCGTCTACCAGTTCCGCCACCCGAGCGAGACGTCCATCGCTGCTAGGGACGACTGCGCCCCCGCCTTGCGACGGAGGCACCATGCAGCGTTCCAAGTTTATCTTCCAGCGATGAGGGCCGCCAATGTAACGACCTCGGGGGCGTATGCAACTGGCCGGTGAATGAAGCGGGCCGCCGCAGGGTACTTCCGGATGACGCACCCGCATCCGTGAAACCGCGACCCCGACAGGATGGGCGATGTATTCAACGTGTCTGTTCTGTAACCGCCCCCTCGGGACGAACGAGGCGATCGAGGAGTTCCCGATCGGGCGGCGTCTCGCCTACGATCCGGCCAAGGGCCGACTGTGGGCGGTGTGCCGCCGCTGCGAGCGCTGGAACCTGTCGCCGCTCGAAATTCGCTGGGAAGCCATCGAGGCCGGCGTCCCCCGAGATTGACCGGACTTCACCAGGGACCGAATGGAGCCGTGCATGAAGGTGTTTCTCGTTGCCGCGACGTCGGCGCTCCTGGTAGGCGCCTGTCAGTTTTCCTCCGTTCCCGCCGACGGCACGACGGCCGATTCGGTGTCCCCCGGCGCCTCGACCAGTCCTTCGACTCCCACATCGACCACCGCCACCGTTGATGCCGAAGCCGCCATTCGCGGCGCGGCCGCCGCCTTCTCCGCCGCGTTCGAAGCCGGGGACACGACGGCGCTCGGCGAGCTCTACACGACCGATGCGCTCCTTCTCGCCCCGAACGACACCGTTCGCGGCCGCGCCGCGATCCGCCGCTGGTTCGCGCCGCGCGAGGGACGCAATCCGTTCGACCATACCCTGACGGCCGACGCGCTCGAGGTGCGCGGAGACGTAGCGATCGATCGGGGCTGGTGGACGCAGGAGTTCCGGCGGGAAGACGGGACGACCAACGGCTCCAGCGGCGTCTACCTCGTCATCTGGCGGCGTGGGTCCGACGGCCGCTGGCGGATGTCCTACGACATGTGGCACGCTCCATACGATCGGTCCTGAAGCGAATTGTTGCCGTCCAGCGTCCAGAGAAACCTCGAGAGAGCTTGACGGCCGGTTCGGTCACTTCACGCGTTCTTCCAGGTGTTTGACGACGTCGAGTTGCTCGTTGACCACGTTTTCCTCGCGTGAGATCGCCTGCTCGCGCCTGCGGGCCGCCGACCGGGTGAGTTCGAGGACGCGGCGCTCCGCTTTGAGATAGTCGGCATCCATAGCCGGGTCGCGGCCGCGGTCGAAGACTCGCTGCCGGCGCGCCGTGAGATCCCGCTCCGCCTCGAGGGCGAGAATCACGGCGCGCGATGCGTCGCGATGCGCCTCGGCCTGCTTCCGGCGTGCGTCATAGACGTCGCGCTGTTTCTCGAGCAGCTTATGATCGAAGATGACCTCCTCCCGCCGCTTCTCCAGCCGTTCGCGGTCCGCCTCGCGGCCCTCGTCCCCCGCTAGATCCATCCGTGCCTTCACGGCATCTTCATCCCGCTTGCGGATCTTCGCCTCTCCACGGGCGCGCTCGTAGGCGGCCTTCCAGTCTGTGACCATGCGCTCCCCCTCGCGCTCGGCGGAGCGTGCCGCGTCGATCAGGTCCTTCAAAACCGCATCGGAGCGCGGCTCCACGACCTCGACGGAGGCGGCCGGGGCAACGTCGGCCGTGCGGGCAGGAGCGGCCTGGCCATGCGCCGACCCGGGGGTCGCCGCCGCGCAGGCGATGGCCATCAACAGGCTGAAGCGCCGCGGTCGGAACGATCCGCACGCTGAGGCCAACGATTCTGGAATCACTTCTCTCTCCCGAGTGGAAGGTGGGCGCCATCCTAACGGCGCCGCGGGCCAGTGCGCTGAGAGTACAAGATAAGGGTACCATGGCTCCTACGCGGGGTACAGGGACGAACCACGACCGATTCCTGGATCGAACTCGACGAGCGGAGGCGACAGATGGACGGGGCCAGTTCTGCTGTACCAGCGCGACTCATCCTGTGCGGCTTATTGACGATCGCGGCGGCGGGCTCAGGACTCGCGCAGGACGGGCCGTCGGCGACGATCGACGGATTTCGAGGCCTCCGCTGGGGGGTCACCCCGACGGAGATCGAAGCGTCCTTCGGGCCGCCGCTCGAGAGCCAGCGCATGGACGGCGGGCTGCACATGATCGCCTATCGCGACAGCCTGGCGGGCCGCCCCTCCGTGGTGCTCTTCGGGCTGCTCGACGACGTCGGGCTCGTGAAGGGCCAGGAGGTGATCGACGCGGGCGACGGCGAGGCGTGCATCGAGTACATCCGCGCCGTCCACGAGGCCGTAAATCTGCGCTTCCCCCTGATTCGCCCAAACGAGCAGGCGAAGAACAACAGTCGCGACGCCATCTGCGAGGCGGCGGCCGAGGGCATGGCCTTCTGGTACCGTCAGTGGCGCGACGAGCAGAACGGGTCGGTGGTGACCGTCCGCCTGGACTCCGGCTCGGACGAAGTCAACTTGATCTACGAATCCCAGGTCTTCCGGCAATGGGCGGACATCGACACCGATGTCGGTGTCGTTCCCGACGACGGGAGAGCCGAGGCCGAGGACATCAATCCAGTCCCTTGAGTAGCTCCCAGCTCCCCGGCCGGCTGAGCCGGCTCCGGTAACAAGGGCCGCAGGCCCCCTCCGCATCCACTACGAGAAACGGGTCCGCCTCCCGAGGGAGACGGACCCGCTCTCTTTCCGACGAATCCCGGAAAAGGATCCGCTACTTCATTCCCTGGTGCGTTCTACTGGTCGCCGCCGGAGACCACGAACTCGACCCGGCGATTCTCCGCGCGGCCCTCGTCCGTGTCGTTGCTGGCAACCGGCTGCGACTCGCCGTAGCCGCGCGTCGTGAGACTCGAGGCGATCGACGGCTCGATGCCGACGATGTAGTCGCGGACCGACGCCGCACGCCGCTCGCTCAGACCCTGGTTGTAGCGGTCGGACCCGATGGCGTCCGTGTGACCCTGGACTTCGATCATCAGGCCGGGACGGTTGGCGACCGCGTTGCGAATCGCTACCGCGGCCCGATCGAGCGACTCCTGCGCTCCGGGAGCCAGCGCCGCGCTGTTGAACGCGAAGTTGACGTCACGCAGCACCAGGCGTCCTTCGGCCAGAGCGGCCTCGAACTCGCCGCAGCCTTCTGCGTCGACTTCACGGCCCTCGGGCGTTCCGGGGCACTTGTCGATGCCGTCGAACACGCCGTCGCCGTCACTGTCCATCGGGCAACCGGACTCGTCGACCGTCGCGCCAGCCGGAGTGTCGGGGCAGGTGTCGATACCATCGAACACGCCGTCGCCGTCAGCATCCGTCGGGCAGCCATCGTCGCCCACCGTGGCACCCGCGGGGGTGTCGGGGCACTGATCGAGGCCGTCGAACACTCCGTCGCCGTCGGCGTCCGTCGGGCAACCGGCCGCATCCACGGCCGCGCCGGCCGGGGTGTCGGGACAGTCGTCCATGTAGTTGTAGACGCCGTCGCCGTCGTCATCGAACGGGCAGCCGTCGCCGTCGACGTCTACGCCACTCGGCGTGCCGGGGCAGAGGTCGTCGGTGTCCGAAACTCCGTCGCCGTCCTCGTCGGCGGGACCGCCGAGGAAGTAGCTGAGGCCGGCAGTCCACGTGGTAGACTTCGTCGTGACCTCTTCGAGGCCGCCGGGGCCGGTGTTGTTGAACAGCTCACGCGCCGACTGCAGGCCGTCGGGCGCGATGTAGTTCCTCCAGTCGCCGCGCAGCGCGAGGTTGCGCGCCAGGAACAGCTTGACGCCGGCGCCGTAGTTCCACGCGAACTCGGTCTCGTCGTATTCAACTACCGGCGGGAAGAAATTGTTCACGCCGTCGAAAATCTCGATCTTCTGCCGCCCGGCGCCCGCCGCGATGAAGATCTGGAAAGCCGTCTCGGGCTGGAAGTGGTAGAGCAGATCACCACCGAAGTTCAGGCCGTTGACGTTGCTGCCGCCCCTCGGGAGGTTGATATCCGCCCCGGCGAGCCGGGCGAAGTATCCTTCGATGCCGAGACCGAACGGGAAGACGTACCCGAGACGTCCACCGTAGTAGTCGTTATTGCCGATCTTGAGCAGGTTCGAATCAGGGCTGCCTTCGAACTCCTCGGCATCCACACCCAATCCGTTCCACACGCCGTAATACGCACCGATTTCGAGACCCCCGCGTCCCCAGTAATCCTGGGCGACCAGCGGAGATGCCACGAAAAAGAGTGCCGCGAACATCGTGACAAGCGCACGAAGATGCTGCATGTCCCCCTCCTGGATCCATTTTTCCGGGACTGATTACCGCAGAAACCCCACCCCACCGCCGCAGTCGATACAATATACTGTCTGTGCACCTGAGCAAACAACACAGACGGAACGCATTATGTGCGCAACTGCGCGACGGAGCTTGGCCTCCGGGTATTTCCCAACTTTCTGATAGACGATCATTCATGCCGACTCCCGACCCCGCAAGAGCAAGCCTGTGCAGCGCGCTGCTGCTGTTGCTCGCGGCCGGGCCCGCGCGCGCCCAGCAGGGGGAGGCGGAACCGCCTGCGATTGACTCCATAGTAATCGAGCCGCAGAACGTTTTCACCGAGAGCGCGGCAGCCCGGAACTGGTTGTACCGGACCGCGAACTCCCTGCGGTTCAGCACGAACCGGGGCGTCGTGAAGCGCGAGCTACTGTTCGAGCCGGGCGAGGAGTTCGACGCGGCGCGACTTGCCGAGACGGAACGTAACCTCAGGGGCCTCAACATCTTCCGCTCTGTCGAGGTCGACACGGTTCGAGAGGACGGGCGACTGCTGGCGGTCGTCCGCACTCAGGACGCCTGGAGCACGCTTCCGATCTTCACCGGCCGTTTCGCCAGCGACGGGACGATCACGGGGCGCATCGGCCTGACGGAACGCAACGTGGGCGGGACCGGCAACTTTCTGAGCCTGGCCTACCGCAAGGACACGGATCGTGACGGCGGAGACTTCGGGGGTCTGTGGCGCCGCGTCGCCGGTTCCCAGATCGACGCCGGCGCCAGTCTGGACATCCTGTCGGACGGAAATGCGGCGGGCTGGACCGTCGGCGACCCGTGGCGCTCGCTCGAGGATCGGTTCTTCCTTCGCCTCGGCGGAGCCACCGCCGATCGGCGCAGGCTGCAGTACGTGGCGCTCTCGGCCAGCCGCCGCGACACGATTCGCTATCGCCAGCATCTGTTCGCGCAACAGGTCTCGGTCGGCTTCGCTCCGGTCGCCTCGTCCCGGCGCGTCGTCCGCGTCGGCGCCACCGCGTCTCTGCGCAACGAGCGGTACCTCCTGTCGTCCGAGACGGACGGGCCATCTACGGTCCCGGATTCGGTGCAGGGGGATGTCGGCCTGTTCGCGTCCTTCGAGCAGCCCCGCTACCGGGTCGTGGGCTACGTCGACGGCCTCAACAAGCAGGACATCGACCTCACCACCGGCGTCGCGGTCTCTCTCCGGTTGGCGCCGTCCGCCCTCGGGTACGAGCGCACCAGCGTCGGGCCCGCGATCTCCGTTCGAGGGGGCGCGACGAGAGGACCGCTCCTGTTGCGCGCCGCGATCGCGGCCAACGGGCTGTTCAACTCGGCCGGGCTCGACTCCGGCCGGGTCGTGGCCTCCGTGACCGGCGGAGCGATCACCGGGTCGCGCCACGCCACGCTCGTTCACGTCCAGGGCGGCGTGATGGAAGGTCCCGCCCCGGGGCGCGAGTTCGACCTGGGATTCTCCGCGCCGCCCCGGAGCTTCGAGCCGCATGCCTTCGTGGGCACGCGGGCCCTGTGGGGCACGCTGGAGCATCGGTGGTACGTTCTTCCGCGCATCCTCGACCAGTTCGGGGCCGCGCTGGCCGGCTACACGGATTTTGGCGGCGCCTGGTACGAGGGGCAGACGCCGCGCTGGGGAGCGGAGGTCGGCGTCGGCATCCGGACGAGCTCCCGACTCGCTCCCGGAGCGGAATCCAGCCGCATCGACCTCGGATATCGCCTGGGTTCAGGCTTTGACGGCAGCCGGATCGTGCTGAGCGTGGGGACGGGATTCGTATTCTTCTGAGCTTGAAATGGACCCGAGGCGTCGGCAGGTTGGCCGCTTCATGACGACTGAACGGACCGACCCCGACGCCGAGGCACTCGAGCCCGGCACCGCGCGACCGCGGCGCCTGCGCCGGACGGCGGCGCTCCGCGCCCTCGTTCGAGAGACGAGCGTCACGCTCGACGATCTCATCTACCCGGTCTTCGTTTCCGACATCGTCGACGGTCCCACGGACATCGAGTCGATGCCGGGCATTCGCCAGTGGCCGGCGAACGCAGTCGCGGACCATGTGCAGACCGTGTATGCGCTGGGCATCCGGGCGATCCTGCTGTTCGGGATCCCGAAGAGCAAGGATGAGCGCGGAAGCGAAGCCGACGCCGCGGACGGCGTGGTGCAGCGAGCGGTGCAGGCCATCCGGGAGCGCCTGCACGACATCGTCATCATTACGGACCTCTGCCTCTGCGAGTACACGAGCCACGGGCACTGCGGGTTGCTCGGCGAGACGCCGGATGACGGGACGGGCAACCAGGACGAACTGCCCGACATCCTGAACGACGAGACTCTCGACCGTCTGGTGTCGATCGCGCTTTCCCAGGCCGCCGCCGGGGCCGACCTGGTCGCGCCGTCTGGAATGATCGATGGGGCGGTCGGCGCGATCCGGCGGGGCCTCGACGCGGAGGGCTTCGTCGATACCGGTATCCTCGCCTACTCGAGCAAGTTCGCCAGCGCCTTCTACGGCCCATTCCGCGACGCCGCCCAGGGCGCCCCGAGCTTCGGCGACCGGCGGACGCACCAGATGGACCCGGCCAATTCCCGGGACGCGCTCCGCGAGACCGAGCTCGACATGCTCGAAGGCGCGGACCTCCTGATGGTGAAACCGGCGCTCGCGTACCTCGACATCATCCGCCAGTGCCGCGAACAGGTGCCGGAACTGCCGCTCGTTGCCTACAATGTCAGCGGGGAGTTCGCGATGGTGAAGGCGGCGGCTGAACGAAACTGGCTGGACGAGCGGCGTGTTGTAGAGGAAGTGCTCATCGGGATGAAGCGGGCGGGAGCCGATCTCATCATCACGTACCACGCACCGGATGTGGCGCGCTGGAGGCGGGCGGGCGCGATTGACTAGGAAGCCTCAACAGGCTCCGAGCAACGGAGAAGCATGAGCGACGAGTCAAGGAAATCGGCCGAGGACCCCGGGACGGAGACCTCCGCCACGCTGAATCACTTCGGAGTCTATCGATTCACCCCGGAATTCTGGGCGCTGGAAGGTGACCGCCGGGCCGCAGTCTACGCCGACCTCGTTGCCGGGGTGGCAACGGCTGTAGGGCGGGTCCATCCCTATCAGTTGACCCCGCTCGAATCCGACGCCGACGTCATGCTGTGGACCGCGAAGGCCGTCGCGGACCGCGAGGTCCCCGGCGCGTTCTTCGCCGACCTGTCCCGGGCCCTCAGCCCGTTCCGGCGCTACCTGCAGCCGCGCGATTCCCTGTGGGGGCTCACGCGCCCGTCGCAGTACAGCCGGGCGAAATCGGCCCAGGAAGTCGATCCGCTCGCGCCGGAGCGCTCTCCTTATCTCGTGATGTACCCATTCACGAAGACGTCGGAGTGGTACTTGCTCGGTGGCGACATCCGGCAGACAATGATGAACGAGCACATCCGCATCGGGAAGCAGTACCGCGAGATTTCGCAGCTCCTGCTCTACTCGGTGGGACTGCAAGACCAGGAGTTCGTCGTCGTGTACGAGACGGAGGACCTGTCGCTGTTCTCTACACTGGTCAAGGAACTGCGCGAAACCGAAGCGCGCCGGTTCACGAAACGGGACACCCCGGTTCATACCGGCCTGTTCTGCCCGGCGGACGCGATCGAGAGCCCATGGGCCGGCTGCTAGTCTTCGGCACGAGCCATCGTGTGGCGCCGTCGCGCCTGAGGGACGGCCTGTATATGGACGAAGAGGCCGTGACGGGTTTCCTCGACGGCCTGACCAACCTCGCGGTCATCGACGAAGCGGTGCTGCTGCACACGTGCACTCGTCTCGAAGTCTACGTGCGAACCTCCGACATCGAGGCCGCCGAGAATGAAATCGTCCGGCGTCTCGCGGGGGATGACGACACACGCCTCGAGGAGGTCGCGAACCACTCCTACGCGCTCGCCGACGCGGCTGTGGCGCAGCACCTCCTCCGCGTAGCGGCCGGTCTCGACTCGATCGTTCTCGGCGAGACACAGATCCTCGGCCAGGTACGCGACGCGGCCCGGATCGCGGCGCGTCACGGCGCAACCGGCCCGATCCTCACCCGACTGTTCGCGACCGCCGTGCGGGCCGGGAAGCGGGCGCGGGCCGAGACGCGGCTGTGCCAGGGTCCGACCTCACTCGCGGCAGCCGGCGTCAGGCTGGCGCTCCAGGCTTCTGATGATTTCCCGTCGCAGACGGTGCTGGTAGTCGGGGCGGGCGAGACGGCGCGTCTCACCGCGCGACACGTCGCGAAGCGACGGCCCCGCCGGCTCGTCATCGCGAACCGGTCTCGCCCCGGCGCGGAGCGCCTCGCCGCGGAACTCGGCGGAGACGCGGCTTCGCTGACGGATCTCGGCGCGCTCGCGCGCGAGGCGACCGTCGTCGTGGCGGCGACCTCGGCCGCCGAGCCCGTCCTGACAGAGGCACACCTCGAAGAGGCGATGGCCGATCGCGGAGACCGGCCGCTTGTCGTGATCGACCTCGGCCGGCCGCGCAACGTGGCGGTTCCCTACCGGGAGATCCCGGGCCTCGCAATCCACGATCTCGATGGCCTCGCGGAGTCGATTGGCCGCAACCGGGATCGACAATCGGCCGAGGTCCCACGCGTCGAAGCGATCATCGACGAAGAAGTGGAGCGCTTCACGGCCTGGCACCGTTCGCGGGAGGTGCTTCCCCACCTGCGAGCCCTGCGACGGCATTTCTTCGAGGCGGGCCGGCGCGAGTTCGAGAATCACGAGGCCCGGTTCGGACTGGATCAGCGGGAGGCCCTCGAGGCCTATACGCGCACGCTGTTGTCCAAGCTGCTGCACGAGCCGACGGTGCGTATCAAGCAGACCGATCGTGAGACGGCCGAGGGGCTCGCGACGCTCGACGCGGTCGCGGCGCTGTTCGACCTGGACGTGTGAGCCGCCTGGCCCTCCGCGTCGGAGCCCGAACCTCCCGCCTGGCGCGCTGCCAGGCGTCGCTCGTGATCGAATCGCTTCCCGCCGGGACTCCCGCCGAGTATGTCGGACTCCGCACGAGCGGTGACCTGGCGCCCGACATCCCGATCCACGCGATCGGGGGAACCGGCGTCTTTACCCGCGAGATCGAGCGCGCCCTCCTCGCGGGAGAGATCGACGCGGCGGTTCACAGCCTGAAAGACCTGGCGACGGAGATGCCGGGCGGGCTCCGTCTCGCGGCGTGCCTCCCGCGCGAGGATCCGCGCGACGCGCTGGTGCTCGCCGCCCCCGCAGGTTTCGACGCACCTTCCGGGCTCGACGCACCGTCCGGACTCGACGCACCGTCCGGGCTCGACGCACTTCCCCGCGGCGCCGTCGTCGGCACGGCCAGCCTCCGCCGGCGGGCCTTCCTGCTGCGCGCGCGACCGGACCTGCGGGTCGAGAGCATTCGCGGCAACGTGCCGACGCGCCTGGAGAAGCTGCGTGCCGGGGACTTCGACGCGATCGTGCTCGCGACGGCCGGGCTCGTTCGCCTGGGCCTGGAAGCGAACATTTCCGCTATTCTCGCGGTCGAGTTCTTCCCTCCGGCGCCCGGCCAGGGGGCGATCGCTGTCCAGGCACGCTGCGGAGACGAGCGAACGGCCGCGGCGTTCGACGTGCTCGACGATGCGGATACCCGGATCGCCGTCACGGCGGAACGAGCGTTCCTGCGGCGGATCGAGGGCGGCTGCCAGGCCCCGGCGGGCGCCCTCGCGACCGTAGACGCCGACGGGAAGGCGCTGAAGCTGGAGACCCTGATCTGCTCGCCCGACGGCTCACGCGGCGTATCGAGTTCCGTCTCGGGCTCCGCGCGCGACGCGGCGGAGCTGGGCCGCGAGGCCGCGGAGCGATCGCTGCGGGACGGGGCCCGCGTCATTCTCGACGAACTCCGGCGAGGGGCGGAGCAGCCGTGACGCGACGGCTGGAGGGGATCGGAGTTGCGGTCACGCGGGCCGGAGCGTCGCCCGGACGGCTCGGGCGCGAACTGGCCGCCGCGGGCGCCCGGGTGACGCACTGGCCGTCGATCCGTTTCGCGCCGCCGGAGGACGAGTCCGCGCTCGTGGGTGCCGCGGCGCGGCGCCGGGAGTTCGATTGGCTGGTTCTGACGAGCCCTCGCGCGGCCAGTGTCTGGCTGGAGGTCGCGGCTCCGTTGGGCGATCGCGAGCCCCGCATCGCGGTCGCCGGTCCCGCCACGGCGGGCGTCCTCCGGGCAGCCGGTCTGGACGTCGTGCGGATCGCCGAACCTCGCAGCGCCCACGGTGTCCTTCTGTCGTTCTCCGAGGCGGCCGACGCCTCGGGAGCCTCCATCCTGCTTCCCCAGAGCGACCGGGCCTCCCCGAAGCTCGCCACCGGGTTGGCGGATCTCGGCGCGAGGGTCACTACGGTTGTCGCCTACCGCACGGTCTCGTGCTCTCCGCACCCCCATGTTGTCCTCGAGGCGGCCGGTGACGGGACGGTCCAGGTCGTCACCTTCACCAGCCCCTCAACGGTCGAGGGCTTCCTCGGCCGCGCGGACGCCGACCAGGCTGCGCGAATCATCGGTGCGCTGCGGGCCGCGGCGATTGGTCCGACAACCGCCAGGGCGCTGGCGGATCGCGGCTGGACCGCGAGCGTGGCGGCGGACGCCTCGGTCGAGGGCCTGCTCGGAGCGGTCGAAGCCGCGGACAGCGGTGCGGCCGGCGTCGCGGACGGTGGCGCGGCCGGCGGCGTGGACGGTGGCGCGGCCGGCGGCGTGGACGGCGCGGGCGACAAAGTGGACGGTGCGCGGACAGACTTCGCGCACCACTCTCCCATGACGTACGAAGAAGAGTGACCATGAAGAGCGACGACCTGTTCGAAGCGGCGCGGCGGGTGATTCCCGGCGGAGTCAACAGCCCGGTGCGCGCCTTCGGCAGCGTGGGCGGGACCCCTCGATTCATTGAACGGGCCAGCGGCGCGCGCATTTTCGACGTGGACGGACGGGAGTACATCGACTTCGTCGGGTCCTGGGGCGTGATGCTCCTGGGACACGACCAGGCGGCGGTCCGCGAAGCGACCGAGGCCGCGCTCCGCAACGGGGCGTCCTTCGGCGCGCCGACCGAAGCGGAGGTGCGTCTCGCCGACCTGATCACCCGCATGGTTCCGTCCGTCGACCTGGTCCGCCTCGTCAATTCGGGCACCGAAGCGACCATGAGCGCCGTGCGCCTGGCGCGGGGGGTCACGGGCCATCCAGGCGTGATCAAGTTCCGCGGGGGGTACCACGGTCACGGGGACGCATTTCTCGTGGAGGCCGGCTCAGGCGCGGCCACCCTGGGCGTCCCTTCCAGCCCGGGCGTCACGGCCGGCTCGGCGCGCGACACCTACGTGGCCGACTACAACGATCTCGCTTCCGTGGAAGCGTGCTTCCAGGCGGCCGAGGAGCCCGTCGCCTGCGTCATCGTCGAGCCCGTCGCCGGCAACATGGGATGCGTGCCTCCCGGGGCGGGCTTCCTCGAAGGCCTGCGCGAGATGTGCGATGAGCGCGGCGCGCTCCTGCTGTTCGACGAGGTGATGACCGGCTTCCGCGTGGCCGCGGGCGGCGCGCAGGAACGGTACGCCGTCCTTCCCGACCTCACCGCGCTTGGGAAGATCCTCGGCGGTGGCCTGCCCGTCGGAGCCTACGGGGGCCGCCGGGAGTTGATGGACCACGTCGCCCCCGACGGACCGGTATACCAGGCGGGAACGCTGTCGGGGAACCCGCTGGCCACGGCGGCCGGCCTCGCGACGCTGACCCGCATCCGGTCGGACGAGAGCCTCTACGCCGTTCTTGAAGACAAGACCGCGCGGCTGGGCGCCGGGCTGGTGGCGCACGCCGAGGACGCCGGCGTCGACGCATGCTGGAACGGCGTCTGCGGAATGGGCTCTCTGTTCTTCACTCCGGGACCCGTAACCGACTGGCAGAGCGCGGCGTCCGCCGACCGCGATCGGTTCGGACGCTTCTTTCACGCGATGCTCGACCGTGGAATCTACCTGGCCCCGAGTCCGTTCGAGGCGTGGTTCGTATCGACGGAGCACACCGACGACGACATCGACCGTACGCTCGAGGCGGCGCGCGAAGCGCTCGGGGCGGCGGCGTGAGCGCCCCGAAGCGGGGCGACGCCGCGGACGTGCCGCCGCAGGATGTCGCGGAGCCGACCTTCCTCGCCGCCTGCCGAGGACGGCCGGTGCCGCGCACCCCCGTGTGGATCATGCGGCAGGCCGGTCGCTACCTCCCCGAGTACCGCAAGATTCGGGAAGGGACGGATTTCCTCGGGTTCACGAAGATGCCCGAGCTGGCGGCCGAAGCGACCCTGCAGCCGATCCGGCGGTTCGACCTCGACGCGGCCATCCTGTTCGCCGACATCATGACGCCCGTCGAGGGGATGGGGATCGAACTCGAGTTCGACGGCGGCCCCTACATCCCGGACCCGGTGCGCGACGCCGCCGCCGTCGATCGGCTGCGCGTCGGAGATCCGGAGGCATCGGTGCCGCACACCCTCGAGACGATCCGCCGGGTGCGCGAGGAGTTGCCCGCTTCGGTCCCCCTGATCGGCTTCGCCGGGGCGCCATTCACGGTCTTCTGCTACCTGGTAGAGGGTCGAGGCTCGCGTACCTTTGCCGCCGCCCGCGCCTTCCTCAATGCGGAGCCGGTGGCGGCACGCCGTTTACTCGCCCTCCTCACCGAGACGACGATCGGCTACCTGGCGGCCCAGGCGGCGGCGGGCGCGCAGGCGCTCATGCTGTTCGACTCGTGGATCGGTCTACTCGCCCGGCAGGACTTCGCGGATATCGTGCTGCCGGAAGTCGCCCGCATCCTGGGCGCCCTGGAGCCCCTTGGCCTGCCCCTCATCTACTTCCCGAACCAGGGAGGGCACCTCCTGGGCGATCTGACGGAACTGCCGGCCGACGTGATCGGCGTCGACTGGCGAACGCCGCTGCGGGAGGCGCGTGACATCCTGGGCCAGGACGTCACGCTGCAGGGGAACCTCGATCCCGCCGTCCTCTTCGCGCCGCGCGAGACGCTTGGCCGGCGCATCGACGCCGTGCTGGATGACGCCGGCAGCGGCCGTCACGTGTTCAACCTGGGACACGGCATCGACCGGTCGACGGACCCGGACGCGGTCGCATTCCTCGTCGATCGCGTGCATGCTCGAACGACTCGCCCGGGTTTCTAGCGACGGTCCTCACCCGAGCTCTTCGGCCATCCTCTTCGCCTGCGCGAACCGTCCGCCGATGCCGGGCCGCTCGATGTAGTTCGCGCACAGATGGACGCCCTCGGGCAGCGGCAGGCCGTCCAGCGCCTCCCATGACGAATCGTAGGAGGGGACGCGCGGTCGGCTGACCTCGAGCGTCTCGGCGCCGCGGCCTGTCACCTGGCGGAACTCGCGCTCCGCGACCGCGGCGATCCGCTCGTCCGCCCAGTCCGGCACCCGCGGGCTGGAGGCGCCGCCGAGGAAGGCGGTCACGATCCGGCCGCGGCCGAGCAGGGCGTCGTTGAACGTGACGCCCCGCGTCTCCAGACCCTCACCGAACGCGACCTGGTATCCAAATCCCGCAATGCTCTCGCCGGAGGCCTGGAGGTGGACCATGGCCAGGCGATTGTACCGTAGCCGCCCGAGGCGCTCTGCCGCGGGCCGGGCCGGCGCCATGAGAATGCGCGCCGCCTCGTGCGCCGGCACGCTCAGAATGACGGACCGGTAAGGACCGCGGACGGCGCCGCCCACGCGGAGCGTCCAGCCGTCGGCCGCCCGGGTCATCGTTTCAACCGGATGCCGCAGGTTGAGCTCGCCGGCGAGGACGCGGGCCAGCGCCGCCGGAAGCTCGCCCAGGCCGTCGCGAAAGGAACAGGCCGGTGGCGAGCCGTTTTCCAGCCGCAGGGCTCGCAAGAGAAGGCTGCGTGGTCGGCCGGCGCGGTCAAGGAGACCTAGAAGCGAATCGGCGGCGCGCATGTCGGCCGGATCCGACGCGTACAGACCGCCGAACAACGGCCCGAGCAGTGCAGCGTACGCCTCGCGTCCGAACTTCCGCGTCAGTGCCTCGGCGACCGTCTCTGTAGACCTCACGGCCGCGGTTGCCGGCTCGGCCAGGACGCGCAGACGGCTCGCGGGGCTGAGCAGTGAGCCCGTCAGCAGGTCACGGATCGACCGCGGAACCCGGTGCATGCGTCCGCCTCGCACCACGAACAGCGGGGCTGTCGGATCGGCGAACACGAGACGGTCGGCCAGTCCGACGTCCTCGACGATCTTTCGCACAGGCGGGACGAGCCGAAGCCGCTGTGGGCCCCATTCGAGCAGACCCGCGCCCGTCCTCGAGGAACGGACCACGCCCCCGGGGGCCGCCGCGGCTTCGAAAATGTCGAACTCGGCACCCCGGTTCCGCAGCTCGAGCCCCAGGGCAAGGCCCGATATACCCGCTCCGACGACGGCCACGCGACCTCGAATGAACCCTCCTGCGTTACGGCGGTTGGCGGGGCGCGCCCGCATGGTGATTTGCCCGGTCGTCGCGGCGCCACGTCCTTCGGCGAACCGCTATGTTTGGCCTATTATGGTCGCTTTGTTGCTCGAGTGTCTCGAGCGAGGTGGCGGCGGGTCTCGAACAGGAAAGGTAGTATGCGGCGCACGCCGGCACAGGACGAAACGGAAGTGCTCCTGTTGGGGTTCGGAGAACCGGACGGAGCGTCGCCGGGGGAGACCCTCGCCTACCTCGAGCGCATCTTTCTGGCCAACGCGCGCCTCGACGGCGAGATGAGCGCCGATGCCCGGCGGCGGCGATGCAGAGATCTCGCGGAGCGTCGGGCGCCCGGCCTGCAGGCCGACTACGAGCGGATCGGCGGCTCCCCCCTGCTCGCTCAATGCCGCGCGCAGGCGCAGGCCCTCGAGGCGGAACTGACCCGACGGGGGGCCAGCGCGCCCGTTCGGATCGCGATGCAGTTCACCGATCCCGCGATCGACGACGTGGTGAATGAAGTCGTCGCGGCCGGGGCCCGGCGCCTGGTCGCGCTGCCGCTCTACCCGTTGTGCGGGGCCTCGACCACCATCGCGGCGCTCGATTCCCTGCATGCCGCGCTGGAGCGCGCTGGCGGGGCCTCCGTCGAAGTAGTCGACGTGACCGGCTGGCACGCACACCCCGGGTACGTCGACGCGGTCGGCGACGCCGCGGAGAAGGCGCTCGTGCGGGCCACCGCGAGCCTGGAGGACCCCGGAACGCTTCTCTACTTCTCAGCGCACGGAACGCCGGTGAAGTACCTCGAAGAAGGGTCGCGCTACGACAGGTACGTGGAAGAAGCCTGCTCGCTCGTCGCCGCTCGCCTGGGAACGGAGCGGTACGTCATCGGCTACCAGAATCACTCGAATCGCGGCGTCCCGTGGAC
>JBPCJZ010000185.1:0-17361 GCA_051004775.1 Gemmatimonadota bacterium
TCTTGAGTGCTCCCGCCCGACGGGCCGATGCGCCCGTGTTTCTCGTCGCGGCACCACGCAGCGGTACGACGTGGCTTCAGCTCCTGCTGTCGCAGCATCCCGCCGTCGCTACGAGCCAGGAAACGCACCTGTTCAGCGCATATCTCTCGCCCTTTCTGGCCCGATGGGACTACGAGGTCGAACCGGACGTGACGCGGCGCCGTGTGGGCCTCAGCACGCTCATGACGGAACCGGAGTTCGTGGCGATGTGCCGCGGTATGGCGGACGATGTCCTGGCGAGGATCCTCTGCGGAAAGCCCGGTGCGAGCGTCGCAATCGAAAAGTCACCCAACCACGTCATGGAATGGCGGAAGATCCGGCGCGTGATCCCCGATGCCCGGTTCATCGTCCTTCATCGGGATCCTCGGGCGGTGGCGAGCTCGCTGATCGCGGCCTCCGCGACCTGGGCGTCGGGCTGGGCACCGAACAATGCCCTCGACGCAGCTAGATATTGGCGTATGCATCTATTGGCGGGACAAGAGCTTATACGCGAGTGTCCGGATGCCACGACAATCCGATACGAGGATCTCGAGTTGAATGGTCCGCGCACGCTGTCCGCGCTGTTTGGCTGGTTAGGGCTCCCGGTCGGCGAGGTTGAGTGCGCTCCGTACTTCAAGGCGGTACCCGGCGGTGACACGGCACGGAAGCACCCGTCCGCGACGATGGGCCCCACACCGGCCGTTGCGGACGCGCCAGGCGGGGATGCCCTGCCCGAAGTGCCGTGGGATCTGGCGACCGAGCCGGAGGGCTTCTATCGGGCTGCGACGGGCCAGGGGTGGGAGGCAGAGCTGTCGGCGGCCGACATCCGGCGGATCGAGCAGGTGACGGGCGATCTCATGGAGGAGCTCGGTTACGCGCGGCGTGGCCCCGCCGGCCAAAGGGTTGATCTCGCCGTCCGGTGGCGCGATACCGTGTCCCGGCTGCTGGACCGGGTAGACTGGCGCGTCCGTCGGTGGCTGCGCGGGTTGTGAGGGGCACCCGGTGGATCCCCGTGGACCCGCTCAGAGCCGCCCGAACCGCGACTTCAGCCACAGGGCCCACACCCGCCAGACGGCCTCGCGCACGATGGCGCCGGACATCTTGCTTTCCCCCTGGTCCCGGTCGACGAACACGATCGGCACCTCGACGAGCTTCATTCCGGCCTTCCAGGCGCGGAAGTCCATCTCGATCTGGAACGCGTAGCCCGTCGAGCCCACCCGATCGAAGTCGATCACCTCGAGTGCGCGCCGCCGGAAGCACTTGAAGCCGCTCGTGGCGTCGGTGAGCGGGAGCCCGGTGACCCAGCGGGCGTACTTGTTCGCGTTGTAGGACAGCAGGAGGCGCGACATCGGCCAGTTGATGACGTTGACGCCCCGCACGTAGCGCGAGCCGATCGCCAGGTCGGCGCCTTCGTCTACCGCGGCCAGCAGATCGGGCAGGAATTTCGGGTCGTGCGAGAGGTCCGAGTCCATCTCCAGCAGGTAGTCGTACCCGAGGTCGAGACCGTAGCGAAAGCCCATCAGGTAAGCGGTTCCCAGGCCGAGTTTTCCAGGCCGGTGGATAACCTCGATTCGATCGTTCTCCGCTGCGATGGAATCCACCAGGGCGCCGGTACCGTCCGGGGATCCGTCGTCGATGACCAGCACGTCGATGCGCTCGTCCTGCGCCAGCACCTCGGGAACGAGCCCGGCGATCGTGCCGGCTTCGTTGTACGTCGGCATGACGACGAGCGCGCGGCCAGCCTTCGGGCCGCTCGCGCCCTTCGGGCCGTTCCGGTCCTCTGCGTTCATCGTGGTCCCCTTCCCCCCGTCTCCTCGCTCGCCACGTGCCCGTGGCCCTGCTTCCCCCCCGGCACGACCCACGCGAGGCCGGCCGTAATCAGCTCCGACGCCACCGTCCACAGGCGCGAGGCCAGCGCGATCCCGGTGGCGGCCCCGAGCGGGATGCCGCCGAGTGCCACGAGGAGCGTCGCGAGGGATGCCTCCCGGACCACGAGGCCGGCCGGGGCGAACAGCGCCACGTAGCCGACCAGGTACGCCGCGGCGAACATCCCGGTCCACAGCCATGGATCCGGGCCTCCCGTGCCGCCGACGCCGCGCCACAGGCACCACAGTCCGAACCCGTAGAGCAGCCACGATACGCAGGTCAGTCCGCCCGCGCTCCATACGACACGTCTGCTGAGGTCTGCGCCCGGCCACGGTTCGCCCGCGCGCTCCGCGAGCCACCGCGACAGGCGCACGATCATCCCCGGCCGCAGCGCCACGGCGAGTCCCCCGGCGGCCATCACCAGCGCGCCGATGATCATGCCGGGCGAGCCGTCCGCCAGTCGCACCCCGAGAACGGCGAAGGCGAGCACGGCACCGGTCGCGAGCATGAGGATTTGCAGGGCGATCGACGAACCGAGGGCGATACCGGCCGCCTGGCGCTGCTGGCGCATGTACACGGCCAGAGCGGAGATCTGCCACACCTTGCCGGGCAGGTAGCGGCCGAGGTTCGTCCAGCTCCAGACGCGGATGCCCTCCACGTAGCCGATCGAGCCGCCGAGCTCCCGCAGCAGCCACACCCACACGGCGCCGAGCAGAAACAGGTTCGCCGTCGCGATGGCGAGCGACAGCCCGAGCCATCCGAGGTGCAGGCTCCAGCCCGCGGCCCGCAGTTCGGTCCATTGGGCCGCGAAGTTTCCGCCGTTGCGGACGATGAGCACACCGGCAAAGACGAGGGACGACAGCGTGAAGAGAGCCCCGGCGAGCTTGAGCGGGCCCGGAATGGAGGGGGATCGGTCCATCAGGTTTGGTTGGGAGATCCCGGACCCGCGCCGCCCTCGCCGGCTCCGCTCGCGGCTGCGGCCGCGTCACGGCGGGCACGCAGCATCGACAGAGCGATGGTCACCACGCTGAGCAGCAGGGCGACGCCGCCCACGATGAGGCCGGTCTTCACGCTGCCGGCCGAATACGTCAGCCGCAGTTCGTGGCGTCCCGCGGGCACGACGACCCCGCGCAGGGCGATGTCGGTTCGCAGTACCTCGGTCTCGGTCCCGTCCACCGTAGCCCGCCATGACGGGTGGTACGTCTCGCTCACGACCATGAGGCCGCCGCGGGTCGCGTCGACGTCGAGCACGACCTCGTTGGGCGCGAACGACGTCACGCGGGCGGTCCCCTCCCCCGCCTCCGGCGCGGGTCCGCTTCCCGCGACGAGAGCGAACTCGGCCGGGTCCGCGCGCGTGATCAGCCGGCGGAGCGCGGCCGCGGAATCGGGCGCCGCCTCCACGCGTCGGGGAAACCACGCGTGGGGCCCGTCCGCGGCCACGGGGTAGGCGTTCGCCCGCGCTGCGCGTACAGGTGCCTCGAGCAGCGGTGTCTCGACCTGCTGTGCGGTGACGATGTAATCGATGTCGAACACCGGCCAGAGCGCCGGACTTCGGAGGTTCTGATAGCCGAGGCCCCCCAGCAGCCGGTCGGTCCATTCGAGCCGAAAATTCTGCATCCCGGTCACCGACCGGATGTCGTGCAGCATGAATTCGTTGGGCGCGTAGCTATCGATCTGGAACACCCGCGCCACGGGGTCCATGTCCGCCTGCAGGCGCTCGACGAGCGGATCAGCCGCGAAGGCCTCGGCGGGCGTGATCACGCTGATGTAGCGGTCGTCCACGCGCGCGAGGTCGAGCACCAGCAGCGCGAGCACGGCGAGCGACGCCTCGCGCGGGAAGCGCTTCGTGGCGATCGCGTAGGCGATCCCCATCGTGCCGAGCCACAGTCCCAGCAGCAGCCAGCCGTTCGTCTGCAGGATAGCGAGCGCTTCGGGGCCGGGGCGCTTCGGCCAACCGACCGGAAACCAGCTCGTGTGGACCCAGCGCGTGAGGCCGCCCGGGGCGAACGCGGCGGCGAGCCCGAACAGCAGCACCGGGATCGACAGGCCGATCACCCAGGGCCAGCCGACCCGGTCGGCCTCTCCTTCGGCTTCGATGACGCTCTGCCAGCCGAAGCCGGCCAGCAGTGCGATGAAGAACGCGGCCGGGCCCATCATGAGCGACGCGGCGCGCAGCTGGGAAATCATCGGGACGACCTCGTACGCCACCCGGTGCACGGGCGTGGAGGCCCCGAGCGCGTACAGGGTGCAGAGCGCGGCCAGGCCGCCAATCAGGATGACCACCCTGTCGCGTCGGAACGTGGCCAGGCCGAACACCGCGAGCACCAGCGTGACGGCGCCCACGTACTCCGTGTGCTGTTTGAACGGATTCGCACCCCAGTACGAGCCGAGCGACCCCATGAGATCGGGCAGGAAGAGTGCCGTGAGCTCCTGCGGGGGCAGCGCCCACGACGACGCGAACGCGTACCCGGTCTCTCCGCCGCCCCGCACGGCGATCCGCGTCAGCTCGAGCGTGGGCAGGAGCTGCGCCATGCCGATCGCGGCCGCCGCGACGAACCCCGCCGTGACACCCAGCGCCGCGCGGATGGCGTAGGACCGGCCCTCCTCGCCGCGCCACAGCCAGATCAGCCGCACGAGGGCGTAGAGCGACAGCACGAGCGACGAGAAATACATCATCTGCGTGTGCGGCGTGAAGATCTGGCACGCTACCACGAGACCCATGCCGAGAAACCAGCCGATCCGGCCGCTCCGGAAGCCGTGCTCGAGCAGCGCGAAGGCCAGCGGGAACAGCGCGAGTGTGAACATCCGGCCGTCGTGGCCTGCCTGGTTCATCGAGATCATGAACCCCGTCAGCATGAACGCGAACCCCGTGACGGCCGACGGCCAGCGCTCGAGGTGCATGGCGCGCGCGGCGAACCACGCGAAGATTCCGGCAAGCCAGGTGTGGAGGACGAACGTCCAGCCGATGGCGCGGAACAGCGGCATCGCGAAGTAGAGCAGCGTGCTCGGATAGAAGACGGGGCCCGGAAGGATCGCGACGAACGGGACGCCGCCGAACACGTACGGATTCCAAAGCGGGAGGCCGCGACCCGCCTGGATCTCGCTCATGGCGAATTCGCGGAGCTGCCACGACTGATCGATCATCTCCTGGCCGAACAGCATGACGCTGCCGTCGAGGATGAACGTCCGGTACAGCCAGAAGGTCACGCCCGCGGCGCCGACGCTGAACGCGAACAATCGGATGAGACGGCGAGTCATGTTCATGCGGGGTGCGTACCGGGGCTTCTGAGGAGAGGCCGAACTGTCGGTCGGTTCCGAAGGTAGCGAGGCGTACGCGCGGCGGGAAGCCGGTTCACGGGTCCGACGCGCCTACCTGCCTGCGCCGCTCGCGGACTCCCGGCGGGCGTTCACCGAGACGACTCGGCGATGGACGTCGCCGCTTCCCGGTAGACGTCGGTCGTTCGGTCCACCACGGCGTCCCAGCCGAATGCCTCGGCCGCATGCCGACGGCCCCGCCGTCCGAGGGCGCGGGCGGCCTCGGGGTCGTCGATCAGGCGGCGCAGCGCGGCGGCCAGCGCTCCGGCGTCGCCGGCCGGGACGGCCAGGCCCGTCTCGCCGTCCTCCACGATGTCCGTGATCCCTCCGATGGCGCTCGCCACCACCGGGCGCTCGAAGCGCATCGCCTCGAGGAGCACGACGCCGAGACCCTCGGTGTCGCCCTTGGCGTCGCGCACGGCGGGGAGGACGAAGATGTCGCACTCCTCGTACGCCCGGCGCAGATCCTCGTCGGAAACCCTGCCGAGAAGTCGAACGCGATCGCCGGTACCCGTCTCCGCGACGGCCTGACGGATGTTCGGCTCCCACTCCCCCGCCCCGACGACGTCGAGCTCGACCGGCCGCGAGAAGCCGCCCTCGGCGAGCGCCCGCACGAGCACCTCGACTCCCTTACGCTCGACGAGCCGGCCGACGAACAGCAGGCGCACGGGGCGCGACGCTCCGTCCCCGGGAGCGTCGCCTGAAAGCGCCTCCCGCGGCGGTGGTCCACCGTCGTTCTCGATTGCCGCGCCATACGGAATGATCGTCACGGGTCGGTCGACGACAGCGCGCACGCCGTCCGCCGTCGAGCGGGAGATCGCCGTCACCGCGTCGGCCGTCCGGGCGCTCCAGCGCAGGAATGGGACGAGCGGGCGCAGCCGCGCGCGTACCCAGTGGATCTCGACGCTGTAGTAGGAGCAGACCATGGCTGTCCGGCCCCCCGCGCCGCGCCGCAGCGCCGCGCCGAGCACCGCGTGTGGCATCGGCCAGTGGACGTGCACCACATCGGGCCGCTCCCGGCGTCCGAGGCGCCAGGCCGCCCGTGCGCCGGCCGCGAGATACGGGGGCACCAGCAGGCCGTATGCCGGGGAGCGCCGCAACCGGTCCGGCACGGTCTCGTCGTGGGTGAGCTTTTCGAGCGGCGCGGGAGCGTAACGAAAGCGGTGGACCAGAATGCCCGTCGGTTCCTCCGTCGGGCCGCCCCGGTAGGCGGGCGCCAGCACGGAGGCGTCGAGGCCCGCGTCCCGCTGGCGCCGGATGAGCTCGACCAGCCAGGGCGTGATCGGATCTTCGTCGTGCCTCGGGAACGCGGTCGCGACGTGGACTACCCGCATGTCGCGCCCCACCTCTTCAACGAGTCTTCAACGGGTTCTCAACAGTTCGTCAACCGTCGGCTAGTCCAGCGGCGGCGCCCGCCGGTCCTCCGGGCGCATCTCGCGGCGCAGTTCCTCCACCTCGGCGCGCAGGCCGGCGACCAGCTCGGCGATCAGGCCCGCGACGAACAAAACGCCGCCGAGGAGGATCAGCAGAAGGACGAGCGTCAGCAGCGGCCGGAAGCCGAATCCGTGGACGAAGCGCAGGTAGAGCGCGACGAGCCCGACGATGCCCCCGAGACCGAACAGCGCGAACCCCGTCAGCCCGAAGAACAGCATGGGCTTTCGGCTGAACACGAGCTGGAACCACACGGCCAGGAGGTCGAGCGTGCCGACGAGGATGCGTTTCCGGCCCGTGTACTTCGACTCGCCGTGCCGCCGATCGAGCAGCTCGATGTCGATCTCCGCAACGCGGTGCCCGTGCGCGTGCGCCATGACGACGATGTAGCGATGCCAGTCCTCCCGCAGGCGGAGCTCGCCGAGGATCTCCCGACGGAAGGCCTTCATCGAGTTGAGGTCGTGCACGGGCACGCGGAAGATCAGCCGCGACAGGCCGTTGTAGATCGAAGAGACGAACTGCTTGCGGTACTTCCCCACCTTGCGACCCGCGACGACGTCGTTTCCCTCGGCGATTGCCGCGAGGAAGCGCGGGATCTCGTCGGTCGCGTGCTGCAGGTCGGCGTCGAACAGGACGAGGACGGGCGCCGCCGTCGACCTGGCGGCCGTCACGATCGCGGCGGTCTTTCCCCGGTTGATGCGGTGCCTGAGGACTCGCGTCCGGTCAGAGATGCCGGCGGCGGCGGCCGCGTTCGCGGCGGCTTCGGCTGTTCCGTCGACGGAGCCGTCGTCGACGACCAGGATCTCGCCCTGTAGCGAATGGCGGCGGAAGGTGTCCGCCATCTCGGCGAACAGGTCGGGCATGTTGGGGGCTTCGTCGAGGGCCGGGACGATGACGGCGAACTCGGGTTGTCGTGCTCCGGGTTCTGCCGCGGCGCGGGCCGATTCAGCCGCGACGTCCGGAGTCCGCTGGACGCGGACGCCGTCCGGCCCGGTCATACGCGCTTGCGCATCCGGGCGGAAAGAATGCCGAGCTGATCGCGGTACTTGGCCACGGTCCGGCGGGCGATCTGGACGCCCTCGGCCTTGAGGTAGTCGACGATCGCCTGGTCGGTGAGCGGCTTCCGCTCGTTCTCGTCGGCGACGAGCTTCTCGATGCGGGCCCGGATCCCGCGAGCCGAGACGTCCTCGCCGTAGTCGGTCGACAGTCCGCTCGAGAAGAAGTACTTCAGCGGCAGCACGCCGCGGGGCGTCTGGGCGTACTTGTCGTTCGTGACTCGCGACACCGTCGACTCGTGCATGTCGATGTGCTCGGCGACCTCGCGCAGAGTGAGCGGACGCAGGTGCTCGACGCCCTTCTCGAAGAACTCGCGCTGCCGGTCGACGATGAAGTTCATGACCTTGAGCATCGTCTGCCGACGCTGCTCGATCGCCTGGATCATCCACTGGGCGCTGTTGAGCTTCTTGGCGATGAACGCCTTGTTGTCGCCCTTGTACTGGTTCTTATCGCGGGCGACCTCCCGGTAGGAACGGGAGAGCTTGAGCCGGGGGAGCGACGAGTCGTTGTGGAAGACGTGGTACTCGCCGTCGATCTTGTCGACGATGAGGTCGGGCGTCACGTAGTTGTCGCTCATGTCGGCGTACTTGAGGCCCGGCTTCGGGTCGAGCTTCGCGATCTCGTCTGCCGCGTCCTGCACTTCCTTCGCGGAGATCCCGTACTCCTTCGAGAGCTCGCTCCAGCGGTGGCTGACGAGCTGGTCGAAGTGATCACGCACCAGCCGGTACGCCAGGCCGTCCGTCTCGTCACGGTCTCGGAGCTGGATCATCAGGGTCTCCTGGAGATCACGCGCGCCGACGCCGCTCGGATAGAAGCCCTGGACGACGTGGAGCATCGCCTCCGCCTCCGAGACCGTGTATGGCTCCATTTCCTCCCACAACGCCGGCTCGGTCTCCTCGAGGTGCGAGCACAGCGAGGTGACGACTTCATCGAGCGAACAGGTGACGAACCCCTCCCGGTCGATGTTGCCGATCAGCTCCTCCGCGATCAGGCGATCGCGGCCTTCGAGCTTGAGCATGTTGAGCTGTTCGCGGAGGTGCTCCCATAGATCGGGTGGGGCTGCCGGGGTCGGCATGAAGGACTCGCGGTCCTCGTACTGCTGGCGCCTGCCGCCCGCGTCGAATCCGTTGAGGAGGATCTCCTCCCAGTCGAACTCTTCCTCTTCCTTCTCTTCGTCCTTTTCTTCCTTTTCCTCGAGCTCTTCGGTGGGCTCGGTGAATTCCAGGAAGGGATTGACGAGGAGTTCCTGCTTCAGGTGCTGCTGCAGGTCCATCAGGGGCATGTATAGCAGGTCCATCGCCTGGTAGAGACGAGGATTGATCTTCATCTCCTGCCGCATGCCGAGGCTCTGTCCTAGCCCGCGTCGATAATCGCTCATATGAAGCCGGAATCATTCGGTTATCGGGAATGTCTCGGGACCCTCCGACCGGAATATAGCGGCGGGTGGCCCCCGTGGGCGAGTCTCGTGGCACATCCCTTGCGAGAAGCGTGCCGAATGTCGGGGGCTAGAGCTGGAAGTCCAGTCCGAGATAGAGTTTGCGGGCTTCCGGGTCCTCTACGAGGCGCTGAGCCGGCCCCTCGAGGTGGATCTTGCCGTTGAACATCAGGTAGGCGCGGTCGGTGATCTGCAGGGTTTCTCGCACGTTGTGGTCGGTAATCAGCACCCCCAGGCCCCGTTCCCGCAGCTCCGCGACGATGCGCTGGATGTCGTCGACGGCGATCGGATCGACGCCCGCGAACGGCTCGTCGAGAAGCATGAACTTGGGCCGCGTGGCCAGCGCGCGCGTGATCTCGAGACGGCGCCGCTCTCCCCCGGAGAGGGAATATGCCTTGTTCTTGCGCAGGTGGGCGATCGACAGTTCGTCGAGCAGCTCGTCGAGGCGCTTCATGCGCTCCTGGCGGCCGAGCGGGAGCGTCTCGAGGATGGCCAGGACGTTTTGCTCCACGGTCAGTTTCCGGAAGATCGACGGTTCCTGCGACAGGTAGCCGATCCCCTTACGCGCCCGTCGGTACATCGGCACGCGGGTGAGGTTGTCCGCGTCGAGCAGCACCGAGCCCTCGTGGGCCGGGAGCAGGCCGACGATCATGTAGAACGTGGTCGTCTTCCCCGCCCCGTTGGGCCCGAGGAGCCCCACGATTTCTCCCTGCCGAACGTGGAGATCGACGCCGTCGACGACGCGCCGCTTACCAAAGCTCCGCACCAGGCCGCTGGCCTTGAGGAGGCTGCTCACGACGGTTCCTCGCTCTCGCGCTCGTCGGGCGGCGCCTGCTGCGCGCCGCCGGGTTGCTGCTGCGCGGCGCCGCCGGGCCGTGGGGCCCCCGGCCGGCTCGCCGCGCGCGCCGGCCGCCCCTGGCCGGGCTCGAGAAACACACCGATCGCCTGGATGGCCGTCACCGCGTCGGGCTCGCCGTCGAGGAAGCCGATGTCGATCGATTCCCCGATGATGTAGTTGCGGGACGCGCGCGATTCCTGGGTCGAGTCTCGAACCGCGGCGAAGAAGGACCGCGCGTCGCCGAGGGAGCGGAGACGGCGGATGCGCGGATTTCCCGTCCCGCCCGCGGCCGGGGGGCGCGGCGGATCGAACCAGGCCCGGATGCTGTCGCCCTCGATCCAGCTCTGGTCGTCGGAGACCTCCGCAGGCGGCTCACGCAGGTCGGCCCCGCTGTCGCGCGCCGTCGCCAACTGAAAGGCCCGGGCGCGACCGACGGCGCTCACCGAATCCACCTCGCCGCCGGTGAAGGCGAAGTCGAGCGAGTCGCCCGCGATCACGAACTCCGTCGAACCCCCGAGCGAGCGTCCGTCGCCGAATGCCTCGATCCGTTCGACGTCCTCGACGCCCACGTCGACGAAGATCCGGGGCGCGTCGAGCTCGATCGACTCGCCCCGCGCGCTCGCGTCGCCGAAGGCATGCACGCGGTCGAGATTGCCGGCGGCGAAGGTCGTCTGGATGCTGTCGCCGACGAGCTCGATCGCCCGCGCCCGGATGACCGGCCGGCCGTAGAGCTGGCCGAGGAGGGCCGTGAACCGGGCGCTGTCGGCCGTCGCCTGAAAATCGGATCGGCCGATCACGACGTTCCCGCGGGCGAAGGCCTCCGCCTCGCCGATGAGCTCCGTCACGTCCGCGTCCACTTCAATCGACTCGGCGCCCGGCTGCTCGGGCGGGATGGTCAAGTGGGGCCGTCCGGTCGCGCGCGTGATGCCGCCCGGCACCGCTCCGCGATAGAAATCGACTCGCGGCCCATTCAGCCGGGCACCGGTGGACAGGCGCACGAGCTTCACGTCTCCTGTAGCGACGACCTGGCCGGTCGTCTCGTAGTACGTGAGGCGATTGGATGACAGTGTCCGCGTCGGATCGCGGTAGCTGACGGAGCCGATCATCTCGGCCCGCTGGTCCGTCTCGTAGTGGACGGCGCTGTCTCCCGTCATCACCGCGGTGCCGCAGGCGAGCGTCACGGTCCCGCCGCCCAGGTGCGTCGTGTAGATGCCGCGCCCTCCGGGTACGCCCACCGACGTCCGGCTCGGGGCCTGGATCCGCAGGTCGCACCGGGAGGCCTGGGCAGTGGCCGCGGCCGGGTTGCCGAGCCCGACCAGGCCAAAGCCCGCCAGGCAGAGGGCGGCCGTTCGGAGGCCCGACGCGAGTGCGACTGCGCCTGCCCGGCTCGGGCACGAGTGCCGGCTCACTGGGGCACCGCCACGTCGGGCGTCGTGACTGTCCAGTCGCTCGCCCGGATGTTCTCGAGGGCCGGGTCGGTCACGAGGCCGTTGCCACGCTCGATCGTGCCGTCGGCGTGCCGCAGGGTCCAGATCGCGTCGGTCCGCAGTTCCCCCGCGACCGGGTCGTAAACGAGGGAATCGGTCTCGAGCTGCGACGGGGCCTCGTTCTGCAGGCGGCCGTCGAGCTTGACCTGGTCGCGCACGGTCATTCCACCCGTCTCGAGGTCGTAGTCCCCCGACTTCGCCGTGAGGACGCCGCGGTCGGCCCCTGCTTCGTCGAAGAAACGGATCTCCAGGCGGCGCAGGGCGATGGTCGACGCGTCTTCGAACGTGAGCGCCGTGTCGGCCTTCATCGCCCCTCGGCGGAGGCCGTCGCGCGTGAGGTAGTGCTCAACGCCGAACATCACCTGGTCCGCGCCCTGGTCGAAGATGGATGGCGTGTCGCCCGACCCCGATGGGTCGTCCGAGCAGCCGGCCGCGAGCGTCACGGCGGCCAGGAGCCCGAGAATCTGGGGCCGCGACCCTTCGAGCCAGCTCGAACGTCCGCGCTTGCTTCCCGGGCCGTTCACGCGAAGCCCGCCCGCAGCAAATCGTGCAGGTGGACGATGCCGAGGAGGCTGCCCTCGGGGTCGACGACCGGGAGGGCCATGATGCCGTGGCGGCGCATCCGCGCGAACGCCTCCGAGGCCAGCGAGCCCTCGTCCACGCGGTAGGGATCGGGGTTCATGACCTCCCGCACGGTCCGGCTCATGAAGTCGGGATGGCCGGCCGCGAAGCGCGTGAGATCCCCCGCGGTCACGACACCGACCAGGCGTCCGTCCTCCACTACGGGCGCGGTGCCGCGCTTGTGCGCGATCTCGCTCGTGGCGCGGTCGAGGCCATCCCCCGGCGCGAGGCAGGGCACCAGGTCGGCGTCCGATACCATGACGTCGTTCACCCGCCAGGTCAGCCGGCGCCCGAGGTCGCCGCCCGGATGCAGGAGCGCGAAGTCCTCCGCGCTGAACTCCCGCAGTTCCATGAGGGCCATCGCGAGGGCATCGCCCATCGCGAGCGCGGCGGTGCTGCTCGCCGTGGGCGCCAGGTCGTGCGGGCAGGCCTCCACCTCGACGCCCACATCGAGCACGATGTCCGCTTCCCGCGCGAGGCGCGAAGCGGCGCCCGCGGTGAGGGCGAGGATCGGCAGGCCGAGCCGCCGCACGGCCGGCAGCAGCTCCGAGATCTCCGGCGACTCGCCGCTCTTGGAGATCGCGAGCAGGGCGTCCCCGGCGAGCAGCATCCCAATGTCGCCGTGGATGCCCTCTGCGGGGTGCAGGTAGAGCGCCGGGGTGCCCGTCGAGGAGAACGTCGAGGCGAGCTTGCGGCCGACCACGCCCGATTTGCCGATACCGGTGACCACGAGGCGGCCGCTCAGGCCGCGGACCAGGCGGACGGCCGCGACGAACTCCGGGCCGAGTCGGCTCTGCAGGGCGGCCACGCTCTCGCTCTCGATGCGCAGCACGTCGCGCGCCCGGGCGAGAATCCGGGCGTCGCTCGCGTCCACTGCCGCGTCGGCATCGGACGTCAGATCGGCGCCGGTCGGCAGGTCCGAATCCGCCGGATGCGTACGGGGCTCAGCCATTATCAGCCATCCCGGTCCGCCTTCCAGCGGGCTTCACACTCGGCGACGTAGGCTTCGACGAGCGGCGTCCATTCCTCGCGCGCCCCGAGCAGGGCTTCGGCGAACTCGCGCACGGCCCCCTGACCGCCCGGCTTCGAGCTCACCCACGTGGCGGCGTCCCGCACCTCGGTCGCCCCGTCCGGTACGGCGCACGGGAGCGCGACCTGGCGAAGCACCGCCAGGTCCGCGATATCATCGGCGACGAACGCCACTTCGTCCCAGCTTGCGCCCGCGCGCTCGAGGATCCCCTCGACGGTGGGCAGCTTGTCGTACGGGTCCACCTGGTGGACCTCCTCCATTCCGAGTTCTTCCGCGCGCGCCCGCACCGCCGCCGAAAGCTTCGCCGAAACGATCGCGACCGTCAGGCCCGCCCGCCGGAGCATGTGCACTCCGACGCCGTCGCGAACGTCGAACCGCCGGCTGCCGTACGGCTCGCCCGTGCCGTCGGAGATGTAGATGCCGCCGTCGGTGAGCACGCCGTCCGCGTCGAAGACGACTACCCGGATGCGGCGGGCAAGCTCCGGGTCGATCGACGGGGGGGGCGTCATACGCGCGCCGTCTCGCCGCGCTGGGCGGCGGCACGGACCTCGAGGAGATTCGCGACGAGGCCCTCGAGACGGTCGAGGGGAAGCATGTTCGCGCCGTCGGAAGGTGCCGAGACCGGGTCCGGGTGCACCTCGATGAACATGCCGTCGGCGCCCGCCGCCACGGCCGCGCGCGCCAGGGCCGGGATGTGCCGCGGCTCGCCACCGCTCGCCGAGCCGCCGGCGCCCGCCGCCGGGAGCTGAATCGAGTGCGTCGCGTCGTACAGCACCGGGCAGGCGCAGGCTTCCGACATGACGGCGAATCCCCGCATGTCGACCACCCAGCGTCCGTATCCGAACGCGGTTCCCCGTTCCGTCACGGCCACGTCGGCGCCTCCGGCCGCGCGCACCTTCTCGACCGGGTGCCGCATGTCTTCGGGCGCCATCCACTGGCCCTTCTTGATGTTGACGGCGCGTCCGCTCGACCCGGCGGCCAGCAGCAGATCGGTCTGGCGACACAGGAAGGCAGGGATCTGGAGGACGTCCACGACGCTCGCGACGTCCTCGACCTGGGCCGACTCGTGGACGTCGGTGAGGACCGGAAGACCGACGCTCTCTCGCACCTGGCGGAGGGCGTCCAGCCCGGCCTCGAGGCCCGGCCCGCGCGCGGAATCGAGGCTCGTCCGGTTCGCCTTGTCGAAGGAGGCCTTGAACAGCGCGCGCACCCCGGTCGCTTCGGCCACCCGGCGCACCTCTTCCGCGACGCGGAGGTTGAGAGCCGCGTCCTCGAGCACGCAGGGGCCGGCGATCAGCAGAAAGCCCTCGCCGGCCAGCAGCGTGGCGGCGTCGGTCATCGCCGGCTCATTGCTGAACGGCGGTCCGCCGTCCGGCTACCGCGTTCCCGTCCGCATTCCCGCCCGCCGTCCCGTCGCGCCGGGCGATCGCCGCGCCGACGAACGCCGCGAACAGCGGATGCGGGCGGTTGGGCCGCGACTTGAGCTCGGGGTGGAACTGCGTAGCGACGAAGTACGGATGGTCCGGCAGTTCGATGATCTCGACGAGGCCACCGTCGGGCGACGTGCCGCTGAACACCATGCCCGATTCCGCGAGAGCGTCGCGGTATTCGTTGTTCACCTCGAAGCGGTGGCGGTGCCGCTCCGACACGTCGTCCACGCCGTAGATCTCGCGCACGCGGGTGCCCTCGGCGAGGTGCGCCGGGTAGGCGCCGAGCCGCATCGTCCCGCCCTTGTCGGTCACCTTGAGCTGGGAATCGAGCAGCGAGATCACGCGATGGGGCGAATCCGGCGCGAACTCCGCGGAGTCGGCGCCCTCGAGCCCGCACGCGTTGCGGGCGAATTCGATGATCGCGCACTGCAGCCCGAGGCAGATCCCGAAGAACGGGATGCCCGACTCGCGCACGGGCCGCACCGCGTCGACCATTCCGGCGATGCCCCGGCCGCCGAACCCGCCGGGGATCAGGACGCCGTGGTAGCGCGACAGCGCCTCCGCCCCGCCCTCTTCGAACGCTTCGGAGGACAGCCAGTCGATCTCGACGCCCGTATCGTGCGCGATCCCCCCGTGGATCAGCGACTCCTGGATCGACTTGTACGAGTCGACGAAGGACGTGTACTTGCCGACCACCGCGATCCGCACCGTGCCGCCTGACGGATGCTTGATGCGGTCGACGAGCGCTTCCCAGTCCTTGAGGTCGGGCTCCGGCGTCTCGAGGCCGAGCAGCTCGACGATCGACCCGTCGAGGCCCTGTTCGTGATAGCGCAGCGGGACCTCGTAGATCGTGTCGAGATCGCGCGACTCGATCACGTGCCGCATGTCGACGTTGCAGAAGCGCGCGACTTTGCGCCGGATGTCCTCTGCGAGCGGCCACTCCGTCCGGCAGATCAGGATGTCGGGCTGGATCCCGATCTGCATGAGCTCGCGGACCGAGTGCTGGGTGGGCTTCGTTTTCAGCTCGCCCGCGGCCGCGATGTACGGCACGAGCGTGAGGTGGATGATCAGCGAGCGTCCGCGGCCGATGTCCTGCCGGAACTGCCGGATCGCCTCGAGAAACGGCAGGGATTCGATGTCGCCGACCGTGCCGCCGACTTCCGTGATCACGACGTCGTGGCCCTCGGCCAGGCTGCGGATGTAGGACTTGATTTCGTCGGTGACGTGCGGGACGACCTGCACCGTCGCGCCGAGGAAATCGCCCCGGCGTTCCTTGGTGATGATGTTCGAATAGATCCGGCCCGTCGTCACGTTGTTGGACTGCGAGAGGGACTCGTCGACGAACCGCTCGTAGTGGCCGAGGTCGAGGTCGGTCTCGGCCCCGTCGTCGGTGACGAAGACCTCGCCGTGCTGGAACGGCGACATCGTGCCCGGGTCGACGTTGATGTACGGATCGAACTTCTGGATCGTCACGGAGAGGCCGCGCTCGACCAGGAGGCGCCCGATCGACGCCGCCGCGATCCCCTTCCCGAGGGACGAGACGACGCCCCCCGTCACGAAGATGAACCGCGTTTCTCTTTGACCCTGTTCAGGCATGAGTCTCTCGCTTCCGGTGCTCGTGATCATGAGGTGCGGCGCGGAGCAGCTCGGCGGCCCGCGCTACGTCATCCGGCACGTCGATGCCGGGCTCTCCCGGGGCGACCAGGCATACTGCGATTCGCATTCCCGCTTCGAGCGCGCGGAGCTGTTCGAGGCGCTCGATCTCTTCCAGCGGCGACGGCGGAAGTGCCACGAAAGCGGCGAGCGCTTCCCCGGAATAGGCGTACAGGCCGACGTGGCGCAGCCAGGGAGAGGCAGGCGCGAGCGCCGTCTGGCTGCTCGGCCCGAGATCCCGCGCCTCCGCCCAATCCGGCGCCCCGTCCCGCGGATGCGGTATCGGCGCCCGACTGAAGTACAGCGCCGCTCCGTCCGCGGTCCGCGCGACCTTCACCACGGCCGGCGAGCGCCACTCCGCTTCCGACGTGATCGGTGTCGCCAGCGTCGCGATCCCGGCGCGCCCCTCGACGATCGCGTCGATCGCCGCGCGCACGGACGCCGCGGCGAGGAACGGCTCATCCGCCTGGAAGTTCACGATCACGTCGGCTCCCCTGCCGGCCACGGCCTCCGCCACGCGGTCGGTCCCCGACGGGTGCTCCGCCGACGTGAGGACCGCGCTCCCGCCGAAGGCCGTTACGACCCCGGCGATTTCCTCACTGTCGGTCGCCACCAGCACCTCGTCTACCCCCGGCACGCGGCTCGCCGCCATCCACGTCCATTCGACGAGGGGGCGACCGGCGATCATCTGCAGGGGTTTGCGGGGGAGACGCTCGCTGCCGAGCCTCGCGGGAAGGACGCAGAGGACGGTCATCGGGTGCGCAATCGGGAACCTGACGTCGAACCGTTCACGCTCCGCAACGTAAGCCCGGCGAAGCCGATGTCAAAGCCCTCGGAGAGGCGCGGGCTCACAGATCGCCGGGGAAACGCAGCGTCGCGTAGACAGTGGGGTCAAAGTCCGATTCCCGCGGATCGACCGCCACGGCCACCTCGAACAGGAACAGCCGCACGCCGGCGATCAGATTGGTCTCGAAGCTCGCCGCCCGGCCGGGATTCCACGCCGCGCCCGAGGCCGCCCGGAGCAGGATCCGCGGCGGGCCCAGCAGCCCGACCCGAAAGCGCTCGACCGGGATCAGGTAGGTCACTTCCCCGTACGCCAGGCGGGCGCCGCGCTCCGCGAGGGTCGGGAGCGTGGGGATCGACGCCAGGCCTCCGACCGCGCTCCAGCGCTGACGCGGCAG
>JBPCJZ010000186.1:0-11267 GCA_051004775.1 Gemmatimonadota bacterium
ATCTCATTGGAGTCTTGATTGATGAAGCGAACAGTTCTGGTGGGCATGGCGATCCTCGCGGCCGGCTGCGGAGACGATCCGGTCGGACCCGGCCCCATGGTGGAGGGCGACGTGGCTTCGCTCGAACTCACGCCGGGTACCGTGCAGTTCGGCGCCGTCGGATCCTCCAGCGCGCTGGCGGCAGTGGCCCGCGACGCGAACGGCCGGTTGGTGCCCGGCGCCGCGCTCGTGTGGTCCGTCGCGAGCTCGGGCGTCGTCATGGTGTCCGACTCCGGCGTCGTCACTTCGACCGGCAACGGCACGGATACCGTCCGCGTCACCAGCGGGTCGGCGCAGGCGCTTGCCGTGGTCACGGTCGAGCAGTCAGCCGCGTCGATCGACCTGGATCCGGCGACATTCGATCGGGTGGGCGAGACCGTTGCGCTGGCGGGCGCCGTGGCGGACTCCAACGGGAATGCCGTCGAGGGCACGAGCCTCGCATTCGCCAGCTCGGATCCCTCGACGGTGCACGTCGCGGCCGACGGCCTCGTCACCGCCAACTATCCCGGTTCCGCCGAGATCACGGTGTCCGGCGCCGGGCTCTCCGCGATGGCGACCTTCACGGTGTCCGTCGCGGGCGCGCGGCTCGGCGAGGCCGTCCCTTGCGCGGGCGGAACCGCGGCCGGGTTCCCGTGCGCCGGGGTCGAGCTCGTCTCGTACCTGCCGCTGGGCGCCCTCGGGGTGAGCGACGCGGGTGCGGCGCGGCTCAACGACATGTGGGGCTGGACGGACCCGGCGGATGGGAAGGAGTACGCGCTCGTCGCGCGCACGGACGGCGTGACGTTCGTCGACGTGACCGACGCGCTTCGCCCGCGGGCGCTGGGCTATCTCCCCTCGCCGACACCGGCGAGTTCGTGGCGGGACGTCAAGGTCTACGCGAATCACGCCTACGTGGTGGCGGACGGCGCCGCCGGGCACGGGGTGCAGATCTTCGATCTGACGCGACTGCGAGGGGTCGACGTGTTCACGACCTTCTCCGAGGACGGTCGCTACACCGGGGTGAGCAGCGTGCACAACATCGCGATCGACGAGGCGACGGGGTTCGCCTACGCGGTCGGGAGCAACGGCGGCGGAAATACCTGCGGCGGCGGCCTCCACATGCTCGATCTGTCGAGTCCCCTGAGCCCGGCGTTCGCCGGCTGCTTCGCGGATGACAACACTGGCCGGGCCGGAAGCGGCTACACGCATGACGTGCAGTGCGTCGTCTACGCCGGCCCGGACGCCACGTACGCCGGGCGCGAGATCTGCGTCGGGTCGAACGAGACGGCGATTTCCATCGCGGACGTGACCGACAAGAACGCGGCCGTCGCGCTGTCGACCGGTACGTATCCGGACGCCCGCTACGTCCACCAGGGCTGGCTGACCGAAGACCACCGCTACTTCATCCAGAACGACGAGCTCGACGAGCTCGAGGGCGTCGCGCCCTTCACGCGCATGCTCGTGTGGGACGTCACCGATCTCGACGACCCGATCCTCGTCGCCGAGCACCCGGGTCCGACGGGCGCCATCGACCACAACGTCTACATCCGCGACGGCATCGCGTACCAGTCCAACTATCAGTTCGGTATCCGCTTCGTCGATCTGTCGACCCCGGCCTCGCCGGTCGAAGCCGGTTTCTTCGACACCTACCCCGAGAACGACGCGCGCGGCTTCAGCGGGTCCTGGTCCAACTACCCGTTCTTCGACAGCGGGATCGTCGTCGTCACCAGTGCGGAGGAAGGCCTGTTCGTCCTGCGGCGGCCCTAGGTCGGCGGCCCCGCCCGGGAGGGCCTCAGGTCTCGTCCAGGATCTCGCCGGCTCGCTTCAGAAACCGGCCCGCGAGCTGCGCCGTCCGGTAGTCGTCCCGCGCCTCCGCGTCCGCCAGGATCCGCTCCATCTCGGGCAGGAGCGCCGGGTCGCCCCAGGCGTAGCCCGTGGCCGCTTCCGCGCTCCTCGTGTTGCCCGCGTTCGCCCCTTCGATCATGGCGTGCGCCGCGGCTCGATCGAAATGTTCGGAATCGGGCTCCGGAAGGACGTACGTCGGGTCCGGCTCCGGATTGGCGTCTTCGTTGACGAACGCTCGCGACATGAATCTCTTCTCCGGGGAAGTCCATCGGTTCGATTGCTACGATGGTCGGTTTCACTTCCGCGAAGCAAGATCGGAGGCGACGGTGAGCACGTTAGCGGGCAGGGGAAACGACGCGAAGACGGCACGGCAGACGACGGCCATCATCCTCGCGGCCATGCCGATGGGCGTAACGCTCTTCGCCCTGGTCACGTGGTGGATTCGGAGGGGGGAGCCGACGATGGATCCCGGGCTGATGCAGGTCATCTGGCTCGCAATGGCGGTCACCGTCGTCGTGGCCGCGGCGGTCGTCTGGCGACGGCTCGTTCAGCCGGAGTTGCCTGCCGGCGGGCACACGGCTGACGTGTCGGGAGAGCGGCTCGGTCGCCTGCAGACCGGACTGATCATCTGCATGGCCCTGATCGAGGGAGCGGCCCTGTTCGGTGTGATCACCTGGTTCATCGGCGGCAGCCCGGTGCCCGCCGCGGCCAGCGTCGTGATGATGTGGGCCGCCCTGCTCGCCATGTGGCCCCGCCCGGGCTGGTACGGCATCCGATGAACGACGAGCGAGCGGGATCCGGCGGGCACCCGGGGGTGACCGTCGTCAACCTCGCGGAGAAACTGGCGCTGTTCGAGGAACGGTGGCACCCGCACCTCGTCGCCGAACTCAACCACCAGCAGGTGAAGCTGGCGAAGCTCGAAGGCGAGTTCATCTGGCACAGCCACGCCGAGGAGGACGAGTTGTTCTTCGTCCTGTCCGGCACCCTTCGTATCGAGCTACGGGGCGGCGACGTGACTCTCGGTCCGGGAGAGATGTGTGTCATTCCGCGGGGCGTCGAGCATCGCCCGGTCGCGGAGAGCCTGGTCAGCCTGCTGCTGTTCGAGCCGGCCTCGACCCGGCACACGGGGGATGTCGAGAGCGAGCGCACTGTGATCGAGCCACGGCGGATCTGAGAAGGAGCGTGAGTGAGCTACCAGTGGCACGACCTCGTCGGAAACACGGGCGTGGCGACGATTCTCCTCACCTACCTGCTCGTGCAGATCGGGCGCCTGGAGACCCGGACCGTACGGTACTCGGCGCTCAATGCCCTCGGGGCCGGCATGGTGCTCGTTTCGCTATCAATCGACTTCAACCTGTCGGCCGCCATCGTCGAGGCCGCGTGGGCGGGTATCAGCCTGTACGGCGTGTGGCGGGCGAGCCGACCGCCCCTCAGGGCGAGCTGACCACGTGCTCCGTGAGCCCGCCGCGCCGCACGGGCAGGTAATACACGCCCCGCGCGAGGAAATAGGTCGTTCCTCGCACGGCCACCTCCACCGCGTCGTGCGGCAGGTGACCGACGATGGCCCCGTCCGGGGCGGCCACGACGACATACGTTCCCGCCCGCCGGCCCGCAGCGTAGAACTCGCCATCATAGTAGTAGAGGATGCGACCGCCGATCTCGATCTCCTCGGCGCCCGCAGGTAGGGATCCCACCGTCGCTCCGGCGGGAGCCTCCACGACTTCATAGCCTCGCGTCGAACGGTGATAGAAGGTGCCGAGGCAGTAGTAGTACCAGGCGGCGCCGAGGCGGAAGCGGGTATGCGCGCCCGGCAGCGAACGGATCGTCGTCCCGATCGGATGGTAGGCGCCCGGCGGCCCCACGTTGGGCCGGTGCGCCACGTTCGCCGGGCGAGCCCCCGGAAGGAGAAGGCCCGGTCGGGCCTCGCGCGCCGACGCCGGCCGATGGTTGGTGCGCGGGGGCGTTCCGGCCGCCGGACGGGGTGCCACGGCGCCGACCGTAGCGGGCGAGCGGGGCGGGGTCGCCCGGGCGCCTGTCGACTGGGCGGCCGAGGTGGCCGGGACGAGGAGAACCGCGGCGCCGGCGAGCAATCGCAGCAGGGATGGCGACTTCATTCGAGGCTCCTGTGAGGCGGGGGGGCGTCGCTGACTGGAACCCCCGAACGCGCGGCACGATCCGCCGTGGACTCGATCGCCGGCCGGATACCGAACCCCGTCCGCCGGTAGAGCGCGGCGATCAGGAGCGAGAAGAACGGCCCGCCGTAGCAGAAGACGGCCCATGGCGCGTAGGCGACCGTGGACACCCCGAGGGTCACCGACATGAACACGGCCGAGACCGTCCACGGCATCAATGGTTCGACGAGCGTCACCGAATCTTCGATCGACCGCGACAGATTCTCGGGAGCCAGGCCCCGTTCCTCGTACGCCGGTTGAAACAGCCCGCCGATCACGAGCGACGTGACCCCGCCGTGGCTGATCAGCCCGATCATCACCGCGCCTGCCGCCATCGTCGCGGCGATCAGCCCGAACACGGTGCGCACCGTGGCGAGCAGCCGCCGGATGAGCAGATCGAGGGCGCCCGAGACGTCCATCGCCCCCGCGAGCACGAATGCGGCGATCACCACGATCAGCGTGTAAGACATGCCGTACAGGCCGCCGCGTTCGACGAGGCCGACGAACCGTGTGCCGAGGCTCGCAAGACCGTGCCCCGTCGACTCGATCATGCCGACGTCGAACCCCGCGACCAGGGCGACGACCGCCTCCGACACGCCGAATCCCTGCCACGCGACGCCGATGACGGCGGCGACGGCGCCCGATGCCCCGATGGCGAGCGCGGGCGGCGCCTGCCGCGCGATCCCGATCACGACCACGAGGATGGGCAGCAGCACGAGGGCCTCGAGTCGGTAGATGCCCTCGATGTCGGCCAGGAGACGCGCGGCCTCGGGGGGCAGCACCGCCGACGAGGCCGAGCTTCCCCGCAGCCCGAGCCACAGGTAGACGACCGTCGCGACGGCGAAGGACGGCGTGGCCGTATACATCATCTGGCGGATATGCGAGTAGAGCCCGGCCCCGGCGCCGATCGCGGCGATGTTCGTCGAATCCGACAGCGGCGACATCTTGTCGCCCAGGTAGGCGCCCGAGACGACGGCGCCGGCGGTCGCGGCGAGGTTGGCGTCGAGGGCCGCCGCCGTGCCCATGAGCGCGACCCCGATCGTTCCCGCGGAGCCCCAGGAGGTGCCGGTGAACAGGGACATGAGCGCCGTCGCGAAGAAGGCGGTGAGGACGAGGTAACGCGGATCGATGAGGCGGACGCCCCAGTAGACGAGCCACGGGATCGTTCCCGACAGCACCCAACCGGCGATCAGGAGGCCGATCGACAGGAGGATCAGCAGGGCGGGCAGAACGGCCGCGATCTTTTCGCCCGTCGAATGCTGAATCTCATCCCAGCCCAGGCCCTGGCGCCGCGCGACACCACCCGCGACGAGCGCGGTGAGCAGGAGGATGACGATGAGAACTTCCGTGCCGAGGTTGCCGGCGGCTCCGGCGACCACAATGAGTGCGAGCATCGCCGCGATCGGCAGGATAGCCCAGCCGAGGGTCAGCGTCGGGGCTTCGTCGCGGAGCTCCATCATCCCCCGCGTCTCAATCGGCAGCCAGGGCGGAGTCGAGGTCGGCGATCAGCAGGTCCACGCCCTCGAGGCCGACCGAGATCCGAATCACACCGGAGGGCGCCGTCGGGCGGGCCGGCGAGATGACGAGGCTTTCGACTCCGCCCCAGCTCACCCCGATCCGGAATCGTTCCAGCCGGTCGATGACCTTCGATACCCGGGTGAAATCGGAGTCCTCGAGTTCGAAGCTGAAGGTCCCGCTGAAGCCGCTCAACTGCCGCTGGACGAGGTCGGGCTCGGGCCACATCGCGGGGTGGTGCACGGCTAGAACGGCGGGGTGCTCCGCGAGCCAAGCGGCGATCTCGAGCCCATCGCGCTCATGCTGCCGCAGACGGGCGGGAAGCGTGCGCATTCCGCGCAGGAGCAGCCACGCGTTCCACGGCGCGAGCGGGGCGCCGTTGAGCAGGTAGGCATCGTAGAACAGGCGCTCGACGAAGGCCGCGTCGGAGACCACGGCGCCCGCCACGAGATCGCTGTGCCCGCCGAGGTACTTCGTCGCGGTGTGGACGACGACATCGACGCCGAGTTCCAGCGGCTTCTGCAGCAGGGGCGTCGCCCAGCTGTTGTCCAGGCACGTCAGGATGTCGCGCGACCGCGCCAGTTCCGCGACCGCGGGAACGTCGAGCATCCGGAACAGCATCGTCCCCGGGTTCTCCATCCACACGAGGCGCGTCGACGCCTGGAGGCACTGCTCGACCGCCTGCGGATCGAGATCGAGGCAGACGTCATGCGAGATGCCGAAGCGCTCCAGGAAGCGGGCGAGCTGTAGCGTAGGACCGTACGTCTGGTTGACGAACAGCATGTGGTCGCCGGCCCGCAACGCGGTGTGCATTACGGCGCTGATCGCGCCCATGCCGGAGGCGAAGCACAGGCAACGCTCACCGCGCTCGAGCTGAGCGAGCTTGTCTTCCACGGCCATGACGGTAGGGTTGCGGCCGCGGGAGTAGACGGTATGCTCGTGCTCTCCTGCGAGGCCCTCGACGAGCGCGGCGAAGTCGGGAAAACAGAACAGTGACGTCTGTACGATCGGGGGCGACGTGGGGACCGGGCCGGGCACGGATGGAAGCGGGTCGGCGACGCAGAGTTCGACGTCGCTCGGCTCAAGCCGCAAGTGATTCTCCTCGGGGACGTGAGTGGCTGTACCGTTCGAGCCCGGCGGCCCCAAACTACCTTCGCTCGGGCGGTGGCGCGACCGACGGACGACGCTACTGACGGACCGCTGACGGAGTGCTGCCGGGGCGCCGCCCCTTGCGGCTGCCCGGCTTCGCATTTCGTTTCGGAGTGGGTGGTTTCCTCCGAAAGAGTTGACGAGAGGCGCGCTTGAGACTGATTCCTGCAGTGGGGTTCGCCGGCATCGCCTTCGCCGTGGCCTGCCAGCCATCGGCCGACCAGGCGGCGACCGACCAGGCGGCGGAGGGAACCGGGGGCGGGACCCGCGGCACGTCGGTGAGAGCCGGCCGGCGTGGAGAAGTACGGGGCGTCGTCAGGGACGCGGAGACGGAACGACCGCTCGACGGAGCCTGGATCTCCGCGGGCGATCTCGGAGCCGACACCGACGCGACCGGCTCCTACGCGCTCACGCTCCTTCCTCCGGGTCCTACGAAGGTGCGCGCGTACCGTCGCGGTTTCCGCGCCGAATCCGTCACCGTGATCGTACGCGCCGGCGACGCAACGACCGCAGACTTCAACCTGGCGCCGGCCCCCCCACCGTGTTGTCGCCTCGCCGGCCGGTGGACGGTCGCGTTCGCGCTCGACTCCGCCGGGCTGAATGCCCGCCCGTCGACGCGCCATCTGTCGGGGAGTGTGGCCTTCGTCGCTGTGGACTCAGACCGCGCAGCGGAATCCGGCGAGACGGCCACCGCTACGGACTCCGTCGGCGACACGGGACGTCGACCGGACATGGCGCGCTCGGCTTCGGCGACCGGCCGCGCGGCCTTCGACTTCGCGCCGCTTCTCGGGACGGGGATCGACGCCCGCGTGGAGGAACTGGCTGGTGTGGTGTTCGCAGGCGATTCCGTTGCGATCACACTCATCCCGCGCTTCGGCGACTGGGCGATCGAGTTGCTCGGTCGCCAGGAGGCGGACACGATCCGGGGCGACTGGTTCCAGCGCGCGTCCTGCTGCGGCGCCTACGGCACGTTCGTCATGACGCGGGACGCGGCTGTGCCGTAGCACGAACTCGAGGTAGGCAGCGGGTCAACTCGGCGGGCGCAACTCCGCCGGTCTCGCCGCCGCTCGATGAGGTTCCGCCGCCTGGTGGGCCTCGCCGGCGGCGGCGTTTCATTTCATTCCCGGGTCTGGAACGCACGCCCGGTACCGGGTTATCTTCTCCCTCCGGAAGACGCCGGGCCGCCCCGCACGGGGCACACGCCCGGCTCAATGACCCGAATACCTGGAGACTTCCGCTCATGGGGACCAGACGCACGCTCACCCTACTCGCACTCGCCGCGGGCCTCGCCCTTCCGACCGCCGGCCGGGCGCAGGACGCGATGTCGGACCGGGCCGAGGCCGCCGCGGATGTCGACGTGGCCGCTCGCACCACGCTGATCATCCCGGGCATCTCTGATTCCCGGTTCGCCTCGACGACGGACGGCGAGTTCATGTGGCTCGACGTCGTCTGGGTCGGCCGCCGTCTCGATAAGACGGCCACGGAGGTCCGGGGTGACCTGCTGTTCTACGACCTCGCGGGGCGTCTTCGCTTCGGGCTCGCGGTGAACCTGCAGCGGCCGCTGAGCCCGAATCGCGCCATCACGCAGACGGGAATCGGCATCAAGCTCGACGGCTCCAGGGTGGACCACCAGTGGTTGCGCAACACGCCGGTCTCGGCGATGCGGATCGACTTCCGGGTCGGTCGCGTGCTGTACGAGGACGGAGAGCTCGTGGAGTACTCCGCCCGCAGATGACGACGTTGCCGCTCATCCTGGCGGTCGCCGCGGCGCTCCTTGCCGTCGGCTTCTTCGCGGCCGGCCTGCGGGCGCTCAGGCGGAGAAGGGTGCTCACCTCCGCAGCCGAAGTGCTCGTCGCGCTGCTCCTGTTCGCCGTCGCGGGGTTCTTCGGCGTCGTAACTGTGGCGACGCAGGGCTACCGGGCGCTGACGCGCGAGGAACTGGCCGCCACGGTGGACGTCCGGCCGACGGGACCCAGGCGGTTCGAGGCGGTGGTCACCATGCCGGACGGGCAGCAGGACACGTTCAACCTCGCCGGGGACCTGCTCTACGTGGACGCCCACATTCTCAAGTGGAAGTCGGTGGCCAACCTGCTCGGCCTGCACACGGCGTACGAACTGGACCGGATCGGGGGGCGCTACACCGACATCGCCTCGGAGCTCGACGAGGAAAAGACGGTACACGCGCTCAAGCGGGAGAAGCCGCTCGACATGTTCGACGTCGCGCGGCGATTCCCGGTTCTCGAGCCACTGGTCGACGCGGAATACGGGTCGGGCACGTTCCAGCGAGCGAGTCGGCCGGCCACGTGGGAGATCTACGTGTCGACGACCGGCCTGCTCATCCGTCCTTCCACGCCCTGAGCGAGCGGCGCAACGGTACGGCCAGATAGGCCGTCGCGCCGGCGCGGCCGACGGCGAATCCGGCGAATGCGGCGGTGACGCCGACCCATCCGAGCCCCCACCCCCCGACGGCAAACGTTCCGGCGATCAGGACGGCTTCGACGAACGTCGCGACCGTGATCGGGCGCGTGCGGCGCGTCTTTATCAGCACGGCGCGCTGCAGCGACAGCAACACAGAAAGGCTCGCCATCGGCACCGCGAGACGTGTCGGGGCGTACGCGAAGCGCGCGAGAGCCGGCTCGAGCCCCGAGACGGTTTCGAACCACACGACAGCCAGCGGCGTGAAGGCGATCGCCGCGAGGACGGCCGTGGCGCCACCGCCCAGCCAGAGCGCGAAGCGGCCGAGCTCCTCGCGGTGCTCTCCGTCGCGGCCGATCAAGGCGATCGCCGCGTCCTGGAAGGCGAGTCCGAGCGACCGAAAGATGAAGCTGAGGGAGTTCACTACCGGAAAGACGGCGAGCGATTCGACCGGCGAGACCGAGCGCCCCATGAAGAACGTGAGCATCGGTTGAACGGCGAGGCCGATCAGCGAAGTGAGCGCGAGGGGGATGTAGAAGCCGGTGATGTCGGCGTAGGACAGTCCCGGGCTCTCCGGTGAGGCCTCCACCGCGAGCAGGGCGCGGATCGAGTCGCGCGCCATCCAGCGCGCGACGGCCGCCTCGACGAGCACCCCGGTCGACAGCGCGCCGCCGCCCACCGCGGCGCCGGGAAGGTCCGTCAACCCGGCGAGGGCCAGTGCGGCCGTAACCATGCTGAAGAGGCGGATCACCGTCCCGATGGCGACCAGTCGCGTGCGCCCGGAGCGGATGAGGACGCCCTGCAGGAATCGCCGGATGCCGATCGAGGCCGGCCAGGGGAGGTAGAACCAGAGGGCCTGGTAGCTCTTGTCCGCGATCGCTGGCGGAAGACCCAGCAGGGTTTCCGCGACGACGTCGAACACCGGCGGCAGGAGGAGCACGAGGAGCGCGAGCGTGGCCCCGCCGTTCAGGGCGTTGGCGAAATTTCGAAGCTTGCGGTAGCTGGTGGCGTCCTCGACCAGCGCGGTCGCCGCGCTCATCAACATGATGACCGGCGCCTCGATGAGGATCGCGAAAGCGAAAGCGACCCCGTGGGCGGCGAGGTTGAACGTCGGATCGGCCAGGCGTGCGATGACGGCCGCGAGGAACGGGCCCTCGAACGCCATCATCAGCCACGTTGCGGCGAGCGGCGCCCAGAACAGGAAGATCTGTCGGTTGGTGAGCTTCACGCGGCCACGGAATCCGGGTACGGCACGCCGGCGGGCGTGGGATGAACGGGAAGGGCGCATCGGCGGCGCGCGGCCCGGCGAAGCCGCGCGCCCCGGCTGCTCAAATGATTCCTACGGTCAACGGTCCTCTACGGTACGAGCGGACGGACCGGCCGCAGCACGAACAGACCTTCCTGCATGCTCGAAACGATGACGGTGCCGCTGTCGAAGTACGGATACGCCGTCCACGCGCCGTTGAATCCCGGCGGATTTGCGCCATACGGCGTGGTGTCGAAGTGGCCGATCTCGACCGGCTGCTTGCGGTCGGAAATGTCGATCACCCGCAGACCCGCCTGGTAGTTCGCCTGGTACATCCGGTCGCCGTCGATGTACAGGTTGTGGTCGGTGGACGCGTCGGGGCCGAGGAGCTCGCCGGCGTAGGTCGGATCGTCGAGATCCGCCAGGTCCCATACGAGCGTGCGGGTGCGCGCGGTGTTGCCGACGAGTTCGTCGAGTTCGTCGTCCATGTAGAAGAACGCGTGGTCGTCGGTCAACCAGCCCTGGTGGATGTACGCCTGAGCGGGATAGGACGCGGAACCGACGATCTGAGGATTCGACTTGTCGGTCACGTCGACGATCCGCATGACCGTCTCGTTCGACGCGAAGCAGAGTTCGCGGCCCTGGTAGTTCGCGTCCGGACCGTGGTAGTTCACGCACTGCGTGTCGTGCCCGCTGCCGACGGCGAGCAGGCCCTCGGTGTCCGTGTAGCAGCCGGCGAACTGCGGGTTCTTCGGCGTGCGGATGTCGACCATGTGGAGGCCGCCCCCGCACGTCTCGCCGCCCTGGCTCGAGCGGACGACGTAGGCGAAACCGGACTCGGTATTGATCGCCAGGTTGTGGGCCGACGCCATCCCGTGATACACGGTGTCGGGCTCGAGCGGGGCCGG
>JBPCJZ010000187.1:0-4380 GCA_051004775.1 Gemmatimonadota bacterium
AAGAAAGCGCATCATCGAGCGTTCGTCCCCTCTGGTTGATTCGCGCAGATTTCGGTCGAGCAGTGTATCGTCAGTTGAAAGAAGGTAGCGATTTGAGTGTGGCGTCGGCGCCATGCCGGGACCAGCCGGGGATGCGTCGGGCGCTACGGCGGTGGCGCTTCATAATCATCCGGGAGACTAAATGAGCCTGAGCCGTCAGAAGGACATCGCGCTCTTGCTGCTGAAGCACGGCCGCGGAGACCTGATCCAGCAGACGTCGCTCTACGAGGAAGCGAATCTCACCGAGGTCGAGATCGACGATGACGGCGGGCCGGCGCAACTGGCGGCCGATCTCGAGAGCATGGGTCCGACATTCGTGAAGCTGGGCCAGTTGCTGGCCAGCCGGTCCGACATCTTCCCGCCGGCCTACATCGAAGCACTCGAACGTCTCCAGGACGGCGTCGCCCCGTTCTCCGGGGTCGAGGCGCGCGAGGTCATCGAGGCGGATATCGGCGCCCGGGTTTCGACGGCGTTCTTAGAGTTCGAGGACGAACCGCTGTCGGCTGCCTCGCTCGCCCAGGTGCATCGCGCCCGGATGCGCGACGGACGGCGCGTGATAGTGAAAGTGCAGCGACCGGGTATCCGGGAGACGATCCACGACGACCTCGAGGCGCTGGACAGCCTCGCAGGGCTCGCGGAGAAGCACACGGACCTCGGGCGGCGCCTCGGACTCACTGAAATGGTCGAGCAGTTCCGCCGGACGATACTGCGCGAGCTCGATTTCCGGCGCGAGGCCCGCAACCTCGACGAGATGGCCGGGATTCTCGAGGGCTATCCGCGCCTCGTCGTGCCCCGACCGGTCATGGACTACAGCGGCGACCGGGTCGTGACGATGGACTACCTGATCGGCACGAGCATCGCCGACGTCAGCCAGGTCGCGATGCTCGACATCGACCGCTCGGCCGCGGCGGAGGACGTGCTGCGGGCCTATCTTGACCAGATCCTGGTGCACGGGGTGTTCCACGCGGATCCGCACCCGGGCAACGTGATGCTGATGCAGGACGGCCGGATCGCGCTGATCGACCTCGGGATGGTGGAGCGGTTCGACGAGCGTCGGCGGCACGAGCTGCTTCGGTTACTCCTCGCCGTGTCGGAGGGCGAGGGCGGCGAAGCGGCGAAGCTCGCCACGAAGCTGGCGCACCCGCTGCCCGACGCGAACGTCGAGAAGTTCCAGTCCGACGTCGCGGACCTCGTCCAGCAGAACCAGGGGCGGAGCGTCCAGGACATGGCGACCGGCCAGTTGATCCTCGAGGTCGTCCGAATCGGCGTGGAGAACTCCCTCCAGCCGCCGCCCCACCTCGCGACCCTCGGCAAGACGCTGTCGTATCTCGACAACATCGTCCGCTGCCTCGACCCGGACTGCCACCCGGACGAGGTCGTTCGCGACCACGCGGAATCGTTGATGCAGCGAAACCTGCTGTCGTCGCTGTCGCCGCAGAGCCTGTTCTCGTCGGCCCTCGAGATGAACGAGTTCGTCCAGCAGCTACCGGAGCGACTGAACGCGTTCACGACCCAGCTCGTCGACGGAAAGCTGCAGGTCAGGGTCGACGCCTTCGACGAGGGACGGCTGACCGCCAGCCTTCGTTCGATTGCCAACCGGATCACGCTCGGCCTCGTACTCGCGTCCCTGATCATCGGCGCGGCGCTGATCATGCGCGTGGAGACCAGCTTTACGATTCTCGGCTATCCCGGCCTGGCGATGATCCTGTTCCTGGCCGCCGCCGCCCTCGGGCTGGCGCTCGTCGTCACGATCGCGCGCCGCGACTACTGGGCCGACGCGGAGGGCTCGGGCTGAGGCCGGACCTGGCTGGCGGCCAGGACGGGGGTCCGGACCCGGCTCAGCTCGACGTGACTCGCCGGGCCGCTTCGGTTGCGCGTGCCCGGATCTCGGCGTAGTCGGCAATCGCGGCGGCGGTCCCGCCCTCCATCAGGATGCGCCCGTCGCAGATCGTCGTGTGCACGCACTGCCCGTTGGCCGCGTAGGCCGCGTGGCTGGCGGGGTCGTGCATCGGCGTGAGGGTGGCTTCCGTAAGGTCGAGCAGGACCACGTCGGCCAGGGCGCCGACCTCGAGGCGCCCTGCTTCGGTCCAACCCATTCCGTCGGCCCCGCCCCGCGTCGCGATATCGACCGTCTCGGCCGCCGGCATGCAGGTGGGGTCGCCCGAGGCGTGCTTGGCCATCAGCGAGGCGAACTTCATCTCCTCGAACATGTCGAGGTTGGTGTTGGACGCGGTTCCGTCGGTCGCGAGCGCGACGTTCACGCCGAGCTCCTTCGCCGTGGGGTAGTCGAACCACCCGCGCACGTCGCGTCCCTGGCCGCAGGAGAGCTTCAGGTTGCTCACCGGGTTGTGAACCACGGTGGCCGGATAGGCCGCCAGCATCTCGAGCTCGGCGTGGTCGAGCCAGACGCCGTGCGCGATCGTCGTCGGGCGGTCGAGGATGCCGTGGCGCTGGATGTGGAAGGCCGGACGGACGCCATGCTCGGCCACGCACTCTTCGACCTCGCGCAGGGTCTCGGACACGTGGATCTGCAGCGGCAGATCGTGGGCGGCGGCGAGCTGCGCGCACCATTCCAGGTCCTCCGGAGTCACGGTATAGGGCGCGTGCGGCGAGATCGCGAGCCGGATGCGATCGCCGAACTCGCCGGCCTCGTACATCTCGATCAACTCCGCGGCTTCGCCCTTCAGGTCTCCCAGGAATCCGCCGCTGATCAGGCCGGCGGAAACGGTGGCCCGCAGGCCCGCGTCGCGAATCGCGCGCGCGCCCTCGGGCACCTTCCAGTACATGTCGTTCAGCAGCGTCGTCCCCGTGCGGATCATCTCCGCGCAGGCGAGGCGCGTGCCCCAATAGACGTCCTCCCCGGTGAGCTTCGCCTCGGCCGGCCAGATGCGTTCCTCGAGCCAGGGCATGAGCGGCATGTCGTCGCCGTAGCCCCGAAACAGGGTCATGGCGGCGTGGGTGTGAGCGTTCACCAGGCCGGGCATCGCGAGCCGGTCGGTGCCGTCGATCTCCCGTGCCGCGTCGGGGGCCCCCGCGGGCAGGTCCGGCCCGACGTGGGTGATCCGGTTGCCCGTGATCGCCACATGGCCCCGGGAACCGTCGAGGAATGTCGCGTCGCGAATCAGCAGATCCATGGCGGCAGCCTTCGTTTCAGTATCATTGGAGACAGTTATAGACGGGTCGCGGCCGCCACGTCAGTGCGCGGCACCCCGCGCGATGCGGACGCGCCCGGCGTCGGAATCCGTCCACGCGACAAGGATATCCCCGCCGGCACGGGCCAGCACGGGAAAGCCCGACGCTCGGGCGCCGCTGCCGCGCGCCACGGGCACGGAGACCGAGACGCGTCCGTCCGCGTCGATCACGCGAAGACGCACCTCTGCGCCGGCTCCCATCGTCCCTTCCTCATCGTCGATGGCCTCCACCCAGGCGAGCGCGGTCCCGCCGTCTCCGAGCGACAGGGCGTCGACGCGTCCCAGGGGGCGCCCGTCGTCGATGCGGATGGGCGCTTCGAAGGACGCTCCTCCGTCGGTCGAGCGGGCGGCGAGGACACGGGCGGAATCGGCCGCCGCCGTGAACCAGGTCACTACGATATCGCGGCCGAAAGCCGCGACGGCCGGACCGTTCACCGGGCAGGCGTCGATCCGCCACCCGTCGTCGTGAACGGCGCGCGGCGCGCCCCACCGGCCGTCGACGCGGCGGACGACTTCGACATCGCGGATCTCGGTATCGCTACGACCCCTGTACACGGCGACCAGGTCCTCGCCGACGCGGGCCACGTCCGTCTGGCAGCAGTCGCACGTCCGCGGGTCGAGCACCGTTTCGCCCACGGTCGAGTCCACAGCCGCTGAGGCGGGCGTGCGTGAGGTCCCGGACGCGGCTGCGCCGCCCGGGGAACCCGGCGGCAGGACCCGGGCGTGCCGGAAGCTCATCTCCTCCGATCCGCCCTCGTACTCCCGGCCATCGAGCCAGAACACGTCGACTCCCACGGTGGCGGGGACGAGCGACACGAAACCGTGTTCCGTCTGCGTCGCGCGCTCGTGTGGGATGAAGGGCTCCGACCACGTGGTCCCGCCGTCGTCCGAGAAGGCCATCCGTACCTGGTAGGCGTACGTGCCCGGACCGTTGTACTGGAGCCAGTGGGCGGCCAGGCGCCCGGAGCCGAGCGAGACGACGGACGGGAAGTCCGCCCAGTTGACGAACAGGTCGGAGCGTTTGACGACCGTGCGGGGTGTCGTCCACCCCTCGTCCCGCAGCTCGGCGAACTCGAGCCTCGCCGGTCCGGTGGTCTCGGGCGGTTCTACCTGCCACGAGATCAGGGGTCCGTAGGCGCCTTCCGAGAAG
>JBPCJZ010000188.1:0-6707 GCA_051004775.1 Gemmatimonadota bacterium
GGCAATGCGCGAGGCGGCGACAACGGAAAAGGGCCGGTTACCGAGGGCGCCGATTCGGCTACGATCGACTTCAGCACCGACATCGGCGTGTTGAACTACGCCTACGCTCTCGAACAGCTCGAGGCCGCCTTCTACATCCTGGTCATCCAGAACTTCTACAACGGCGGCTCGAGCGAAGAGCGGGAAGTGATGGAAGATCTCCGGGCTCACGAGATCGTGCACCGCGAGTTCTTCGCGACCGCCCTCGGCAGCGCCGCCATCCCCGCCCTGGCGTTTGACTTTTCGTCGATTCAGTTCAAGTCTCGCGCGAAAGTCCTGCAGACGGCGGAGGACTTCGAGTTTCTCGGGGTGAGCGCCTACAACGGCGCGGCCGCGCTCCTGGACGATACGGATCTCCTCGTGCTCGCCGGCAAGATCGTTTCCGTCGAGGCGCGCCACGCGTCGGCCATCGCGGACCTACGGCGGCCCAACGGGAAGTCGTTCGCACCGCGCGCGTTCAGCCTGGCCCGCACACCCTCGGAAGTCCTTGCGATCGCGTCCAACTTCATTCAGACCGACATCACCGTCGTCGGCCTGTGACCACGAGTAAGGGATCAGACATCATGAATATCGATACGAACGAAACCGTTCTGGAGAGCACCGGCGTCTCGCGCCGCGCCGCGTTGCGGACGAGCGGACGACTTGGAACCGCGGGCCTCGCGCTCGCCGCAGCGCCACTGGGCGTCGTCGCGGCAGCCCGTAAGCTCGGCGCCATGCAGGCGCAGGTCAGCGTGCAGGACGTGCTCAACTTCGCCCTGCTGCTGGAATACCTCGAAGCGGAGTACTACGTCCGCGGCGTGGATTCCGGCGTCATCCCCGGCCAGGATCGGCGAACGTTCCGCACGATCCGCGACCACGAACTCGTCCACGTCGCTTTTCTGCGCAACGCCCTGGGGTCGGCCGCGATCCCGGAGCCGGAGTTCGATTTCACGGCGGGCGGACAGTTCGCTCCGTTTTCCGACTACCCGACGTTCCTCCTGCTGGCGCAGGGCTTCGAGGACACCGGCGTGCGCGCCTACAAGGGCCAGCTTCCGAATCTGCAGTCCGCTCCGGCCGTTCTGACGGCGGCGGCGACGATTCACTCCGTGGAAGGCGAACACGCGTCCAAGGTGCGGCGGATTCGCGGGCTCGAGGGCTGGATTCCCGACAGCGGCGACGACAGCCCGGCCGTCCTGGCTGCGGTGTACGCAGGCGAAGGCAACACCGTCCAGGGAGGCGTCGACCTCGCTTCGGCCGGATTCGCCGCATTCGGCATCACGGTCGAGCAGATCCAGGAGGCGTTCGACGAACCACTGACCATGGAGGAGGTTCTCGCCATCGCGGGTATGTTCCTGGCCTGAGCCGGGGCCGCATTCACGCGATGGGCCGATTCGCCTCGTCGATGGTCATCCCCACCGAACGAGGCGCGCCATGAGCAACGAGCGGCTCACGTTCACCGGGGCTCAGGGCGCGGCCCTGAGCGCCCGGTTGAGCCTTCCCGACGGCGGACGGGTGACGACGTGCGCTCTGTTCGCGCATTGCTTCACGTGCTCGAAGGACTCGAAGGCCGCGGTCAACATCGGCCGCGCGCTGACCGACGCCGGCCTCGGCGTCCTTCGCTTCGACTTCACGGGGCTCGGCGAGAGCGAGGGGGATTTCGCCGAGACCTCCTTCTCGTCCAACGTCGACGATCTCGTCGCGGCGGCCGAGTTCATGAAGGAGCATGCAGGGGCGCCGGGGATCCTGATCGGCCACTCGCTCGGGGGCGCCGCCGTGCTCCGGGCGGCCGCGAGGATCGACTCCGTCCGGGCGGTCGCGACGATCGGCGCGCCGTTTGATCCGGTCCACGTGAAGCACCTGTTCGCCGACTCCCTGGACGACATCGAGCGACGGGGCGAGGCCCAGGTCTCCCTCGCGGGCCGGAAGTTCACGGTGAGCCGGGACTTCGTGGAGGACCTCGACGGGCAACGCATGGAAGAGGCGATCCGCGAGCTCAGCCGGCCCCTGCTGATCTTCCATTCACCGATCGACACGCAGGTGGGGATCGAGAATGCGGCGAAGATCTACGCCGCGGCCAGGCACCCAAAGAGCTTCGTGTCGCTCGACGACGCGGACCACCTTCTGCTGAAGGAGCGGGACTCGACCTACGTCGGCTCGGTGCTGGCCGCGTGGGCCCGGCGCTACGTCGATGAAGGCGCGGCAGCGGGAGCCGCGACTAAGACCGCGGGCTCGGCGGCGGGCGCGGAGTCAGCAACAAGTTCGGACGCGGCAGCGACTCCAGACTCCGGAGCGACGGCGCCACCCGCGGGAACGGTCCTCACGAGCACGGCGGCCGGCGCGTTTCGTACCGAGATTCGCGTCGGCCGCCACGCCTTGCTGGCCGATGAGCCGGCATCCGTGGGAGGCGGCGACCTCGGGCCGACGCCGTATGACCTCCTGGCCGCCGCGCTCGGCGCCTGCACGACGATGACGCTCAAGATGTACGCCGAACGGAAGGGATGGCCGCTCGAGGAGGCCAGCGTGCTCGTGCGCCACTCGCGCGTCCACGCGGACGACGCCGACCGCTGCGAGGATCGGGAGCCGCGCGTCGACCGCCTGGAGCGGAGTCTCTCGCTACGGGGAGACCTCGACGCCGAACAGCGCGAGCGGCTGCTGGACATCGCCGATCGTTGCCCCGTTCACCGGACGCTGAGCGCGGGCGTCCTGATCGACACGGAACTGACAGAGCTAACGGAACGGGCGGCACCAACCGATTCGGGCGGATAGGGGGGCGCGGTGGTTCATCGTATTCTTGCTTCGAAGGTACCGTCCGGCCATATCCCGAGTGAGTACCTGGTTCGACATCGACAACTCAAGCATCGGGGACCACGCATGAACCTTCGAGTCTGTCGCCGCGTTTCATCCATCCTGGCTGTGATGCTGCCGGCGGCGTCCGTGACCGCCCACGCGCAGGTCACCCGCCTGTTCGAAGACAAGACGGTGCCTTTCGAAGAAGGCTTCCGGATCTATCTCGTTCCCGACATGGAGGGCATGGGATCGACGGTGCACATCACGGAGGTCATCGCCGGCAACGAAGCGCCCCGCTACAAGGAACTGACCGGACCCGACTACTGGGACCACTACCGGCAGCTTCTCACGCAGGAAGCGAACGCCGTGATCGACGGGGCCCGGGCCGCCGGGGCCGCGTCTTTCGTCGTGAACGAAGGGCACGGCGGCAACCGGTTCGCCAACGTGATCCCGTGGGAACTCGACCCGGACGCGCTGCTGATCCGCGGCTATCCGAAGCCGATGGTCATGAGCACGGGCATCGATTCGACGTTCGGCACGATGATGTTCACGGGCGCGCACGCGGCGCCGCCTAACCACGCGGTGATGTCGCACAACTACGCCTTCGACGAGTTCACGGTGAACGGTAAGCGCCTGAACGAAGTCGGGATCAACGCGCTGATCGGCGGCGCCAAGGGCGTGTCGGTGTCGCTGGTCAGCGGCGACGACGTGCTCGTCAAGGAGACGCAGGAGATCCTCGCCAACGGCGTCATCGGCGTGGTGACCAAGATCGCGGTCGGCCACAACGCGGCGGTCACCTACAGCCCGGAGCGCGTCCGCGAGAAACTGCGGGCGGCAGCCGAAGAGGCCGTGCGGCGGGAAATGGCCGGGGAGTTCGAGCCGTTCGTACTCGACACGCCGTATCGCGTCGAGTTCAAGCTGCGCGACAGCTACCCGATGTCCGTCCCCACGGCGGTCGACACGATATCGAGCTACGGGCTCGAGAAGACCGGCGACCGCTCCTATCGGATGGTGACTGACGACGAGGATCAGATCGGGTATCTGCTGGACGCCATCGAAGAGATCGTGCTGCCGTAGAATCACCGAACCCCGGCCCCACACGAGACGGCCGATGAACGAACCGTATCGTCCGATCGACTGTGGCCTCCACGACCGACTGGAGGCCGCAGCCGTTCTGCGCCGTCGGTGGTGCACGATCGCGATCCGCCATCCGGCGACGGTCGCTTGCGGATTCGCGAGGGCGGCGGAGCCGAGCGCGAGCTGGAGACGCGCATCAGAGATGTGTTCGCGCGCGGCGGGGAGGAATTCGCGCGTCTCGAGGACGACAGGCTGGTCCGCCTGGACCGAATCCTCGAGATCCTCCAGTTCAGCCGGGCGCGGACGGCTGATGGAGATCCGCATTGCGTCACTGTTCGCGGATCAGTTCAGCTTCAGGGAATCGCCCAGGTCGTCCCGTTCCCGCGCAGCGCAGATAGACTCACGTCCTTCCGTTCGCGCCGACTGCGGACACGAAGAGCGACATTCGCACGTTATATTGGGAGGGGAGTTCAACAAACCGAGACGAGGCCCCGAACCGTGAAAACCGTCGGCAAACTAGTTGCCCTGTGCGTAGTTCTCTCCACCGCGTGCGGCAATGACACCCTGGTTCAGCCCTTCGAACCGGAGGGCCTGCAGCCCGCACGCCTCGAGTTCCACGGGGACCCGGCCCGCGTCACGATCCCGGAGACGGCGACGGCAGGAGTACCCTTCGAGATCTCCATCCAGACCTACGGAGGCGGGTGTATCGAGACCGGCCTCACGCCCGTCAAGCTCCTCGGTGGGACCCTCGACATCCGGCCGCTCGACGACTTTCCGCCCCCGGAGGACTTCTGCGCCGCGGACCTGAGGCTCAACGATCACTCGATCACCTACACGGTCGAAGCGGCGATGACCCTCGAGGTCGTCGTTCACGGAGTGCGAGTATCGGACGCGGGACGCGAGGACGTGACGGTTACGGGGACGGTTGTGGTCTCTGGGGAGTAGGTGGCGCCTACCGAACGTCGATCACCGGCTCGCCGAGAACGTCCATGCGTGGTTCGATTCCCAGTCCTGGGCTCCGTGACGCCGTGAGTCGCCCGCCCTTCCTCTGCGGCGCCCCCTCGGCCGTGCTGACCGTCACGTAGCTGTTGAAGTCGGTCGCCGTGAACAGAAACTCGGGCGGCGTGCTGTGCGCCAGGTGCGCGATCGCGGCGGTCGTGATGTCTCCGCCCCAACTGTCTTCGATCGTGACGGCGATGCCGAGCGATACGCAGAGATCCCGAGCGAGCCTCGCGCCGGTCAGCCCGCCGAACTTGCTGATCTTGATGTTCACGACGTCCATCGCGTGGTCCGCGTGGCCACGGCTCAGCATGCCGATCCCGTCGATGCACTCGTCGAGCACGAACGGATGGTCGGTGTGCCGGCGGACCGAGAGGCACTCCTCGTACGTGAGACAGGGCTGCTCGATGTAGACGTCCACGTCGTCGACCGCCCGGACGACGCGCATCGCCTGGTGCTTGAGCCACCCCGTGTTCGCGTCGGCGATGAGCACGTCCCCGCGCTCCATCAGCACCGCCACCGCGCGGATCCGTTCGATGTCCGTCTCGGGGTCGCCGCCGACCTTGAGCTGGAACTTCCGGTACCCCTCGTCGCGGTAGCCGGCGACCTTCCCCGCCATCGCCTCGGGACTCTCCTGCGAGATAGCCCGGTAGAGGGGGAAGTCGTCTCCGTATCTGCCGCCGAGTAGCGTGGAGACCGGTTGATTCGCGACCTGGCCGAGAATGTCCCAGCACGCGATGTCGATGGCGGACTTCGCGTAGGGATGCCCCTTGAGCCGCGATTCCATCAGGCGATTGAGCGGGTTGAGCGCGGTCGGATCCTGCCCGATGAGGTGCGGTGCGAGCTCCGCGATGCCCGTCCGAGCGCCTTCGGCGTACGCCGGGAGGTACGCCGGCCCGAGCGGACAGACCTCGCCATGGCCGGTGATGCCCCCGTCGGTGTCGATCCTCACGACGGTGCTATCGAACACCTCGACGGACTTCCCGCCTGACCAGTTGTAGCTTCCCTCGTGGAGGGGAAGATCGACCTGGTAGGTTCGTATTCGTACGATTTTCATTGTCGGCCTCTGCGGGCGTGCTCTGTTTCGAAGCATTCCATGCGATCCAGCGCGACCAAGGTGCTTCGTTCGAGGGAGAAAGAGAATGGCATGCTGATCCTGAGCGGCGATCATGTCCGCGCCTCGCTGCCAATGCGGGATGCCATCGAGCTCATGAAGGAGGCGTTCGCCGCGCTGGCACGGGGCGAGGCGGATGTTCCGCTACGGACGCATCTGGCCGCGCCGGGAGGGAAAGGGATCACGCTCATCATGCCGGCGCGGGTCGACGGTGACGCGAGTTCGTTGGCCGTGAAAGTCGTCTCGGTGTTCGACGGGAACGCGCGGGCGGGTATCGCCAGGATCCAGGGGGCGGTGATCGTTCTCGAGCCGGACACGGGTCGCCCGATCGCGCTCGTCGAAGGGTCGACGCTTACGGCGATACGGACGGCGGCGGCCTCCGGCGCGGCGACGGATCTTCTGGCGCGACCCGACAGCTCGACGCTGGCTGTGCTGGGCGCGGGCGTCCAGGCACGGAGTCACATCGAGGCGATGTGCGCGGTGCGGCCGATCGCTGTGATCAGGGTCTACAGTCCGACGGCCGCGAACGTGGAGCGGCTGATCGATGAGGTCGCGCCCGCTCCCTGGTGCGCCGGCCGGATCGTGCGCACCGCCACCGCGGCCGAGGCCGTGCGCGGGGCCGACATCGTCTGCGCCACGACGACGTCATCGACGCCCGTCATCGACGACGCGGACGTCGGGCCCGGCACGCACATCAACGCCGTCGGCGCCT
>JBPCJZ010000189.1:0-7537 GCA_051004775.1 Gemmatimonadota bacterium
TCACCGCGCAGGGCGACGTTCGGCGAAATGTGGAACGCCAGGCCACCTCCGTAAGCGTAGCCCGTCCCCGTGAGATCCCCAAACGTCCCGGTCGGTATGGCCAACCCGCCATGCAGGTCGACGGAAAAATTGCCGGACACCTGGGCGGCAGCGCCCGCGGGCAGGCCGAACACCAGCAGTGAGGCGAGAAGTACTCGGGTTTTCCTCGCGTAATGCAACGGTTCCTCCTTGGCTGCGCGGACGCCGTGCCCGCCCCCCTCCCGCGCGATCGGGGCGGAATCACGCCCCGAATCCGGCCCGGCGCTACGCCGGACGCGGACTCGGGACACAGTCGTTCGGATTGTCGAGACCGCGGAAGTGCAGGATCTGCGCCACGGAGCGCCGATCCGGGGCGGCCAACCTGTTCGCCCGACCCACCCCGGTTCCTGAGCCAGGCTTCTAGCGAGGTCCGCCGCTCCCGGTCACGCGCTTGGCGGAGCTTCCGGCCTCGAGCCGCTGACCGGCCGTCCACCCGTTGAGCACAAGGAGATCCTCCATTTCGATCGTCGAGGGAAAACGCTGGCTGAAGGTCTCGACCGTAATCGATTCCGGCACCCGCACGATGTCGATGCGCTTCGGCTCGACGTTGAGCAGGGCCGAGCTCGAGACCGGCGCGAAGCTCGCGAGGGTTCTCTCGAACGTGGGCGAGTAGCGGCCGAATCGTTCGGAGGGCGTGTAGCCCAGGACGCGGTACGTATTGCCGCGGTGCTCCACGAACATCACCAGGCCCTCGAGGACTCCCTGCTGCGTCTGGACCCGAAAGCTCCCGAGGATCGCCGGCAGCCCGTTGACGTTCCGGTTCGCCGACCCCGTCCGCTGGAGACCTTCCATGCGGAAGAACTCCGCCGCCGCCTGGGAGGGGGTCTTACCCGCGGCGAGCGTCAGCTCGATGAGCGCGTCGTTGTCGGGACTGCCGGCAACGACGGACGATGGCGTGTTCTGGCGCTGCCAGTCGCCCGGAAAATCAATCTGGAACCGCAGGTCGGGATGGATGAACCGGTCGCCCTGGAAGTACCCCTGCCGCGGGTCGGGCCCATACACGAGGCCGTCGATGTGCCGCAGGTACTCGGCGGCCCGTTCGATCCCGCCGGGGTTGCCGTCGGCTTGCGCACGCTGCTGCGCCGCCGCGACCCGGTTTCCCGGGTCCGGATGCGACGACTGCCATTCCGGGATCGACGACCCGGACGCGTCGCGCTGGCGCTCGAGGATCTGGAACATCGAGACCGCCGCCTGGGGATCGTACCCGAGCCGCGTCATGTAGCGATGCCCGAGATCGTCGGACTGGCTCTCGTTGTCGCGGCTGAACTTGAGGAACAGCACGCCGAGTCCGCCGGACAGCGCGCCGCCGAGGGGACGGATCTCGGGAACCGCGATCATCCCCGCGACGAGCCCGATCTGCGCGAGCTGCTGCCGGCTGACCATCTCGACGATGTGACGGGCCGTGATGTGGCCGATCTCGTGCCCGAGAACCGAAACCATCTCCGCCTCGGAATTGAAGTGCGCCATGATGCCGCGCGCCAGGAAGATGGGGCCTCCGGGCAGTGCGAAGGCGTTGATCACCGGATCATCGACGACCTGGAAGGACCACGGGAGCGCCGGACGTTCGCTCGCCGCCGCGAGCGCCTGGCCTACGCTGTCCACGTAGGCCTGCAGCGCCGGATCGTCATACAGTCCGTATTGGGCCGGGATCGCCTGCTTCGCCTCCTGGCCCATCTGGATCTCCTGCCCCTCGCTGACGAGCGACAACTGGCTCTCACCTGTCGCCGGATTCGTGGCGCACCCCGCGCCGACGAAAACCGCGCCGAGCGCCGCCACCAGGACGGATCGAGCACTGTCTACCCACGCCAAATACCGCATCTATGACTCCTTGGTCCGGTTGACTTGCTCCCACATACAACATATGCGCTCTCCCCCGCGGGGAGCACGTAGCTTGCGTACCCTCCCACCGCCGGATCGATCGGCGGCCGGCGCGTTCACGGGGTCAGGCGACGCGGGCGAGGTGGGGCGCCGCCCGCCGGTCTGGGCCGCTTCTCCAGCGTGATCAGGACGACCGATCCGACGACCAGCCCGGCCGCGATCAGCGTCGTGAGGCCGAAGGACTCGTTGCCCAGCCAGACGCCGAGCAGCATGGCCACCAGCGGATTGACGAAGGCGTAGCTCGATACGCGCGCCGGGGTGGAGTTGTGCAACAGCCAGACGTAGGCGGCGTAGGCGATGAGCGATCCGAAGACGACCAGGTACGCCACCGCCAGGGCCGACTCCCGGCTCACCGCTGCGAAGTCGAACCCGGTCGTCTCGCCGAGGGCGATCGCGGCACCGAGGAGGAAGACGCCCGCCGCCATCATCTCGATCGCGGAGGCCATGAAAGCGGAGCGCGGAAGCGGCGCATAGCGCGAGTAGACGGACCCGAGCGCCCAGCAGATCGTCCCGAACATGACGGCGAGCACCGCGAGGAGGCCCGCGAGACCGAGGCCCTGCCAGGTCGGGCCGACGATCAGGCCGACGCCGAGGAAGCCGACCACGAGTCCGCTCAGCACGCGCCCGGTCGGTCGCCGTTTCGCGGGTCCCAGCCAATCGAACAGCACCATCCACATCGGCACGACGGCCACCAGCAGCGCGGCGAGGCCGCTGTGGATCGTCCGCTCGGCCCAGGCCACGGCCCCGGTGCCGCCTGCGAGCATCAGGGTTCCGATGCCCGCCGCGGCGAGCATCTCCCGCTTCGTCGGCGACGCGACGCCCCGGAGGCGCAGCACCACGTAGAGGATCAATCCGGCCGGAAAGAAGCGCCACGACAGCATGAGAAACGGCGGGATCGTGGCGATCGCCAGCTTGATCGCGAGGTATGTTGATCCCCAGATGACGTAGATGGCCGCGAAGGCGGCTACGAAGCGGGCCATCGTCAGGCCGTGCGGCCCATCCCCTTCGGTTCGTCGGCGGACTCACGCTGGAACCACCGGATGAACACGACGGTGATGGCCGTCCACAGAATCACCCCGCCCCCGACCTTCATCAGCAGCCCGGCGATCTGCTGATCCTGGCGCGTCGACACCCCCGGGAACGGGGGCGCGAGCTCGTAGATGCCATAGAACGGCAGCTCACCGAACGTGAGAAACGCGTACGGCAACGTGTTCAGGATCGTGGCGACGAACAGGTACCCCATCTTGAGCGGGTACTGGAACGCCGGTCGGGACGGGACGGGGACCACGATCGGCCACCAGAACAGCAGGCCGCCGGCCAGCCACAGCATGTCGATCAGGAAGGATCCCCACTGGGACGCCATGAGGCCGTCGACGACGGACGGCAGGTGCGTGTAGTGCACTACGACGGCGAACACGGCCAGCGTGACGAGCGGGTGCGTTGCAAGCCGCAGGGCTCCCGCGGTCTTGGCGCGGCTCGGCCGGTTGGGCCGGCCCGGCCGGTCGAAACCGCGCAAGCGTGCCCAGGCGGCCTCGGGAATGCCGCGCAGGAGGAGGGCCGGAGCCAGCAGGGCGATCAGCAGGTACTGCACCATGTGGACCGACGCGAGGTACCCCGCCCCGAGGGCGCCGATCGGCCAGTCGAGGGCGATCCACAGGGTCGCGAGTCCTCCGAAGAACCACGATCTGCGATGCGGCGATGCCTCGCCGACCCGCCGTTCGAGGACCAGGTACGCGGCCAGCAGCAGCCCCACCAGGATCCATACGCCGGGATACGCCTGCCAGCTCCAGGTCCACGCCGTCGACCGGGCGGAGCACCACCAGGTCACGGGGCGGCGGCGCTCCCGTCGAACTCGACCAGGAGAGGGAGGTCGTGACCCCAGTCGGCCTGCCGAGTGCCGAACGGATAGGAAACCCGGATGGAGTCATTCGGCGGAAACGCGATGACCGGCGCGGCGTGACCCACCTCGTAATCGGGGGCGGACGTGTCCGGAACGACCGCGGCCGGGAGCCCGAGACCGCGCTGGATCTCGTCGACTACGTCCGCGTCCCCGTACAGGCCCACGAACTCCGGGTCGAAGCCGCCCAGCCAGGTTCGGAGCCGCTCGGGCGTGTCGCGCGCCGGATCCACCGTGACGAAGACGACACGCGTGCGGCGGCCGAACTCCGCGCCGAGGTCCCGCTTGACTTCCGCGATGCTGGACATGTGGATCGGGCAGACATCCGGGCAGTGCGTGTAGCCGAAGAACAAGAGGGTGAGAACGCCGCCGGTCTCGGCGCGGAAGTCGTAGGTCCCGCCGCGCATGTCGTGCAGCACGAAGTCCGGCCGCGGGCCCGGGTTCTCGGTCACGCGTCCGTGCAGGGCGGCCGGCCGCCGGCCTTCCCCGGCGGCGGCCCGGTCCGGCGCTTCGGCACCGCATCCCGACGCGCCGAGGGAACCGACACCGAGCAACAGTGCCAGAACGAAGCCCGGCCGGAGCGCCGCGCGGGGGTCTGCCGGCGTCACCCCAGCCATCCCTTTCGCCGGAAGAACATGAGCAGGCCGAAGGCGATCGCCCCCATGAGCGTCAGCGCGGCCGGATAACCGAAGGCCCAGCCGAGCTCGGGCATGTTGTAGGGCGAGGACGTATCGAAGTTCATGCCGTACAGGCCCGCGACGAAGCCCAGCGGGATGAATACGGTCGCGATGATCGTGAGCACCTTCATGACCTCGTTCATCCGATTGCTGACGACGGACATGTAGGTTCCGAGCAGGTCGCCCGCGATGTCTCGCATCGAGTCGGTCAGATCGATCACCTGGATCGTGTGATCGTACGCGTCGCGCAGGTATATGCCGGTGGCCTCGGTGACGAAGTCGCCGCTGTCCCGCAGAAGCGAATTCAGCATGTCGCGGTGCGGCCAGATGTCGCGGCGCAGGCTGACCAGCTCCCGTCGCACCTGGTGGAGTTGCGTCACGGTGTGTTCCGTCGCGTCGTTCATCACCTCTTCTTCTAGCTCGTCGAGACGTTCTCCCGTGGCTTCCAGCACCGGAAAGTAGGAATCGATGACGGCGTCGACGATCGCGTACAGGAGGTAGTCGCATCCGCGCTCGCAAATCAGGCCGCGCGGCACGCGGATGCGGTCGCGCACGGGCTCGAACGCGTCGCCCGGGTGTTCCTGGATCGTCACGACGATCTGGCTCGTAAGCAGAATGCTGACCTGCTCGGTTCCCGGCCCGTCGACGAACGGCATCCGCACGACCGTGTAGAGCGCCTCGGCGTAGGGCTCCACCTTAGCGCGCTGATGCGTGTTTACGATGTCCTCCAGGACCAGCCGGTGCAGCCCGAACTCCGTCCCGAGCGACCGGACGACCTCCTCGGAGCCCAGCCCCACGATGTTGAGCCACACGACCGGAAACCGGTCGAGCGATTCGACCGCCTGGCCGACGTGCTCGAGCTCCCGTTCCTCGTAGCCTTCGGGGCCGTAGGCGATGACGTCGAGCTTGCTCGGCACCGCGTCGTCGCGGATCACCAGGGTGCCGGGGGCCGAACCGGGTTTGGTGTAGGTCGGCGTGCGGCGGCGGACTCTATCGGTCAGCGACGGCTTCTTTCTGCTGCTCACTTCACTCCCCGGTTGATGTCGAAGCCGATGAAGGCTTCGAGTTGAAGGCGCCCCGGGCCGCTCAGCTGCCCAGGCGACCCGGGCTGCCCAGCTCTTGCCCGGCTTGCTCAGGTGGTACGCGGCGGGCGGCCCGTGCGCACGAGTTCCATGTAGTGTGCACCGACGCGGGCCGCGATGACCAGCCACAGGGCGACGAGCACCAGGTTGAGCATGGCGAAGTGGGCGACTCCGAGCGACAGCCACGTCGTTCCGGCAAACACGACGGCCGCCGACAGCACGTCTCCCGCGCGCCAGAAGAACGCGTCGGTCACCTGCTTGGCTTTGTACTTCTGCTCGCGGGTCAACGGCAGGAAAAGCATGTTTCGCACGGTATTGTTGAGCGAGTAGTCGGTGGCGTTCTCCGGTGTCACCCGGTTGATCAGGGTGGCGCCTCGGCAGGCGGCTCGCGAGACGGGCGTAGAGCGGTACGACGCCCAGCAGGATGACGGCCTGGACCGCGGCCGCGTAGCTCTTCACTTCGGCGCCTCGCTCGCCGATGATCAGGGCTTCGCGGATCGGCTTGATGAAGTAGTACGCCGTGAGGATGAGGAAGACATTGAGCGCCAGCAGGAGCGCCGAGAGCCCTTCTCCGCGGCGTACATCCGTGAACAGGCGCAGGAAACGATCGAGCATGTCTTGCGCGATGCCTCGTTTCAGGTCCGATTCCGATAATCGTCGCGGCCGTCAGGCGGCCGCACGCCCGATGTACGCCACGTCGGGCGCGGCGCAGAACTTGCACAAGGGCCCGGCATGCTCAGCATGACTTCGACGGCGCTCGCCGCCGTCACATCCCAGGACTTTGCCGAGAAGTTCCGGAACGTCCTCGGCGACAGCTTCCGGGCCATCGCGCGCCTGATCCACGGACACGAGACCCTGGTCATCGTGATCCTCATCCTGCTCGTCATCATCTACCTGTACCTGCGAAAGGCCTGACGAGCCGTTTCAGGCCCCGCGTACCCGCTCCCTGAGCCGGGCCGCCAGCATCCCGACGGCTTCCTCGTTCTCTCCTCCGAACGGGACGATCACGTGGGCGTGCCGCCTGCTGGGTTCCACGTACTGAACATGCATGGGGCGTACAGGGCCGGATGGTCGCGATAGTAGGAGTCGTGATGGAGCAGCCTGACCGGGATGCCCGGCATCCGTTCGATCACCTTCCGCACGACCGTGGACTTTCCCGACCCGCTGCCGCCTGCGACGCCCAGCACCAGTGGCCGATCCGCGGACCCACCGTCCGGAGGGCCCGCGTCCTGGCTCATCGTTGCGGTCCGTTCGTTCGGTCAGGATTTCCGGTCCGGCTTCCCCTTCAGCGCGTCGTGCACCGCGGCGTTCTCGATCCACGGCTTCCGCTCGAAGTAGCTCTTCGTCTCTGCCACCACCTGGGGCGACAGCAGAATCAGGGCGATCAGGTTCGGGACGATGACGATCGCGAGGAAGATGTCGCCGAGGTCCCAGATCGTCGTGAGCGGCATGACCGCGCCGACGAAGTGCATGATCACGAAGACGACCTTGTACGGCAGCACGGCGCGGGGGCCGAACAGGTAGTTGGCGCATCGGTCCCCGTAATAGCTCCACGAGATCGCGGTGGAGATCGCGAACAGGAGCACCGCGACGACCACGATCCAGCCGCCGAAGTCGCCGATCGGCAGCAGTCCCCGCCGGAACCCTTCCTGGGTCAGCGGCGCACCGCTCTCCGCGGCCATGCCCCACAGCGACGTGTACGTCTGGCCGTCGTCGGCCGTCGCGACTCCGGCATCCGGGTCGATCGTCCCCGTGAACGGGAGGGTCATCTCGGAATCGGTGTACACGGCGTCGAGCCCGCTGTCGTGCCAGCCGAGGTTGATGTCGTTGGCGCCGTGGGCCCCGCCTTCGATGCGCAGTTCATCGGGCGCGTCGACGGAGGTGTTGCGGCCGTCTTCACCCACGTTGACCCAGGTGATGTCGCC
>JBPCJZ010000190.1:0-13753 GCA_051004775.1 Gemmatimonadota bacterium
CGACCCTCGTACGCGATCGCCAGGGAGACGTCGGACTCCGGGGGGACATCCGACCGCGGCTCACGCAATCGGACGCTGGCTGCCCGAAGCCTCGGGGTCGAGTCGACGGGCGAGCTGCAGAACGCCACCGCGCCCTCGCAGAGTTGCCCGTACAGCGCGCCGAGCTGGTACGCCGCGACCGTGCCGTTCGGCGCCTGGGCAGCGAACTTGAAACTGGTCGAAGCCCCGCCGCGGGTCTGGAGCGTCGGGAAGACCTGTACCGCCGTTCCGCCGTCCATGGGGATCGCGTACAGAATCCCCGTCACGCGAAGGGTGTCGAACATCGGGGGAAATGGATCGATCATAATCTCTTCGACGACATAGAATATCGTGTCGCCGGCCACCGACCAGGTCGGTGTCACGTCACGCTCCGGCTCGAAGGTCAACCGGTACGGGGCGGGACCCAGCGGCGGAGTGTCGTCGGTCGGTGTGAACAGAGCCGGCGCGTCTCTGCAGGCGGCCGCGGTCAGCGCGGCCAGCGCGGCCAACAAGGCCGGCGCGGCGAGCCGAGAGACCCAGGCGAGCCCACCCACCCGGGACCTCACGGCTGCAGTTGCAGGAGGAAGAGGCCGTCGTGGCTGCTCGAGACGGCGATGACCCCGTTGTCGAAGAATGGATAGTTGGACCACGATCCGCTGAACCCCGGGGCGTCCGACGCCGGGTGCGTGTCGAAATGTCCCCTCTCGGCCGGCTGCGCCGGGCTGGACACGTCGACGATGCGGATTCCATACGTATAGTTGGAGTAGTAGGCGAGGTCGCCGCGCACATAGAGGTTGTGGTCGACAGCCGGGGTCGGCCCGAAGTACTCCTGCGCGAGGACGGGATCGTCGAGGTCGCTGACATCCCAGACCAGCAGGCGGGTCATACCCGCGGCCGAATCCGCGAGTTCGTCCAGCTCATCGTCCTGCAGGAAATACCGATGGTCGGGCGTCAGCCAGCCCTGGTGCACGTACGCGGCGTCGGGGTAGGAAGCGGTCGACAGGCCCGCGGGCGCGCCTTTGTCGGTGACGTCCGCGATGACGATCGCGGTCTCGTTGGATCCGATGCAGATCTCCCGACCGACGTGGGCCTCGTCGGGACCGTCGTAGACGACGCACTGCGCGTCGTGCGTGTAGCCGGTGCCGGCGCGGCCGGTGCCGGCGGAGGCGAAGCAGCCGGCGAACATCGGGCTGGCAGGCGTCCGGATGTCAATCATGTGAAGCCCGCCGCCGCACGTCTCGCCACCGCTGTTGCTGCCTACCGCGTACGCGTAGCCGGTCGCCTCGTTGATCACGATGTTGTGCACGCTGCTCACCCCGTCATACCGCACGTCTTCCGTGAACACGGTGAACTCCGCCACCCCCCGCAGCCGCCGCAGGTCGAAGACCTGAACGCCGTGGTCGCCCGCCCCGTCGGCTACGACGTATGCGTGGTCCCGGTAGACCTTGATGTCCCGCCAGGTGCTCGCACCCGTCGCGCCGGGGAGCCGTCCGATCGGACGCGGCGACAGCGGGTCGGTCACGTCGACGATGCTCACGCCGTCCTGGCGACCGACGAGCACGTAGTCGTTGCCGGTCGTCTCATCGGTCCAGCCCCAGATATCGTTGGCGAGCGCGGAATTGGAGTTCCCCGGCTCGAGGTCGAGCAGGGGAACCTGGCCCAGGAGATCGACCCCGTCGCACGCGAAGCCGTCGGCGACGCCGTTCACGCAGCGGAAGGCAGGTTCGAAGACCGGGCCGGCGCCCGGACCGGTCGAGTCGCGGCACGCGGCGAGGGGCAGTGCGAGCAGAAGTAGAAGCTGATACCTGGCGGCCCGGCTCACGGGTGCGGCTCCAGTACGAACAGGCCTTCCTGGCGGCTCGTCACGATGACGCGCCCGTCGTCGAAAAACGGATAGTTCGACCAGGAACCCTCATAGGTCTGATTGTCGTCGTCCGGATGCGTGTCGAACCATCCCGCCTCAACCGGATTCAACGGATCCGCCACTGCGACGATGCGGATGCCGTAGGTATAGTTGGACTGGTAGGCGGTGGTGCCGAGGATATACACATTGTGGTCTATCGCTTCGGTCGGCCCCGCGTGCACGTGTGCCAGGATGGGATCGTCCAGGTCGGCGACATCCCAGACCAGCATGCGGGTCGTTCCGAGTTCGCGTTCGTCATCTTCGTCATTCTGTATGAAGTAGCGATGATCCTCCGTCAGCCACCCCTGGTGAACGTACGCCGCCCCTGGATAGCTCGCGTTCGCGACGGCGATCGGGCTCGACTTGTCCGTCACGTCGGCGATCGAGATCGCGGTCTCGTTCGAGCCCAGGCAGATCTCGCGGCCCGCGTAATCCGCGTCGGGCCCGTGGTACACGACGCACTGGACGTCGTGCGTGTAGCCGGTCAGGCCCAGCCCCGTCGCAGGGTCCGCGAAGCACCCGGCGAACACCGGAGCTTCCGGGTTGGCGAGATCGATCATGTGTAGACCTCCGCCACAGGTCTGCCCGCCAAAGCCGCTGCCGACCGAATAGGCGAATCCCGTCTCCGTGTTGATCGCGATGTTATGGGCCGCGCTCACGTCGCCGTACCTGGCGTCCTCCGTGAACTCCGTGAACTTCTCCACGCCGCGCAGGCGCGTGAGGTCGAACACCTGCACGCCGTGGGCCGGTGCCACGTCAGCCACGACGTACATGTGGTCAGCGTACACCTTGAGGTCCCTCCAGATGACGGACGGCACCGACGCGGGCAGCCATCCGACGGCCACGGGCCGAAGCGGGTCGGTCACGTCGACGAACGAAACGCCGTCGTCGCGGCCGACCAGCGCGTATCGCCCGCCCGTCATGCCGTCCGTCCAACCCCACAAATCGTTGACGTTGAGATCGTCGTCGACGCCGAGGGCGGCCAGCGGCAGGTACGACACGAGGTCGACCCGATCGCATGGAAACGGACCCGCCAGCCCGCCCGTGCAGGGCATCGGCTCGCCGAGGACGGCCGGCCCGTGCGGACCGGTGATGACGACCGACACGGTCGCGGATGCCTCGATGGACCCCGCCACCGCCGTCAGTACGGCGGAGCCGATGCCGTTCGCGGTAACGAGCCCCTCGGAATCGACGTGGACAGCCCGCGGGTCGGAGCTGGCAAACGAAATCGCCGCGGGCGACGCGAGCGCGACGCCGTTCGAGTCGGCGCCCGACGCCGTGATTCGCATGATCTCGCCGACCCGCGTGAACTCTTCGCCGGGGACAGTCAACGAGAGGGAGACTGGAACCTGCTCCACGACGACCGTCACGGTAGCTTCGACCGTTCCCGCCGAGGCGCGGATGACATCGGAGCCGTTGCCGATCGAGGACACCGTCGCCTCGAGTGAGGAGGCTTCGCCGGCGACGACCGACGCGACGCCGGTGCCGTCCGTTCTCCACTCGACCACGGCTCCGGGCAGCGGATCGCCGGCCGCGTCGCGGACCACGGCCGCAACGGTGCGCGACGAGCCCACGGCGCCGAAACTCAACGGCCCTTCCGTCAGCGTGATGGAGGCGACATCCCCGTCGGGATCCGGGTCAGGTCCCGAAACGTCATCGTTGGAACAGCCCGCGGCGCCGACCGAGAGGGCCAGCAGGAGCATCAGCCAGGGATGGGGCGACATGGTCCGCATTCGTCGTTCAACCGCCGCGCAATCGGGAGTCGGGAACCTGGGGCCTGCACGGTATAGAAACGTCCCGACCGGCGCGATCGTGACGGGCGAGGGCGAGACGCGCTCCCGTGACGGGCCGTTGACTCGGCCGGCCCAGGCTTCACCCGTCCGCTACTTGGAATCGACTCGCGCGCGGCGGTATGATGTGGACCCTATGGCCATTCCGTGGATCACCTGGGAAGACGCGCAGCAGATGCCCGAAGACGGTCGTCGCTACGAAGCGATCGGCGGGGTGCTTTACGTGACCGCGGCACCGCGCCTGCACCACCAGAGTATCGTCGGCCGGTTATACCTGTCGCTCCACGAGCTCCTCGTCGCGCCCGGCCACGGCCGACTCTGGCTGGCGCCCGTGGGGGTGGAGTTCCCGGCCACCGGCGAGGGCGTGCAACCAGACCTGGTGTTCGTGTCGACCGCGCGCGATGGGATTGTCGCGCCAGAGGGCCTGCGGGGGGCTCCGGAACTGGTCGTCGAGGTCGCCTCGCCGTCGACCGCCCACCGCGACCGCGGGGTGAAGCTCCGGCTCTACGAACAACAAGGGGTCGGCGAATACTGGATCGTCGACCCGGAGACTCGAGCCGTCGACGTCTGGCGGTTCGAAGGCGAGCCCCGCCACGAACGATTCACCGCGCGGCTCCCCGTGCTACGCGGTGCCGAGGCGATCGGGGAGATCGACCTGGTGGGGGTATTCGCGCCGGACTGACCGTATCCTGAAAAGCGGGCGACCGGGTTCGAACCGGCGACCTTCAGCTTGGAAGGCTGACGCTCTACCAACTGAGCTACGCCCGCGTGTCCTGCCTGTATGCATCCCGCGCCTGCCGAGATGTCCGGATCATCCGAGAAGTCGGGAAGCGGGCGACCGGTCTCGAACCGGCGACCTTCAGCTTGGGAAGCTGACGCTCTACCAACTGAGCTACGCCCGCATGCACCGATTCGATCGGTCCAGCCAGCTTCGGCTCTTCCGACCGACGCCTTCTCGAGTGGGGCGGGAGGGACTCGAACCCCCGACTTCTGCGATGTGAACGCAGCGCTCTAGCCAGCTGAGCTACCGCCCCGGAACGCAAGCGGGCGACCGGATTCGAACCGGCGACCTCAACCTTGGCAAGGTTGCGCTCTACCAGCTGAGCTACGCCCGCAATTGCGATGAAAATGGGAGTCGCCCCACCGGGGGCCGACTCCCACGCCGAAATGTTACCCCCGAACCGGCCGGGGGTCAATTGTGGCGCCCCCGCCTCGACAACCAGCCACACCTTGGTCATGAATCGCCTCCGCCTGTGGGTGGGTGACGTGGAAACGCTACCGGTTCTCGCGCCAGCTATCCTCGAACTCCGTGCCGCCCTCCGCGCTCGCCCACTTGATCTTCTCGTAGATGAAACTGACATCCTCGCGCGCCAGCGAAGTACCGTCGACCGCGGAAGACTCGATGCCCACGATGCGCGCATTCGTCAGCGTGATGATGACCGGCTGCCCGCCGCGCCCCTGGCTGGTCGGCACCCGGATCGTCACCGACGGGATCGTCTCGCTGCCCGACATCGCCCGATAGAGCAGTGGCGTAGCCCGGTCCACCGTTTTCGTCACGGTCAGAGGCGAGTGCTGCCGTCGCCCGGTGGCGCGCGCCGTCAGAGCGTCCTGGGGAACCTCGATCGAATGGTGGTATCCCTCGATGATCGCGTTCACTCCGCCGCCGCGACCGGCGGAGGCGAGCGACATGGTCATCTGCGCTTCGGCCCGACCGAGGCCAGGCAGCGCGGGCAAGAGGAGCAGGGTGGCGGCGGCAACAGCCACCGCGAAAGAAGCGTGCTTCGGCATGATCCCTCCTCTGTGATGGGCGGGGTGGCGGCCGCAGCGCCGACCGCGGCGTTGCCCGCAACGGCGTCACGCGCGGCGATTCAACCTCGCCAGGGGGTAAGCATCCGCTTGAAGATCTCGCTGTTGTCCTGCCAGAACTCGCTGAAGTTCTTCTCCGTGTTGGCACGCGTGCTGATGTAGCAGGCCTCGCACGTGTTCTGCTTCGTGAAGTTCTCCAGCATGTCTTCTTGCTTGTCGAAGTAGGCCATCACCATCGCGCACGGGGTCAGGCGTCCGTCGGGATTGATCACCAGGAAGCGGCGACCGGCCTGGCAGCCCGGAATTCCACCGTCGGTGAGGAACTGGTAGTAGCGCCACATGACGCGCGGCGACGTGTAGATCGGATATCCCTGCTTCTGCAGGTCGATGACCTCCTCGATCCGCCCCTTCAAGTCCTCGAGGCCGCCGTTGCCGTTCACGAGGCCGGCCCGGTCTTGCACGCGCAGGTGGGTATACACGCTGAAGTTGAGCGGGAGCCCCCATTCTTTGGCCCGCTGGGCAAGACCCTTCAGTTCCTTATAGTTCCAGGCGGTGATGCAGACGTTGAGGAGGATGTCGTCCTTCTTGGTCCGGCTCGCCAGGTCGGGCAGCACTTCGCTCATATGGCTGAACAGATTGGGGATCCGACGGAACTCGTCGTGCCGCTCGTCCGGGAAGTCGAGCGACACCGAGAGCTGATGCATCCCCGCCTTCTTCAGCTTGAAGAAACGTTCGGCATTGAGGTTCGAGGCGTTCGTGACGACGATCATCCAGGGCAGCCCGCCCTCGTTCGTCATCTTGTCGACGATCTCGTAGACATCGCCGCGCGCGAGCGGCTCGCCCCCCGAGACGTGTGAGACCACGGGCCGTAGTTCGCGGCAGATCGCCGCGTACTCGTCGGCGGAAAGCCGGGTTTCCTTGATGGGTCCGCCCCAGTTGCAGTGCCAGCAGTTGGCTGTGCAGGAGTGGGTCACCTCGAAGGAGACGGACAGCGGCTTGTTCTGCAGCTTATTGCGGAAGCCGCGGGCAATCATCTTCAGACCCATGGATCCGGATACGTTCATTCAGTGCCTGCTCCCGGGGGAATCACGACGGTGTGTGGCCTGTGTGTACGATAGTGCGGAAGGTCGAACAGCGGGACAAGGTGGGACCAGTCCGCCAACGGTCTTGTGGCGTGCGGTGCGGCGCTTCATTAGCTTCGTCCGTGCATCAGGAGTCCCGGAAACGCTTGCGTTTGCCGGGGCGGCAACCGATTCCGCGCAAGGCGGAACGCGGTGCCGAGGCGGCCCCGGGCGGGGAAGCCGATGCGGCCGGGCACTCGTCGGAGTGATCCAGCAAATCTACGCCTCCCCGCCCAGCGCAGCCCCTGCGATACGATCGTACCGAGTTCATCGATTTTACGGACGAGGAGCAGCGTGATTTCAGAAGCAGACGGCGTCGCCGCCGAGTCGGCCGGGCGGGCGGCGAGGGTAGCACGGTTTCACGAAGTGGCTCGCGACCGGATCCTGGTCCTCGACGGCGCGACCGGCACGATGATCCAGCGCCTCGAACTCGAGGCCGACGCCTACCGCGGCGAGCGCTTCGCCGATCATCCCCGGGAGCTCGAGGGCAACCACGACATTCTCTGCCTTACGCGTCCCGACGCGATCGCAGGCATCCATCGCGCCTACCTGGAAGCGGGCGCGGACCTGATCGAGACCAATACGTTCAACGCGCAGGCGATCTCGCAGGCCGACTATGGCACGGAAGATCTCGTTCACGAGATCAACGTCGCCGCCGCGCGGATCGCTCGCACGGCGGCGAACGAATTCACCAAGCGCGATCCGTCGAAACCTCGCTTCGTCCTCGGCGTGCTGGGCCCGACGAATCGGACGGCTTCCCTCTCCCCGAAGGTCGAGGATCCGGGCTTCCGGGCCGTCAGCTTCGAGGAACTCGCCGCCGCGTACCGAGAACAGGCGATCGGCCTCCTCGAGGGCGGCGCCGACATACTGTTGATCGAGACGGTGTTCGACACCCTGAACTGCAAGGCGGCGATCCACGCCATCCTCACACTCGGCGAGGAACGCGGCGAAACCCTGCCCGTAGCGATCTCCGGCACGATCACCGACCGCAGCGGGCGCACACTCTCCGGCCAGACGGTCGACGCGTTCTGGACTTCGGTCGAACATGCCCGTCCCCTGTTCGTCGGCCTCAATTGCGCGCTCGGCGCGCGTGAGCTGGAACCGTACGTCGCGGATCTCGCGGAGGCTGCGGATACGCTGGTCAGCTGTCATCCCAATGCCGGTCTTCCCAACGAGTTCGGCGGGTACGACGAGTCGCCCGAGAGCATGGCGGCGGTCTTCGGCGAGTTCCTCGACCGCGACCTCCTGAACATCGTCGGCGGCTGCTGCGGCACGACGCCCGATCACATCCGGGCGTTCGCGGCCCTGGCCGAGGGCCGTCCTCCGCGCACTCCCGCCCAGCCGAGCCCCTACCCGACCTGGTCGGGCCTCGAGCGGTTCGTGCTGCGGCCCGAAACCCTGCTCGTGAACGTCGGCGAGCGGACCAACGTCACCGGCTCCCGCGCCTTCGCACGGCTGATCGAGGAGGACCGCTACGACGATGCGGTCGAAGTGGCCCGCGACCAGGTGCAAAGCGGCGCGCAGCTCATCGACGTGAACATGGACGAAGGCCTCCTCGACTCCGAGGCGGCGATGACCCGGTTCCTCCGGCTCATCGCGTCGGAGCCCGACATCGCGCGCGTCCCGATCGTGGTCGATTCTTCCCGCTGGGAGGTCCTCGAGGCCGGCTTGCGTTGCATGCAGGGCAAGGGGATCGTCAACTCCATCTCGCTTAAGGACGGCCAGGCGGAGTTCCTCGCGAAGGCCCGCACGATTCGGAAGTACGGCGCCGCCGTCATCGTCATGGCGTTCGACGAGGACGGACAGGCCGAGACGGCCGACCGGAAGTTCGCCATCTGCGAACGGGCGTACCGGCTTCTCGTCGACGAGGCCGGATTCGTCCCTCGCGACATCGTGTTCGACGCCAACATCTTCGCGGTCGGAACGGGCATCCCGGAGCACGCCGACTACGGGAACGCGTTCGTCGAGGCCGTCTCGCGGATCAAGGCCGAGCTGCCCGGCGTGTCGACGAGCGGCGGCGTCAGCAACGCGTCCTTCTCGTTCCGCGGCAGCCCCGCGGTGCGGGAGGCGATGCACGCCGCCTTTCTGTATCGGGCCATCCAGGAGGGCCTCGACCTCGCGATCGTGAACGCGGGTCGCCTGCCGATCTACGATGACATCGACGCTGATCTCAGGGAAACGATCGAGGACGTGCTGTGGAACCGGGGCGACTCCGCCGCGGCCACCGAGCGCCTGACCGAGTTGGCGTCCGCCGGCGTGTCCGGCACGGCCGGCGCGGGCCGCGTCGTCGACACGGCATGGCGTGACCTCCCCGTCGAGGAGCGGCTCGAGCATGCCCTCGTCGAAGGCATCCTCGACCACATCGATGATGATGTCGAAGAGGCGCGTCTTCGCGCGGACCTGGCGCTCGAAGTGATCGAAGGGCCCCTGATGGACGGGATGTCGCGGGTAGGCGACTTGTTCGGCAGCGGCCGGATGTTCCTGCCACAGGTGGTGAAGAGCGCGCGTGTCATGAAGCGCGCCGTCGCGCAGCTCGTCCCGTACATGGAAGCGCAGCGGGCGGCCGGCTCGCGGAGCCCGGTCGGCAAGGGCAAGGTGCTGATGGCGACCGTGAAGGGCGATGTGCACGACATCGGCAAGAACATCGTCGGGGTCGTTCTCGCGTGTAACGGCTACGAGGTGATCGACCTCGGGGTGATGGTGCCCGCCGACCGCATCCTCGACACGGCGCTCGAGCAGGAGGTTGACGTCGTCGGGCTCAGCGGCCTGATCACGCCGTCGCTCGACGAGATGGTCAAAGTCGCCCGGGAAATGGAACGACGGGGCCTGGCCCTGCCACTGCTGATCGGGGGCGCCACGACCTCACGTACCCACACCGCCGTGCGGATCGACGGGGCTTATTCGAACCCGGTCATTTATGTGACCGACGCCTCGCGCGCGGTCGGCGTCGTGGCTCGACTGCTGACCGAAACCGGGCGCGCCGAGATCGCGGCGGAGACAGCGGCAGAGTACGAGAGCGTCCGAAAGCATCACGCGGACCGCATGGCGGATCGTACCCTCCTCACCATCGAGGGCGCGCGCGCGAACCCCTGGCGCCCGGCAGACGGGAAAGACGGAAAGGACGGGAGGGACGGGAGAGCGCCCGCGTCGAGCCGCGCGGCGGCGAGGCCGGGGATCCACGTGCTCGATCCGTTCCCCATCAGCGAGCTCGCGGAGTACATCGACTGGACGCCCTTTTTCCACACCTGGGAGATCCGCGGACGGTACCCCGCCGTTCTCGAAGACGCGGAGAAGGGGCCGGCGGCCCGACAGCTGCTCGACGACGCCCGTGAGATGCTGGGGCGGATCGTCGACGAAGACCTGCTTCGAGCGCGGGCGGTGTTCGGGCTCTTCCCATCGGCGGCGCGGGGAGACGACATCCTCGTGTACGACCCCGCGGCCGTTGCCGACGTGGTGTCGGAAACGTCCGGGGCGCCCGCGTCGTTCGATGCGTCGCCGATCGCGATCGTGCCGCATCTGAGACAGCAGACCGAGCGCACGGACCGGCCGAACATCTGCCTGGCCGATTTCGTCTCGCGAGCGCACGGCGGAGGCCGCCCTCGCGACTGGACGGGCGCCTTCGCCGTGACGGCCGGGATCGGGCTGCAGGAGCTCTGCGAGGGCTTCGAGGCAGAGGGCGACGACTATCGCAGCCTGCTCGCGAAGGCGATCGCCGACCGACTGGCGGAGGCCGGGGCCGAGCGGCTTCACGAGCTGGTCCGGAGCGAGTTCTGGGGGTACGCCGCCGACGAAGCCCTGAGCAACGACGAGAGGATCGCCGAGGCGTACCACGGGATCCGCCCCGCGCCGGGCTATCCCGCCTGCCCCGACCACAGCCAGAAGCGGATCCTGTTCGATCTGCTTGGGGGCGAGGACTTCGTCGGCATCCAGCTGACCGAGTCGATGGCCATGTGGCCGGCCTCGTCGGTGAGCGGCTGGTACTTCGGCCACCCCGAGGCGCAGTACTTCGGCCTCGGCCGGATCGGCCGGGACCAGGTGGCGGACTACGCGGAACGCGCCGGCGTATCCGTGGCCGAGGCCGAGCGGCGCCTGTCGCCAAACCTCGCGTACGAGCCCGCGCCTGTCGAACCGGCGGGCGTCGCGTGAACGGGGGGCGCGTGGGTTCGCCCGACCGCCTGCTCGAGCTCATCGGCGACGGAGGGGTCCACCTGATGGACGGAGCCATCGGCACCGAACTCTACCAGCGCGGCGTCTTCGTCAACGTCTGCTACGACGAGCTCAACCTGTCCCGGCCGGACCTCGTGCTGGGCGTGCACGCCGATTACGTGCGGGCCGGGGCCGAACTCATCGAGACGAACACGTTCGGGGCGAACCCCGTGAAGCTCTCCTCGTTCGGCCTGGAAGGTCGCACCGAGGAGATCAACGAGTCGGCGGCCCGCCTCGCGACGAGAGCGGCGGGCGCCAGCGCCGTGGTGCTGGGCTCGATCGGGCCGCTCGGCATCCGCATCGAACCGTGGGGACCCACCTCCGTCGACGAAGCGATCGCGCTCTTCGCACGGCAGGCCGCCGGCCTCGCTGGCGGCGGGGTCAGCGGATTCGTGCTCGAGACCTTCGCCGACGCCACCGAACTCGAGGCCGCGCTGCGTGCCGTGCGGGCGACCGCGCCCGGCCTGCCGGTCTTCGCCCAGATGTCCTTCGGCGAAGAGGGAACCACCGCCTACGGCACGACGATCGAGAACATGGCCGCTCGGTTCGCGGAGCTCGATGACGAGTCGGGCCTCTTCGTCGACGTGCTCGGCCTGAACTGCTCGGTCGGCCCCTCGGCGACGCTCGACGCGGTGGAGCGCCTGGTGGCGGCGACCGCGCGACCGGTTTCCGCGCTCCCCAACGCGGGCCTTCCGCGCACCGTCGCCGATCGGAAGATCTACCTGGCCAGCCCGGACTACATGGCGCGATACACCGTTCGGATGGCTGCCGCTGGCGCTCGCTTTCTCGGCGGTTGCTGTGGCACCACCGCCGAGCACATCCGCTACATGAAGGCGCATCTGCGCGATGCGGGAGAGACGGCGGCCGTGGCCGTCGGCCAGTCCCGTGAGCGACCGGCCTCGCCGCCGCCATCCGGTCGCGGGTCGACCGGCGGAGCGGACGCGAGCGCCGCCGTGAGCCTCGCCGATGGAGCCGCCTCGGACGCGGGCGCCGGCGCGGGAAGCGGCTCCCGTGGCGCCGCCGATGGAGAAGCGCGCCCCCTCGGCGAACGCTCGGGCCTCGGCGCGCAGCTCGCGGGCGAGCGATTCATCCGGGCCATCGAACTGATGCCGCCGCGTGGCTGGATTCCCACCGAACTCGTCGCCGCCGCCCGGGAAGCGAGGGACGCCGGATTCGACACTGTGCACATCCTCGACAGCGCGGTTCGTCGGAGTCGCATGTCGTCGCTGTCGGCCGCCATCGTGGTGGAGCGCGACGCGGGCATCGAGACGGTGGCCCACTACGGGTGCCGCGATCGGAACATGCTGGGAATGGTGGGCGACCTGCTCGGCGCCGCCTCCGCCGGGCTGAGGAATGTCCTCGTCATCACCGGTGATCCACCGCGCGGCGGACCGTACGACGCCGGCGGTGTGTTCGACATCGACAGCATCGGGCTGGCCAACGTCGTGCGGGAGCTGAACGCGGGTCGGGACCCGGGCGGGGAGTCGATCGGCGAGCCCACGCGCTTCGTCACCGGCGTCGCGTTGAACCCGAGCGCGGTGGATCCGGAAGAGGAGATCCGACGCTTCGCCTGGAAGGCGGAGGCCGGCGCCGATTTCGCGATCACGCAGCCGGTGTTCGACCCGGATCAGTTCGCTGATTTCCTCGGGAAAGTTCGGGCCTTCGGAGTCCCTATCCTGGCGGGCCTCCTGCCCCCGCTTTCGCTGCGCAACGCCGAATTCCTCGCGCACGAGGTGCCGGGCCTCGACGTTCCGGCCCGCGTGCTCGAGCGCATGCAGCGCGCGGCCCAGGACGGCCCCGAGGCGGAGGCAGCCGAGGGCGTGGCCATCGCGGCCGAGGTGTTCGAGGCGATTCGGGGGTCCGTTGCCGGCGTTGCCGTGAGCTGTCCAGGAAACCAGGTCGAGCGCGCCGCGGCGGCCGTCGGGCGAGGCGCGCTCAGCCGGTCGGCCCCGACCTGAGCCCTCCCGCCTATTGCACCGGCGGCAAGCGGAAGCGAGCGTGCCGCCCATGAACGCCCCTGCTTCCTCGCCCCCGAAGTCGTCCGGCGACGGCCTCGGGCGCAGCTTCGAGGCCGCGCGCTGGCCGATCCGCGTCGCCTACCTCGCCATCCTGCTGATGGCCACGCTCACGAAGCTCGAACCGACCCTGGACGCGGGCGCCGTCGTCGGCCGCGCCGGCCGCATGCTTCATCCGGACTTCGTGCTGGCCGACGTGATCGACGCCGTCCGGAACATCCTTCTGTTTGCCGGCTGGGGGCTCGTCTGGATGGCGACGGCGCGCGCGGGCCGTACCGTCAAGGTACTCTGGACCGCGGTGGCGACCGGGACACTGATCAGCGTCGGGGTCGAAACGCTGCAGTTGTTTTCGCGCCACCGGAAGGCCTCCGTGCTGGACGTGCTCGCCAACGGGGGCGGCGCGTTTCTCGGGGCTCTCGCGTTCATCGTTGCGGTCCGGTGGCTTGCGGCGAAGCGAAACGACAAGTCCTACGTGGGAATGCCGGCCGCGCTGTTCGCCGGCGCCTACGGACTCGTGGCTCTCGGCGAGTCCTTCGTACCGTACTTCCGGCAGCAGCATCTGCGGGTGTGGGGCGGCCCGCTCGAGCGCCTCTCGTTCGCGCTCGAGAATTTCCGGCCTTTCACGCCCTACGACATGTGGCTGAGCGAAAGCGTGCTGTTCGCCCCGGCCGGATTCTTTCTCGCGGTCGCTCTCGTCGAGGCCGGATTGAGCGTCCGGAAATCCAGCCTCGTTGCCGCGATCGTGGGTCCCGCGCTGATCATCGGGGCCGAGATCGCCCACGGCGCCGTCTCGCTGGAGATCCGCGGAGGACCGATCGCCACGCACGCCGTGTCCGTAGCCCTGGGCGCGCTCTGCGCCGTCTGGCTGCTCCCGTGGATCTCGGCGAATTTTCG
>JBPCJZ010000191.1:0-4967 GCA_051004775.1 Gemmatimonadota bacterium
GTGCCGGGCCGCGGCCCGGTCCGCGTAAGCCCCGTCCGTGACGTCCGCCAGCACCAGGTAGGCCACGCGCCGCGACTCGGTTCCTTCCGCGGTCACTCCAGCAGGCCGGCGCTCGGACTGGACGGGACGGCCCATTCGCGCCGCGGCATCCGGCCGGCGAGCCACGCCTCCCGGCCCGCCGTGACGGCCAGCCTCATCGCGCGCGCCATCCGCACCGGGTCCGCGGCGGCGGCGAGCGCCGTGTTCATGAGGATTCCATCGACGCCCTGCTCCATCGTCAGACAGGCGTCCGACGCGGTTCCGACGCCGGCGTCGACGATCACGGGGACCGACAGCCGCGACTTTAGGATCCGGATGTTGACGGGGTTGAGCAGGCCGAGCCCGCTGCCGATGGGCGACGCCAGTGGCATCACCGCGGCGGCCCCCGCGTCCTCGAGGCGCAGCGCGGTGATCAGGTCGTCGTTGGTATACGGAAGGACCGTGAACCCCTCGGCGACCAGCGTCTTCGTCGCGTCCAGCAACGCATGGACGTCGGGGAGGAGCGTCTCCTGGTCGCCGATGATCTCGAGCTTGATCCAGTCGTTCAGGCCGGCCTCCCGGCCAAGGCGGGCGTACCGGAGCGCCTCCTCCGCCGAGTAGCAGCCGGCCGTGTTGGGCAGAAGAAAGAACTCTTCGGGGTCGAGGTGGGAGAGCAGGCTGGTTTCGTTCCTCGCGTCGAGGTCTACCCGTCGCACGGCTACCGTCACCATCTCGGCGCCGGACGCGCGTACAGCCGCGACGGTCTCCTCGGGGCTCGCGTACTTGCCGGTGCCGACGATCAGCCGCGACGAGAAACGACGGCCGCCCAGCTCGAGCGAGTCGTCGGTCCCGTGCGGCGCCGGAGCCGGCGGCGGAGCCGGGGCTGGCGGCGGGGCCGGCATCACCCGCCCCCGACGAAGTGCACGATCTCAACCCGGTCGCCAGGGCGGAGGCCGACTTCGGCCCGCTCCGTGCTGCGCACGATCTCGCGGTTCAGCTCGACGACGATCAGGCGATCGTCCAGTTCGAGCTCGGCCAGGAGATCCGCCACGGAGCGGCCCTCTTCGATATCCCGCGGCTTTCCATTCACTTCTATCTGCATTCTGGCATCCCGATTTCGTTGACTCGTCGAATCACGTCCACTTCCCTGGCAGGTCGCTGAAGACCCGCTGATGTCATGCTTCCAGCGCGCGACAAAGTTCCGCCGCGGCGGCCACCGGATCGGCGGCGTTCCACACCGCGCTCACTACGGCCACGCCCGCGGCGCCGGCGGCGCGCAACTCGCCAACCCGCCCGACACTTATCCCCCCGATGGCGATCACGGGCAGGCTCATCGGCGCGAGGAGCTCGACCAGTGCGACGCCCGCGGGCTCGATCCCGGGGTGGGTCGCGGTGTGGTACACCGAACCGGCCAGAAGGTAGTCGGCCCCCTCGAGGCGCCGGCGATCCGCCGTCGGGACGTCATGCACGGAGGCCCCGATCCGCAGCGATTCCCCGGCCACGTCGCGAACGGCGTCGATCGGCAGATGGCCTCGCCCCAACTGCACGGCCTCCGCGCCGACGGCCAGCGCGACGTCGACCCGGCCGTTGACCACCAGCCAGCCGTCCGTTTCGACGGCGCCCTCCTCGAGGGCCTCTGCCCAGGCGAGCAACTGCCGATCCGTCGCGTGTCGGACCCGGAGATGAATCGCCAGCGACTCCCCGCAGGCCTCCTGCATGTGTTGCGCGCGCTCCACGAAGACCCGATCGGACGCGACGGCATCGGTCACGACGATGTGGAGGAACGGAAGGATCACACGAACCGGTCCCCCGTCGCGACGCCCCTTCCCGCGACCCAGGCGGCGCTCTCCATGCGGGCCCGGCCGGCCGGCTTGACCTCGCCGATCGAGAGGACGCCCGCTCCCGTGGCGACCCGAAGGCCGCCCTTCGCGTCGGCGGCGACGACGGTCCCCGGCTCGGCGGAGGATTCATCGGCCGACCCCGCGGGCCCGGTGGCCGCGGCAACCTCGGGCGAGAACAACTGGACGGGCTCGCCCGCCAGCGTCGTCCACGCCGCGGGCCACGGGTCGCAGCCGCGGATCCATCGATCGAGCTGGGCGGCGCCGAGGTTCCAGTCCAGACGCGCCATGTCGCGATCGAGCTTCGGGGCGTAGGTGGCGCGGGCGTCGTCCTGGTCCACCTCGGGCAGCGTTCCCCCTTCCATCTGCGCGAGCGCTTCTACCAGCGCCGCGGCCCCCATCTCCGACAGGCGCTCGCTCAGCTCGCCCGCCGTGATGTCCGGCGGGAAGCGGGACTCGACCCGGTAGAGGATCGGCCCGGCGTCCAGTTCCGGCACGATGCGCATGATGGTGACACCGCTCTTCTCGTGTCCCCGGATGATGGCCCAGTTCACGGGGCCCGCGCCGCGCAGCTCGGGGAGCAGCGACGCGTGCACGTTCACTGACCCGCTGCTCGGCAGATCGACGAGGTCCGGCGACAGGATCCGGCCGTAGGCGACGACGACCGAGAGCTCGGGCTCGAGGGCCCGCAAGCGATCCAGGAACTCCGGCGCGTTGGGGTTCTCCGGCTGAAGTACGTCGATGCCTTCGGCCTCCGCCTCGCGCTTCACCGCCCCGGGGCGCACTTCCAGGCCGCGGCCCGCCGGTCGATCGGGTTGGGTCACCACGGCCGCCACGAGGTGGCCCTCCTCCTGGAGCGCCCGCAGCGACGGGACCGCGAAGTCGGGGGTGCCCCAGAAGATGATCCTCACAGGCGCTCCGATCGTTCCTGCCCGGCCGCCGCCTCTTCCTGCTTGACCCACTTCTTGAGCAGCATCTTCCGCTTGAGCGGGCTGAGCCGGTCGAAGAACAGGACGCCATCGAGGTGGTCGGCCTCGTGCTGCAGGCAGCGGCTGAGCAGGTCCTCCGCCTCTATCCGCTGCGGGTGACCGTGCTCGTCGAGGCCCTCGACGATCACCCGGGCATGCCGCTCGACGACCTCGGTCAGGTTCGGAATGCTCAGGCAACCTTCCGATTCGCGCACGCGTCCCTCCGTCTCGACGATCCGCGGATTGATGAGGACGCCCGGCGGTACCTCCGGGTCGCCTACGTCGTAGACGAAGAGACGCAGCGGCACGCCGACCTGCGGCGCGGCGAGGCCGATCCCGTCCTCCGAGTACATCGTGTCGCGGAGATCGGCGATCAGTTGGCGAATCTCGTCGTCGACCGCGGCGACCTCGGCGCAGCGTTCACGCAGAGCCGGATCCCCGAGGAATCGAAGCGGACGGACGGACACGTTCAGTCGCCCCCCGCGAGCCGCCGTCCGACCTTCGAGCGCTCGACTTCGACGCGGGTGTCGCCGGCCGTCTTGATCGTCACCCGGTCGTCGGTGATGTGAATGATCTTTCCGATCACGCCGCCGAGCGTCGCGACCTCGTCGCCTTTGGCGAGGCTGCCGACCATCTCCTCGTGTGCCTGTTGCTGCTTCTTCTGCGGCCGGATGAGGAGGAAGTAGAAGATGGCGAACAGCCCGCCGAACAGCACGACGGTGCTCAGCGGATTCGGGCCGGCGGGGCTCTGTGCTTGCAGGGCCAGGGTCAGCATGCGGGTCCTCGGTGTTTCCGGGTCACGGTCGAGGCGCGGGCGAGCGCCACGGGCGAACGTCGATCAATCCCCAACTCTAATTCCTCCGGCACGATAACGCTCCAGCCACGCTTCCGACCACGCGGGGTAGTTTCCGGACTCGATCGCGACGCGCGCCCCCCGGGTCAGGCCCAACAGGAAGGCTACGTTGTGAAGCGACAGCAGACGCTGGCCGAGAAGCTCCCCGCAGGCGAACAGGTGCCGCAGGTAGGCGCGGCTGTAGTTGCGGCAGCACTCGCAGCCGCACTCGGCGTCGAGCGGCCGGAAATCCCGGCTGAACGACGCGCGCCTGACGTTGACCTGCCCGCCGCTCGTGAACGCGGTGCCGTTGCGCCCATTCCGGGTAGGCGCGACGCAGTCGAACAAGTCGGCGCCGCGTGCGATCGCCTCGAGGAGATCCTCCGGGTAGCCGACGCCCATCAGATAGCGCGGTAGGTCGGCCGGAAGGACGGGCTCGAGCGACTCCAGCATCGCGTAGGTCACCTCCTTCGGCTCGCCCACCGACAGTCCACCGATCGCGATGCCGGGCCACTCGTCGATCTCGAGCGTGCGGCGCGCCGATTCGAGCCTGAGGTCCTCGTACGACGCTCCCTGGATGATGGGGAACAGGAGCCCCGCGCGGGAAGCCGGGTCTTCGAGGCGCTCGAGCCTCCGATCACGGCAGCGGACCAGCCAGCGGAGCGTCCGCTCGACGGCGTCGCGCGCCGTGTCGCGGTCGGCCCCGCCGGGCGGGCAGATGTCGAGCGCCATCATCACGTCCGAGCCGATCACCGCCTGCACGTCGACGGCCTTCTCGGGCGTGAGCAAGTGGGTCGACCCGTCGATGTGGCTCTGGAACGTCGCGCCCTCTTCCTCCACCCGGCGGATCTTCGCGAGCGAGAACACCTGGAAGCCTCCGGAGTCCGTCAGGAGAGGTCCGTCCCAGTGCATGAACGGCCCGAGCCCGCCGGCTTCGTCGAGCACCTCGACGCCGGGCCGCAGGTACAGGTGATACGTGTTGCCGAGGATGATGGAGGCGCCCGCCGCCCGCAGATCTTCGGGCGTGAGGAACTTGACCGTCCCGACGGTGCCGACCGGCATGAAGCAGGGAGTCGGCACGTCGCCGTGGCGCAGGCGGAGCGTGCCCGCGCGCGCGGCCCCGCTGGCCGCCTCGACGGCGAAGCCCTTCACGGGATCACCATCGCGTCGCCATACGAATAGAACCGGTACCGCTCCCGCACCGCGTGGCGGTACGCCACGAGGACGCGCTCGCGGCCGGCGAAGGCGGAGACCAGGACGAGCAGGCTCGAACGCGGAAGATGGAAGTTCGTCACGAGCGCGTCGACGCCG
>JBPCJZ010000192.1:0-4605 GCA_051004775.1 Gemmatimonadota bacterium
ACTTCGGGCTCGTGCGCGAAGTGCGCTCGCTGGACCTTGGCCGGGGGATCCTCGGCCTCGAGTTCGGGGACGTGGCCTCGGCGATCCAGCCCGAGACGGTGCACATCCGCGGCCTGGGCCGCGGCAACCCGCTGTCGGTGCTCGAGCAGAACTACCAGTACGACCTGCTGAACCCGCAGAAGCTGCTGGAGAAGTACGTGGGGCGCACCGTGAAAGTGCACATCTGGGACAAGGAAGAAGAGCGCGAGGAAACCGTCGAAGCGGAGGTCCTGTCCGTGAACGGCGGCCCGATCCTGCGAATCGGCGACGAGATCACCTACAACATCCCGGGCCGGCTGTCGTTTCCCGAGGTGCCCGAGGACCTGATCGCGAGCCCGACGCTCGTGTGGCTGCTCGAGAGCCGCGCGGCAGCGGGTCGAGGCGTCGTACCTGACTTAGGGAATCAATTGGAAGGCCGACTACGTCATGGTGGTCGATGAAGACGACGCGAAGGCCGGCATTACCGGGTGGGTCACGCTGACGAACCAGAGCGGCGCGACCTACGAGAACGCGACCCTCAAGCTCGTCGCCGGCGACGTCCAGCGCGTATCCGGCGACTACGACCGGCTCCGCATGGCGGCCAAGCCCCAGGCGGAGTTTCGCGATGCGGAAGACGGCTTCAGCGAGGAAGCGTTCTTCGAGTACCACCTGTACACGCTGGGCCGGCCGGCGACGATCAAGCAGAACTAGCAGAAGCAGGTGACCCTGCTCGAGTCGCCGGAGTTCGGGATCGACAAGCGGCTGATCTTTTTCGGCGCCGCGCAGTACTATCGTGGGTCGTACGGCCAGGTGGTTTCGAACCAGAAGGTCGGGGTGTATCTCGACCTGGAGAACCGGGAGCGGAACGGGCTCGGCATGCCGATGCCGGCGGGGATCGTGCGGGTCTACAAGCGCGACGCATCCGGCGCCCAGCAGTTCATCGGCGAGGATCGGATCGACCACACGCCGCGCGACGAGAAGATCCGGATCAAGATGGGCGAGTCCTTCGACGTCGTGGGCGATCGCCGGCAGACGGACTACGACGTGATCAGCAGTTGCGTTTCCGAGAGCTCGTGGGAGATCAAGCTCCGAAACCACAAGGACGACGCGAGCGTCATACAGATCATGGAGCCGGTCGGGGGCGACTGGGACATCCTGTCCTCCAGCCACGCGGCCGACAACCTTGATGCGCATACATTCCGGTTCGAAGTATCAGTCCCGGCACGGGGGGAGGCGACGGTGAATTATCGAGTGAGAGTGCGGTGGTGCTAGGCCAGGCGGGGACCAACGACGGTATCGGAAGACACTTTAGAGAAGTCAGACACGGCCGTGCTGTCGTTCCCGGCGGGGGCGGCGGCGCAGCAGGGTGGCGCCGGAGGGCAGGCCGCCGCGGCCGGCGGTCAGCAGAGCCAGGCCGAGGTGCCGCGCGACTGGGCGGCCCGGGCAGGGATCTGCCGACGGACGGTCGCCGGCTGCGTCGGCAAAGCGACGGTGGCGACACGCGTCGAGCCGGGCGCGGGCGTCGATATCGACGCCCGATTCGACGACGAGGTCTGGAGCCGCGCCGTGTGGATCTCCGACTTCATCCAGCGCGAGCCGATCGAAGGCGCCCGGCCGCGGGTCCGGACCGAAGTCGCGTTCGCCTATGACGAGACGAATCTCTACGTGGCCGGTCGGATGTACGACCCGAACCCCTCGAGCATCCGTGCGAACCTTGCGCGTCGGGACGACAACGGTGAATCCGACCGACTGAAGATCTCGATCGACTCCTACCAGAACCGGAAGACCTACTACACGTTCGTCGTCACCGCCGCGGGGGGACGCGTCGATTACTTCGGCCCGGCTGACGAGGATCACAATCGAGATCACTCCTACGATCCGATCTGGGTTGCCAACGCGGAGATCACCGACGAGGGATGGTTCGCCGAGATGGCGATCCCCTTCTCGCAGATCCGGTTCAACCAGGCGGAGAACGTCACCTTCGGCGTCAACGTCAACCGGTACCGGCCCGGCGACTTTGAAGACCTGTTCTGGGTCCCGGTGCCGAAGGACGAGAACGGGTTCACTTCGTGGTTCGGCGACCTGGGTGGCCTGCAGGGTGTCGAGACGCGGCGACCGATCGAGGTCGTGCCCTACGTCGCCTCGAACCTGGCGGTGACGAGCGACGAGCTCATCAACCCGGACAATCCGTTCTCGGAGCGCTCCGACTTCATCGGCCGCGCGGGGGCCGACGTCAAGATGGGAATCGGGTCCGGGCTGACCCTCGACGCGACCATCAATCCAGACTTCGGCCAGGTCGAGGCCGATCCGGCCGAGGTCAACCTGTCGGCGTTCCCGACTTTCTTCTCGGAGCGCCGGCCGTTCTTCGTCGAGAACGCCGAGCTCCTCGAGGCGAACGAACTGTTCTTCTCGCGGCGCATCGGGGAGAGGCCGCACGGCTCGCCGGGCGGGACCTTCGCGGATATGCCCGAGTCGACGACCATTCTCGGCGCGACGAAGCTGACGGGACGCACGGCCGGGGGCCTGTCGATCGGGGCACTGGCGGCCCTGACCGCGGAGGAGTCGGCGGAGTTTTACGACCTCGACACCGACACGTTCGGGAAGAGCCGCGTGGAGCCCGCCGCCGGCTGGCTGGTGCTCCGGGGCCTCCAGGAGTTCGGCCGCACTAATAGCACCTTCGGTCTCGCTTTCACGGGCGTGCGGCGCGACCTGTCGGACGATGAGCCGCTGGCCGGGCGTCTCAACGAGCAAGCGTATGCCGGGGGAGCCGACCTAAACCTGCGGTTCGACGGCGGCCTGACCGAGCTCACGGCGATTCTGCAGGGAAGTCACATCGCCGGATCGGAGGAGGCGATCGCGCGCGTCCAGCGGTTCAGCTCGCACTACTTCCAGCGGCCCGATGCCGGTCACGTGGAATTCGACCCGACGCGGACCTCGCTCACCGGCTACCGGGCGCACGTCGCGTTCGAGCGGCAGGACGGTGAGCACTGGCAACTCGAGACTCAGGCCACGGCGACCTCGCCCGCGTTCGACATCAACGACGCGGGCGCGCTCGGGCGCGCGGACCGGATCAACGCGGGTGTCGACCTCGGATACCAGGAGAACCGCGTGGGCGCTCTCCGGAGCTGGGGCCTCGCCGGCGAGGTGGAGAGCGGGTGGAACTTCGACGGCGACCGCCAATTCAGCGCGATTGAAGGACGCTGGAACCTGACGCTCCTCAACTACTGGGGCTTCGGTGGGGAGTTCGACTTCCGGCCCGGAGCGCAGAGCGACACCCAGACGCGCGGCGGCCCGAGCATGGGGACGCCCACGGAGAAGGCGGGCTCCGTCTCGGTACGGACGCCATTTCAGAATCGGCTGAACGGCGACGTCTTCGTGTACCTCGAGGACGACGACATCGGCGGCTGGGTCGTGGAGACGGGAATCGGCATGCAGTACCGGCCGGGCGGCGCCTGGCAGTTCTCGTTCTCGCCGCGCTACACGCGCAGCGTCAACGCGCGGCAGTTCGTCGGCACGTTCGACGGCGGGCGGCCGGAGACCTTCGGCTCGCGCTACGTCTTCGCGCGGATCAACCGCCATACCCTGTCCGCCCGGTTCCGCGCCAACTACGCGTTCTCGCCCGACCTCAGCCTCGAGGGTTACTTCGAGCCGTTCGCGGCGACCGGGGGGTACTCGCAGTTCGGTGAACTGCTGGAACCGCGAACGACGGATCTACGCTTCTACGGGGAAGACGGGACGACGCTGACCGAATCGGCCGGAGACGCACCGCACACGCTCACGGTGCAGGACGGAACGGAAGAATTTTCGTTCATCCGCCCCGACTTCCGCTCGCTGTCGTTCCGCAGCAACCTGGTCATGCGCTGGGAATGGCTGCCGGGTAGTACATTGTTCCTCGTGTGGCAGCTCGACCGCGGCGGGTTCGGGTTCGAAACCGACCCTGCGGGAGCGGGAGTCGGCGACCTGTTCGACAGTCCGGGCGAGCCCGGCCGGAATTTCTTCGCCGTGAAGGCGACGTACTGGCTGCCGCTCTGAGGTGGCACTGTACCAGGATTTTCTCTAACGGAGTGAGTCGATGGGGGGCATGACCCCGTGGGTGAGACGACTGCTGGCTGCGAACGTCGCGATGTTCTTCGCCCAGCAGGCCGTGCCCCTCCTCACGCCGACGCTGCTGTACATCCCCGCGCTGATCCTGCAGCGGCCGTGGACTCCCGTGACGTACATGTTCCTGCACGGCGGGTTCACCCACCTGCTGCTGAACATGATCGGGCTGTACTTCTTCGGACCGCCGCTCGAACGCCGCCTCGGCGGCGCGCACTTCCTCGGGATCTACTTCGTCAGCGGCCTCGTCGCGGCCGCGGTGATGCTCACGACGCCGAACGTCCCGGTGGTCGGGGCGTCGGGCGCCATCTACGGAATCCTGTTCGCCTATGCTCGCTTCTGGCCCCGTGACCGGCTGTACCTGTGGGCGATCCTGCCCGTCGAAGCCCGGTGGCTGGTGTACGGGCTGACCGCGCTCGCCGTGTTCGGGATCGTCGGGGCGGCACGCGGAGTCTCCGACGGCATCGCCCACCACGGCCATCTCGGCGG
>JBPCJZ010000193.1:0-8021 GCA_051004775.1 Gemmatimonadota bacterium
GAACGACTGACCCGGCCGCCGTGGCGCGTGACGGTCGCGAAGGATCCATCGAAGTCATCACGGGCGTGATGTTCAGCGGCAAGTCGGAAGAGTTGCTGCGCCGCGTCCGCCGCTCCCTCATCGCCCGCCGCAACGTGCAGGTCTTCAAGTCCCACCTCGATGATCGTTTCAGCGGGATGCACACGATCAGCTCCCACGACGGCCGCAACATCGAGGCGCGCGCGGTCAACGAGGCGGCGCAGATCGCGCAGGGCATCGACCCCGACGTGGATGTCGTGGCGATCGACGAGGTGCAGTTCCTCGACGACGCGATCGTCGACATCTGCAACCATCTCGCCGACGGCGGCGTACGGGTGATCGTCTCGGGTACCGACATGGATTTCCGCGGCGAGCCGTTCGGCCCGATCGGGCCGCTGCTCGCGATTGCGGAGAAGATCGACAAGCTGCACGCGATCTGCGTGGTGTGCGGCGACCTCGCAACGCGGAATCAACGGCTGATCAACGGGCAGCCGGCTCCCGCCGAGGGGCCGACGATCCAGGTCGGGGGCGCCGAGAGCTACGAGGCGCGCTGCCGGCGGCATCACGAAGTGCCCTCTGCGGTTGATGACCAGATGACGCTGGTGGACGGGTGACGCGGAATTCGGCCGTTCCTTCGGCGCATATGAAAATGCATTTTCTTACGGCGCCGCCGAGGGGGTCCTCCTGAAATGACCGATGAACAGGCGGCGCCACCCAGCGTCGATCGGTCGCCCCTTTTCCGCCCCCCCTCTCGAGCGGGTTGTCCCGGCGGCCTGGATGTTGGCCGCAATCCTGTTTCTCGGCCACGCGTCGATCCGCTTCGGCGGCCTGCGCAATCCATTGCTCATCCCATTATCGCTGGCCATCGTCTGGCCGCTCCCGTGGTTGGTTTCGCCCCGAGCGGCCCGCAGGCGGATGGGATTCCGTGCTCCGATCCGTGGGCGGTGGTTCGTACTTGGTCCCCTCGCAGCGCTCGGTGCGCTCGGTCTGTGCCTTGCGCTCGCGTGGGTGGTGTTCGGATCGGGCGACGCCAACTGGTTCACGCAGCACGCACTCGCGCTGCGCGGATCGCTGGGCCGCGTACCGCCCGGCACTTCGATCACCGCCCGCTTCTGGATGGTCACCCTCCCCGCGATGATCTTCAGCCCGTTCGCGGAAGTGGGCGCCGACCTTGACAGACTGATGCGCTGATGCGAAGATGCATTGATGCGTACAACATTAAATATCGACGACGATGTTCTTCGGGCTGCGCGGTCGCTGGCAGACGAAGAACGCAAGAGCCTCGGGGCCGTCGTGTCGGATCTCATCCGGCGGGCGCTGACCCCCGACGACCGCACCCGGTACCAGGGCGCGTTCCCGGTCTTTCGCGTGCGTGAGGGCACCCCACCGCTGACGCCGGAGATGGTAGCCAGGGCGCTGGACGAGGAATGACGCCGGGCATACACCTCCTCGACGTGAATGTCCTCGTCGCCCTCGCGTGGCCGAATCATATTCATCACGCGAGGGCACACGCCTGGTTCGCCGGTCTCGACGCATGGGCGACATGCCCGCTCACCCAGAGCGGGTTCGTGCGTGTATCGTCCAATCGGAAAGCGGTTCCGGACGCCCGAAAGCCCGCCGAGGCGATCGAATTGCTGCGCGAGATGATCCAGCTGGATGGCCATCGCTTCTGGGAGGATCGCGTCTCGATCGCCGAGCCGAGGCACCCGGCATTCGGGCGGGTGGTCACGTATCGACAGGTGACCGACGCACATCTTCTGGCACTTGCCACCGCACACCACGGCTGCCTTGCCACGTTCGACCGCGGCGTCCGGGAGCTTGCGCCCCCCGAGACCCGGAACGGATCTCTGGTCTTCCTCGTCCCCTGAGAGCCAGCCACACGAGGACATGAAGCGCGCCGCCTGACGCGACGCGCCCATCAACCGGCGAAGGGCGAGTTGCACAACTTTCCGGATTCGATCATGACGCCCCCACGCCCTTTCCCGGGGAAGGCCATCGGGTGAAGTTCGCCCGATGGAAATCGATATCGTCTCCGGCCTGCTGTTCTACGTCGTATTCCTGTTCGCGGTGACGCTCCACGAGGCCGCGCACGCGTGGGCCGCGCTGAAGCTGGGCGATCCGACGGCCTACCAGGGAGGGCAGGTCACGCTCGACCCGCGGCCGCACATCAAGCGCGAGCCGTTCGGGATGGTCGTGCTCCCGCTGATCTCCGTCGTCCTGATCGGCTGGCCGTTCGGATTTGCGAGTGCCCCCTACAATCCGAACTGGGCGATGCGGTTCCCGAAACGCGCGGCGTGGATGGCCCTCGCCGGCCCCGTGTCGAACCTGCTGTTGATGATCATTTCAGGCGTGGCGATCTATGCGCTCCTGCAGGCCGGTATCTTCGCGGCGCCCGAGCGCGTCGCGTTCGAGCACCTGGTGGATCCGGTGCGAGAAGGTCCGTGGTCGGCGCTCGCCTTCTTCCTGAGCGCCATGTACTCGCTCAACCTGCTGCTCTTCGTGTTCAACCTGTTCCCGGTCCCGCCCCTCGACGGCAGCGGCGTCGTGCCGCTGTTTCTGAGCGACGAGATGACGACGCGCTACCAGCAGGCGGTCTGGGGGAACCCGCAGATCGGGTTCATCGGGATCCTCGTCGCCTGGTACGCGTTCGATTTCGTATTCAGCCCCGTCTGGAACCTGGCGATCAACGTGCTGCTGCCGGGCAGCTACGGCTGAGGCGTCGGCACCGCCCGTGGACGGTGCCGATCCCGCCTGGAGTGTTCCGGTAGTCCGCGCGTCAGGGCGCAAACCGGGCACGGCGCAGGCGATCTGGGGCGAACGCAAGTTTGACGGAATCCATCCCGCCTGCTATTAATCCAGCAGGGCTAAAAAAATAGCACCACGGAGGGATGGGATGAAGGGCTTCGGTTTGGGATGGTCGGACCCCGCGCGGCGATTCTTGCCGGTTCTTCTCGCGATACAGATCCTCTGGGCCTGTGCGGACTCTGGGCCCGACCGCATGGCGACGGTTCTCTCGATCCGAAATGTCACCGTCATCGACGGGACGTCCCCCGCGCCCCGTCCACACCAGGATGTCGAGATCCGCGACGGCGTCATTGTCGCGGTCAACCCGACCGACGCTGGCGAGCCCCCCGCCGGCGCGACCGTCGTAGACGGAAAAGGCAAGTATCTGATTCCCGGCCTGTGGGATGCCCACGTTCACCTGTCGAAGGCGAAGTCCGAGGCTCTGCCGGTTCTCGTAGCCAACGGCGTCACGTCGGTGCGCGACATGGGTGGAGACCCCGAAGAACTGCGCGGCTTCAGAGACTCGATCGAGCGTGGCCAAGTCGTCGGCCCGCGCATTCGCATGGCCGGCCCGATGATCGAAGCACCGGAGACACTCGAGCGCCTGGCGGCGCAAGAGACCGCGGAAGACTGGCGGCGGACGAGGGTTCCGGTGCCCGATGCGGGTTCGGCCGCCCGGATCGTCGATTCCATCGCCGCGCTCGGCGTCGATTTCCTGAAGATTCGCGAGGCTGCCACGCCGGAGATCTACGAAGCGGTCGCGAACGCCGCCCGCGAGCGCGGAATTCCCCTGGCGGGCCATCCTCCGTTCTCGCTGGATCCCGTCCGCGGCGCTTCGCTCGGTCTCGTCTCCTTCGAACACGGATCCTACCCCTACCCCCTGCCCGACGACTCCACCGAGAGAGCAGGCATCATCGAGGCATTTCGATCATCGGGCGTCTACCTCGTCCCGACGCTGGCGGCGTGGGAGACGCAGCTCATGGACCATGACTCGCTCATGGTTCTCGTGTTGGATACGGCGGGGCTGCGTAACCCGCGCATGCGGCTCCTGTCGCCGAACCTGGTCCACGAGTGGCGCGTCGATGTCGAAGACTCCGAGCCGAAGACGAAGGAGAACCTGCAGGGTTGGCTCGGCTTCTTCCACCGCAACGCGGCCGACATCGGCGTATTACACGATGCCGGGATTCCCATGCTGCCGGGCACCGACCTTGCCGGCCCGGCGCTCTTTCCCGGCTACTCCCTGCATCGTGAACTCGAGCTGCTGGTCGACGCGGCCGGACTGAGTCCGTGGGAGGCGTTGCGGGCGGCTACGCTGGAACCGGCCGAGATGCTCGGTCTCGCCGACTCGGTCGGTACAATACGCCCCGGACAGGCCGCGGATCTCGTCCTCCTGTCGAAGGATCCGCTTGCGGATATCCGGCACGCTCGCGACATCGTCGGGGTCCTGCGACGCGGCGTGTACTACGACGAGCAGGCGATCATGCGGATGCTGGGCGGTCTGACGCCGTTGGAGACGGGAAGCCTGACGCTACGCCAGGAACCCTGACAGATCCATCGTCGGAGGAACCCGGCGGCCGACCGCCGACGGATCGGCGCTGGCCCGCGCCGTCCACAACACCGTTCGGCCCGTTCGCACCTCGCCGCTCCCATCCGCCACGAGCCGGGTTCCTCCACCCCCCGCCGTACCTCCATCCTCCTATCCGCGAAACGCGCCGCGCGATTGGCGTGCGGTGAAGCAGCCACGGAGAACGAACAATCAGGAGGATGGACATGTTCAAGCAGATCAGCGGGATCGCTCTCGCCCTGGCGGTTGTGGGCGCCTGTTCCGACCGAGCGCCGACGAGCCCCGGCCACGACGTAGCCACGACCTCGACAGCGAGCCTGTCGGCCGAGGCGGGCGTCGTCAGTTCCGTGAACGGTGCCGGACACCAGTGGGCGTCGGCGCCCGGCGGCGAAGACAAGCCGGCGCTTCGGAACTTCTCCATCAACGCGAAGAAGAAGGCCGACGGCACGGTGACCGGACACTACAACGTCGTGACGGCGAGCGGGCTTCACGCTTCCGGAAAGATCACCTGCCTGAACGTGGTCGGGAACCGCGCCTTCATCGGCGCGGAGTTCGAGACCAAGACGGAGCTGCCGTTTACCGTGGTCGGCGTTGCGCTCGAGATCGTAGACGGCGGAAACGGCCCGGACGCGGTGGATCAGATCAGCGCCCTGGGCCTGTTCCCGGCGGAGTTCGGTTTCACAGAGGACGACGTCCAGGCCTTTTGTGACGACGCCATCGAGGGTCCTGTCGAGCCTATCGACCTGGGGTCCATTCACGTACGCTGACGCGTGTCAGCACGCCCGGCTCCGGGTCCGCACCGAGCGGGCCCGGAACGCGGCGCGCCCCGCACCACTCTCGGACGAAGACACATGCGTGCTTTCCGGGCACCCGACATCGAACCCGAGGCCACCGACCGGACTCGCTACATCGCCGCCGGACTGCTCGGCGGTGCCTTCGTTCTGGCGACGCTCACCTCCCTGCATCTCTATCTGAACTGGAGCCTCTACGGCGAGGAGCAGGACTACGCGACGATCTGGATGGCCGAGGCCATCGAGTGGTCGATCTGGGCGATGGTCGTCCCGCTGGTCTGGCGCATCGAGCGTCGCTACGGGACGGCGGCAGGCTCGCTCCTCAGGGCCGGACTCGTGCACCTCGGTGTTTTCCTCGTCCTGTACGCGGTGCAGAATGTCGTGATGGCGTCCATCGGCCTCGCTGTCGGACTGGCGGCCACCGGGCCGGGCGGCTTCGCACAGCTGATCCTGCTTCGTGCGATCAACCATGGACCTTCGGCGATTCTCATCTACTCGCTGATCGTCGCGGCTGCGATCCTGGTCCGGGTGTCGGCCACGCACTCCCGGCAGAAGGCCTCTCTGGAGGCCGAGCTGGCGGAGGCGAGGCTCCAGTATCTGCGCGCGCAGTTGCAGCCGCACTTCCTGTTCAACACGCTGCACGGGATCGCCGGACTCGTCCGTCAGGGCGAGCGCGATGAAGCGGTGAAGACGATCGGGCTCCTCGGACAGCTTCTTCGGCGAGCGCTCGCGGCGGACGAGCGGACCGAGCTCGAACTCGGAGAGGAGCTGTCCGACCTCGAGACGTACATGGACATTCAGCGGATGCGCTTCGGAGACCGCCTCCGGTTCACCACCGACGTCCCGCGCGCATTGGAGCGTGTTCGTGTTCCCGGCCTGCTGCTCCAGCCGCTCGTCGAGAACTCGCTCCGGCACGGCTTCGGGGCCGAGGGGGGCGGGCACATCCACATCTCGGCTGTCCGTGAGAACGGAGCGGTCGCCATCCAGGTCGTGGACGACGGATCGGGGTTCAATCGACCGTTCGAAGAAGGCGTCGGACTCGGGAATCTTCGGGCGCGGCTGGAAGCGATGTATGACGGGCGCGCCCGGCTCGAGTGCGGTAACGACGCCGGGGGTGGTGCGAGAGTGTTGATCCGACTCCCGATCGGACCCGCCGGCGCCATGACCTCCGCGCAACCGGAATGACCCCGACCGTGATTCGAGCGCTCGTAGTCGACGACGAGCCTGTCGCGCGCCGTACGCTGCGCGGGCTGCTCGAGGCGAGGCCTGGCCTGGTATGCGTGGGTGAGTCCTGGGGAAGAGAGGCGGTTGGAGCGATCGAGCGGCTGGACCCCGACGTCGTCTTTCTCGACGTACAGATGCCCGGCATGTCCGGTTTCGAGGTGCTCGATCGCGTGGACGATCCGCGCCTGCCCCTTGTCGTCTTCGTGACGGCGTTCGACGAGTACGCGGCGCGCGCCTTCGAGGTGCGCGCCATGGACTACCTCGTCAAGCCGTTTACGGATGATCGGTTCGACGAGGTCGTCGACCGCATTCGTGAGCGAATGTCGCAGATCCAGCCGGCCGAGCAGCGGCGGCGCCTGCTGCGGATCGCGGCCGAGGCCGCGGACGCGGACGCCGCTTCGACGGATGAGGTCTCGGAATCGCCACGCGGCGGCGGTGGTCGCCTGATCATCCGAAGCACCGGCGGAGCCCTCGTCATTCGTCACGAGGAGATCGATTGGGTAGAGGCTGTGGGATCCTACGTGCGCGTCCACGCCGGCGAGTACAGCAAGCTCCTGCGGACGAGCCTCAGCGACCTGGCCGACGTCTCGACGACGCAGCGTTCTGTCGCATCCATCGATCCTCGCTCGTCAACCTGGAGCGCGTCCGGGAAATCGAGACCCTGCGCCACGGAGACGCGCTCGTCCGGCTCGTCGACGGGACGGAGCTCCGCGTCAGCCGCGCGCGCCGGGAGGAGTTCGAGAAGGCGCTGGAAGGCTGAGGGGCCGTGGGCGGGGGCAGGTCCCATCGGCGCAGATGGCGACGAAGGGAGTAGAGCAGTAAAATAGCAGTATATTACATGTAGCTCCCGACGGAACCGCACCAGACAGTTGAGCCCCCGATGATCGATGTTCGCGATATCCACTCCCTCAGCAGCTTTCAGCGCAGCACGCGCGAGCACATGCGCCGGCTGAAGGAGACCCGCCGCCCCGAGGTGCTGACCGTGAACGGAAAGGCCGAGGTGATCGTCCAGGATGCGTCGGCCTACCAGGACCTCGTGGACGCTCTCGGGAAGCGCGAGCAGGCGCCGCGCACGCGATCGGCTCCGACTCCGGCTCCGGACCTGGAGCCCGACCCCGTAGTCGAGGCGTACAAGGCTCACGTCGACCGCACGCTGCTTCGCGAGAATCTGAGTCGGACCGTGGAGGAACGCATGGCCAACCTCGTCGCGCTGCAAAGGCTGGCCGCCGAGGCACGGGCGGGCGGCGCGTCCGAGAACGCGAAGTGACGGACTTCGAAGCTCTACTCGGGGCGCTCGTCGAAGGCGGCGTGGAGTTCATCATCGTTGGAGGCGTGGCCGCGACGGTCCACGGCTCGGCCCGCCTCACGCAGGACATCGACGTCGTCTACGCGCGAACCGACGAGAACATGGACCGCCTGGTCGCGGCGCTGGCGCCCTTTGCGCCGTACCTGCGGGGCGCGCCCGCCGGTCTTCCCTTCGAGTGGTCTGCGGCAACGCTGCGCCGCGGACTCAACTTCACGCTCACGACGACGCTCGGCGACATCGACCTGTTGGGTGAGATCACGGGCGGTGGCGGCTACTCCGAACTCTCCGGCCACTCGTTCGAAGTGGAGTTGTTCGGCCACGCCTGTGCGTGCCT
>JBPCJZ010000194.1:0-4837 GCA_051004775.1 Gemmatimonadota bacterium
CGTGGTCGGTGCGTGCCACGCAGCGCAATCGCGCGGGAGATCACTCGGGCGCCATCGAAGACGCCCGGCGCGCCCTGGAGATCGACTCGAGCTACGAGATCCCTGCCCGGGGTGCACTCGCGGTGGCAAGGTACGCACTCGGTCAGGAGGAGGAGGCGGCCCAGGAGCTCCGGCGCGCCATCGACGGGCTGTCGGACCCCGATCATCCCGGGAGCACCGACGCGTACTTCATCGCGATGGCCCTGTTGGGCACGGGTCGCGAGGACGAGGCGATCGATCTCCTCGAGAAGGTGCCTCCCGGTGCCTGGCTCTGGTTCTACCTCCAGGAGCCGAATTTCGACCGGGTTCGCGACCGACCCCGCTTCATGGCCGTGGAACGGGCCGCCGATCCCCGCGAGGCAGCCCCCGGGGACGGCGCCTCGCCCCTCAGTCCGCCCCGGTCGCCATAGCCCGCAGCGCGGTGTCGACGGGTTCGGTGGCCACCTTGCCCGAGACCACCTGGATGGAACCCAGCGCCAGGCTCGCCGATAGACCGCCGAAGACGGACTCCCCGCCGACGCCGCCGTTCGGGCCGAGCTCGGCGAGGAGGGTGCGGGCGCATTGGGGGTGCCGGACGTCAGGTTGACCACCCAGCGGCCCTCCTCGGGCCAGTTGCGGACCGCGCTCTCGCGTCGGCGCTCGCCGAATCCGTCAGCACGAGCGTCTGGTGCGGAAGCAAATGCGGTGCCTCCACTCACGGCTTGCCGTTTTCCCTGGCTCAGTCGCGCGGCAGGAGTGACTCGGCGGCTTCGTACCGTTTCCCTGGCAGATCCAGGACGGAGGAGAGCCGCGCCCTCAAGAGAGCGGGCTCGACCACGTCCTCCCGAAGCAGCGCCCGGCAGAAGTCGATGTCCTTGGGCCGGTAGGCGATCGCCTTCGAGACCCAGAGGTCGTGTGGCTCGAGGCAAAGGGCAGTCACGCCCCCGGTGCCCGGTGTCGCAAACGGCACGAGCCGATCGCGCCAGCCGACCGGGAGAACGGCCGTCGACTCGACGACGCCCTGCGCGTAGTAGCCGAAGGCCGCGTGGAACATCGACAGCTCGCCGATCGACGCGTCGAGCAGATCCGCCCGCTCCCCGCTCGCGTCGCCCTGCACCGCGATGTCGACCTCGATCGATCGCCGGGCCTCCGGCGGCAGCGGGCCGGTCAGCGTCGCGTGGATCGCCTGGCTCCCGATCACGAGGATTTCCTCCACGTCCAGAACCGCTCCCGCCGCCCGCACGGCATGCTCGAACTGTTCGCGGGTCACGCGCGAGACCTGTGGGCGCGCGCCCGTTCCCGCTCCGCGAAATCGGCGTATGTACGGGTCCGTTCCTCAGCGGAGAGCAGCCCGGCGAACGGAGAAGAATGGCGGAGTTCTCGCGCCAGTGGTCGCGAATCGAGCAGGACGTCCGCGATGTGTTCGACCGGGAGGTCCAGCAGGTGGGTCCAGTAGACGAGCCACGGCCCGGGATCCGCGTGGGCCGCCCGCATACGGGCCAGCGTTCGGTGCGCCGCATCGATTCCAGCCTCGGGAGCCGCTCGCAGCTTGCCGACGACGGCCTCATGAAGCGCCAGGCTGCGGCGATCTTCCCGGGTGAGAGGCGGCCCGAAGTCGACGGTCATCTCGAGGCCGGCGGCCTCGGCCAGCCGCTCGGCCGTCCGCAGATTCGGCACCCGCCGGTCGGCCTCGTACGCGGCGATCGTCGGCTGTGACGTCCCGCCGGCCGCGGCAAGCGCCGCTTGGGTAAGGCCCGAGCGTCGGCGAAGGGTACGGATCGGGTTTCTCCACATGGATGATAATATATCCATATCGATATATTACGGCAAGCCCCGAAAAGTCCCTTGCCAGGACAGCCATGGCACATCCGCGCCGGTTGCTGCGCGTCTTCTTACGGGTCGAGGTTTGCCCGGGGCGGCGTTCAGTCTGCTGTCCGGCACCGCGCTCTCGACAGAACAACCGGAATATGAGGACGAACATGAGACAGACAGCTGCGAAGTTTCTGCGTGTCGCCCGAGCGTCCATCCCGCTTGTCGTGATCCTGGCGGCCTGCAACGACGTGCCCGAGAGGCTCGCGGGGCCTGACGCGCCCGGCCCATCCAACCCGTCCGCCCCGAGCCAGCCGCCCGGTTCGGCGCCCCCGATCTCCCCACATGATGCGCTGCCGGGGCTCATCATCTCCGACCCGACTCCACCGGACGCAGGCTCGCGAGCGTCCCGCCGGGCCGAAGAGATGGTCTATGTCTCCCTTTCTCCGGGCGCGCTCGCCGACGGACTCTATATTCGCCTGTCGAACGCCACGACATCCACGGGGACCAGCGTCCTGATCCCCGTCGTTGACGGGGGATGGGACCCTGTCGCGGTCGTAGCTTCGGTGGGGGATGAACTTCGGCTGGAAGTGCTGACCGGCGGTGGGGGATCTCGCGTCGCGATGGCGATCGTGCCCGCCGAACGGCGCCCGGCCATCGTGAGGATCTTTCCCCCGGCCGACGGAATCAATGTTCCGCTGGACACACGGCCCCGGGTCGTGTTCAGCGAGCCCGTTGACCCTTCCACTCTTGCCAGCGGGGTAGGGCTGACGAATTCGAGGTCCTCCTCGCCGGTGCCCGGGCCGGTGGCCGCAAGCCCGTGGATTGTCGAGGTGGGCCCGGCGGGGCGGCTAGATGCCGAGACGACGTACGAGCTGACGCTCACGACCGATGTGCTGGATCTCGACGGCCAGCCCCTGGAAGAAGCCCGGAGTGTGCACTTCCGAACCGGGCCTGACGACAGCGGCGGGCGGATCGCATTCGCGAGCACGCGCGACGGAGTTCCGTCCGTCTACGTGATCGATTCGGAGGGCACGGGACTCCGCCGTCTGGCCCTCGGCGAGGCGCCGGCATGGGCGTCATTGATGCGGATGGCTCCAACGAGCGGATTCTGGCGAGCGACGGTGCGGCGTACCCGGCCTGGATGCCCGACGGGCGACTCTCATTCGTTCGGGACGGCGACTTCTGGGCCGTGGGTGTCGATGGGTCGGGTGAGTCGCTCTTAATCGACCGGGCATCGGTCGGCCCGTGGATCTGGTCGGCGGACTGGTCGCCCGACGGAGCGAGCTTAGCAGTCGGAAACGGTGCGATCCTGACCGGGTCCGTCGGTGACAGCGATCTGCGGCGGCGCGACTACGGCTTCGAGCCGGACTGGACGCCGGATGGACAGCGGCTCGTCTACAACCGGGGGGCCGCCCCCGGCTGCAAGATCTCCTCCTGCGCCCACCGGATCTTCATCGTGGACATGCTCGGAAACGCTCGGAAACTCGTGCCGGACGCGGTTGCTCCGGTTAACGCGCAATATTCGGACTACGCTGCGGTCTGGTCGGAGAAGGGGAGCGACTGATCGGTGCGGTGCCGGCCGGCGTTGATGCCAGGTTGACCCCCCGGCCGAGGATACGGAGACAACTCGTTTCCGCCCGCCGCCGGAGGTATGATGTGGGCATGCCGATGCCGCAGATCACCTGGGACGACGTCCAGGAGCTTCCGGACGACGGGAATCGCTACGAGGCGATCGAGGGGGCGCTGTATATGACGCCCGCCCCGTCCGTTCGTCACCAGACAATCTCGTTTCGGCTGGAGCGGGAGCTTGCCCGCCTCCTCGTCGATCCGGGCCACGGCCAGCTTCTGCATGCTCCAATCGGTGTCCGGTTTCCGGCGACCCAGGAAGGTGTCCAACCGGACATCCTGTTCGTGTCCAACGAACGGCGCGGCATCATCGCGCCGGACGAACTCAAGGGAGCTCCCGACCTGGTCGTCGAGATTCTCTCGCCGAGCACGGCTACCCGGGACCGCGACCTCAAGCGACGTCTGTACCAGCGACAGGGAGTGGCCGAGTACTGGATCGTGGATCCGGACGCGAACGCGGTCGACGTGTGGCGATTCGGAGCCGAGCCGCACAGCGAGCGTTTCGTCGATTCGCTGCCGGTCCGGCTCGGAGCCGAGCGGCTCGGCGCGATCGAACTCGCTGGAGTGTTCGCGGAGGGCTGAGGGACGGTTCTCGGAGCTTCCTGCGCTCGGCAAATCGGGTGCCTTCTTCCGGAAGCTTGCTCCGCCGCGGTTGCCGATCTACGCTTCGGCGTGCGGACCTTTCTTGAAGAGCTGCGGGACCGACGGGTCCTCCGTTGGCCCGCCGCACGCCAGCGAGCGTCACCCGGGCGATCGCCGAATTCCGGGCCGCCTCCGACCTCGATCCCCGATTCACCGCGGCCTTCGCTCGCGAGGCCTATGCGTATGGTCTCTTCATCGACTGGGCCTGGACCTACCCGGGCGCGGCCGCCCCGGAATTGCTGGCACGCGCGACCGGGCTCGCCTCCGAGGCGGTGCGGCAGGATTCCTCGTCGGCCGAGGCCTGGCTCGCGTGGGCGTACGCTCAGCTACTCTCCGCGCCCAGCGATCCGGCGCGCGCGCTGCCGGGATTCGAGCGAGCTCTCAGCCTGAATCCGGCGGATGCCGAATCGCTGCACCAGTACGGGCAGGCCCTGATGAGCATCGGGCGCTACAGTGACGCGGCGGGCGCCTACCACGCCGCCCTGGCCCTCGATCCTACGCGCGCGATGACGCTGGTGCCCCTGGCGGCGATCAGCAGCCGAAACCACGACGAAGAGGAAGCGCGCCGCTGGATCGACAGCGCCGTCGCCGTCGGACCCGCGATTCCCTATGCGTGGTCGGTGCGTGCCACGCAGCGCAATCGCGCGGGAGATCACTCGGGCGCCATCGAAGACGCCCGGCGCGCCCTGGAGATCGACTCGAGCTACGAGATCCCTGCCCGGGGTGCACTCGCGGTGGC
>JBPCJZ010000195.1:0-18367 GCA_051004775.1 Gemmatimonadota bacterium
CGGCCACTGGGAAATCGACACGGTGCTCGGCACCGGGAAACCCTGCATCGTCACGCTCGTCGAGCGAACGACCGGCTACGTGACGATCGGAAAGCTACGGGCTCGAACCACCGCCGAGCTCAACCAGGCGACCCTCGCCCTGCTCGCCTCGGCGCCCCTGCCTGTTCGCACCATCACAGCAGACAACGGCACCGAGTTCCACGCCTATAAGGGCATCGAAGCTCAGAGCGGCGCTCGCTTCTTCTTCGCCACTCCGCACCATTCCTGGGAACGCGGTACGTCTGAGAACACCAACGGCCTCATCCGCCAGTACCTGCCTAAACGCACAAGTATGGCCACCGTCTCTCAAGACTGCTGCGATATCATCGCTGAACGGCTCAACACCCGGCCTCGAAAGCGCCTCGACTACCTCACTCCGGAGGAAGCCTGTGACCTGTTCCGCGACTAAGCCGTGTTGCACTTCAAAGTTGATCCTGAGCTGCACCTTCGACGAGGCCTGGATCTGAAACACAGCGCTTCAGACGGATGCTCTCCGCCATCTCCGCTACAACATCAACGTCGTGTCTCGTTCCTCGGTCGTAGACGAGGGTCTCGGCTCCGACTATCTGCCCAGCTAGACCCCGCACCTGCATCGTGAATCGGATCTGCTCCCCCTTCGTACTGACGATGCCCTCAACCTGACACTTAGCGCGGAGTTCTGTTTGGATCTCATCGGCGTCAACAGTCTTGTAGCCGCGGTATTGTTCGACGGCTTGTGTTGGCATGATCGGACCGACCCCGAGCTCGACTGCGTGGCTGCGGAAGGAAGTCTCAAGGTGCCCGGCTATCTCGCCAGCGCTTTCTTCGCCGATAAATCCGAATGGAAGAATCGCGATAGCTTCGAGTGCGGGTTCCGCTGGCCGCTCGGGTTTCCCAGCGCATCCGTTCAGAGTCGCGAGCATCAAGATCGCTAGGGTGGCCCGGGTCATGGAGCTGTCTCCCCGTAAGTGGGTTTGGTGCTGCATAACGGGTTTGCGCTTCAGCTGCGCGGGCCCGAATGGTCAGGAGCGAAGCGATCTCACAATTCTAGTCCGCGCCAGCTGCTAGCGCTTGTTAGACACGCGAGGTATTTCCTTCGGACCGGCCTGCCTGATCCTCCCGCCATACCCGCCTAAGCTCGGCAATGCTCGACTCTTCCAATACGTAGAGCAACGAGCCGAGTTCACACACTGAGGGTTGGTCGGAGTTGCGGAGTATACGAGGCAGCTTCTCGGACGTCTCTATTCGAAGCGCTAGACCGGGTCTGAACTCGAGCGTGAGCACGGTATTCCACGGGAGAGAATGCATCTGAATGTGGAGGTTGTCTCCGTCAGCGGTGACTGCCATTCCGAGATACATCAGGCGAGCGCTCACGAGAAACACGATAGAGAACGCGAGGACGATCAGGCCGTCTGTCGGCAACGCAGAAGCTACCAGCACGATGCCGACGACCAGGGATACGAGACCGGTGGCAAGCATGACTACCCACATCGATCGACGGCCGCGCATCGGGATCGTGACGAGGGGCTCTGGTCTCTTCTCAAGAAGAAAGAGGAACCAGATACTCGATCCGAAGGCTACGGCAGCAAAGCCGTACCATGCCAAATCAAGGACTGTTCCCAATCCGGGTTCGCTGTCTAACAATAATTCGACTGCGAAAGTGGCTTCTCGGCTGGGCCGTATAGACTGCGGCGCCGAGGGCCCCGTCAACACTCCATCAATATAACATCCACGCACGGTGCGGCGAAGTAAGCGGCCTGATCGCGGCGCATGCTTCGTCCTTCGTGGCGGTCAGCATAGGTGCGCGGGGGCGGCGTCTCCGGCGAGTCGTCGGCCGGTCACTTCCCCGCCCCTGTGTCGCCGTCGAACAGCACGTCCGCCGGGGAGCGGACGGCGTAGCCTCCTTTGTTGAGGACGTGCGTGTATTGCATGGTCGTGCGGACGTTGCGGTGGCCGAGGAGGTCCTGGATGGTGCGGATGTCGTAGCCCGCGACGAGCAAGTGGGTGGCGAAGGAATGGCGGAAGGTGTGGCTGCTCGCGCGCTTCGGGACGCCGGACAGTTCCACAGCGCGCTTGACTGCGCGCTGCACGACGGTTTCGTGGAGGTGGTGTCGGTGGCGGCGGCCGGTTTCCTCGTCCTTGTAGATTCTTCGGGCCGGGAACACCCACTGCCAGGGCCATTCGCGGCCGGCGCCGGGGAGCTTCCGGTCGAGGGCGTGGGGGAGCGCGACCCAGCCGGCACCCCGGTCGACGTCCTCCTGCCACTGGCGACGGGCTCGGTCGAGGAGGGCCTCGATGGGGGCGCGAGCTACGCGCGGCAACATGGTTACGCGGTCGCGGTGGCCCTTGGCGTCGCGGACGAGGATTTCGCCGCGGTCGAAGTCGAGGTCTTTGACGCGCAGGCTGAGAGCCTCGAGGAGGCGGAGGCCGGAACCGTAGAGCAGGAGCGCCACGGTCCGGGGGTCGCCCTCCAGGCGGTCGATGATTCGCGCGGCTTCGGGCGGGGTGAGGACGACGGGCAGGCGGCGCGGTCGTTTGGCACGGGCGAATGCTTCTGGTTCTTCGATCGGGATGCGCAGGACGCAGCGGTACAGGAACAGGATCGCGCTCGCGGCCTGGTTCTGGGTCGAGGGGCTCACGCGGCGTTGGGTTGCGAGGTGCGACAGGAACGCGACCAGCTCGTCCCTTCCCATCTCGCGCGGATGGCGGAGCCCGTGGAAGCGGACGTACCGCTTCACCCATCCCGTGTAGGCTTGCTCCGTCCGGCGGCTGTAGTTACGCCGCCGGATCTCGGTCCGCAGTTGCTCGAGCAAGGATGTTGCTGCCATGCCTGAGCGTCGCGCGGGGTGTCAGCCTGGTATCAACTCTGGCCGTCGGCCCCCAACTCGGCCCGAGCGACGCAACCGGCGCCCGGCCGGCGCGACTCGCGTCGGAGCGGCGCCCCCCAGGATCCCCGCAGCCTAGTTCACCAGCGCCCCTCGCATCGCCTCGCACGCGTCCGCGCAGCTTCGGCAGGTTTCCGCGCAAATCCGGCAATGCTCCATCATCTCCGCGTAGCTGTCGCACTCCTCGGCGCACGCGCGGCAGGCGCGGGTGCACGCCTCGAGCATGCGTTCGAGGGTCTCGCGGTCCTGGTGGCCGGGGCGGGCCAGCATGCGGGCGGTGGCGCCGCAGATCTCGGCGCAGTCGAGGTTGAGGCGGATGCAATCGGTGAGGTGCCCGGCCTGTTTCTCGCTCAGGCACGCGTCGGCGCAGGTGGTGCAGACTAGCGAGCACTGCGCGGCGGCATATACGGCCTCGATGGCCGACTCGCCGGCGTCGCTGGCGGGGGCGGGATGGGTCGAGAACATCTTCTTCAGCTGTTTCATTGTGTCTCCGAACCGATAGGTGTGGCAGCGTCGATGACGCGGACGAGCGATGCGTGGCTCCGTCCCTGTCAAATCTATGCGGCCTCGCCTGCCGCTGCCGGGTTGCGCCGGGTGCTCCCCGGCGGTGATTCTTGGGCTCTCACGGGCAGGGGTTTTCCTCGGAAGGCGGGTTTCGCATGAGCCGGAACGTGTATTCGATTGTTGGTCGTTTCTCGTTGATGAGCCCGATGCTCGTCGCTCTCATCGCGGTGTTTGCGACCGTCGCGTCGCCCACCGCGGCCGCCGGCCAGGACGCCCGCCTCGGCGACGTCGACTTCGCCAACTCCGGCGCTCCGGAGGCGCAGGAAGCGTTCGAACGGGGTCTGCTGCTCCTCCACAGCTTCGAGTACGGTCCGGCGAGCGAATCTTTCCGGGAGGCGCAGGCGGCCGATGCGGACTTCGCGATGGCCTACTGGGGCGAGGCGATGACGTACAACCACCCGGTATGGATGCGGCAGGACCGGGAGGCGGCGCTCGAGGCGCTCGGGCGGCTCGCTCCGACGGCCGCTGAACGGGAGCGGCTGGCCGGGCCGGAGGGCGGCGGCACGGAACGCGAGGCGGCGTGGATGCGCGCGGTTGACGTACTGTACGGCGAGGGCGAGAAGGAGGACCGCGATCGGGCGTACGCCGACGCGATGGCGGCCCTTCACGCGGCGCACCCGGACGACCCGGACGCGGCGGCGTTTCACGCGCTCGCCCTGCTGGGGACGGCGCACGAGGGTCGCGACTTCGCGACGTACATGGTGTCGGCGGGGATCCTCGAGCAGGTGGTCGACGCGCATCCCGGGCATCCGGGTATCGCCCACTATCTCATCCACTCCTACGACGATCCGATCCACGCACCGCTCGGCATCCGCGCGGCCCGCGCGTACTCGGGGATCGCGCCCGACGCGCCGCACGCGCAGCACATGACCTCCCACATCTTCGTCGCGCTCGGAATGTGGGACGACGTGGTCGAGGCCAACGAGAACTCGATCCGTGTGATGAACGAAGACCGTGCGGCGAGCGGGCAGCCGCCCTCGGCCTGCGGCCACTACAACTTCTGGCTCGAGTATGGATATCTCCAGCAGGGGCGGACTTCGGACGCACTTCGCCTCGTGCGCGAGTGCTACGAGCTCGTGCTGAATGCAGCTGGCGGCGACGCGCCGGATCCGGACCGCTCGCCCGTCGGGTCCTACGCCCAGATGCTGGCGCGCTACGTCGTCGATGCGGGCGGCGAAGCGGCCGCGGAGCCGCTCGGTTGGCCGATCGACCTGGTTTCGGCGCCCGACGCACGGCTCACGATGGAATTCGCGCGCGGATACGCGGCCGCCGGACGCGGGGACGCGGTCGCGCTGGATGCCGCGCGGGTCGGACTCGCCGAAGCGGCGGCGGCGGTGGAAGGGTCGGACAGCGCGGGGCCGTCCCGCGAGGGAATCCTCGCGATGGAGCTCGACGCTCTACACGGGTCTCTCGGGGGCGATGACGGCCGGGCCATCGATCTCGCTCGCGAGGCCGCGGCGGCCGAGGAGACGCTGCCGATCGAGTTCGGGCCGCCCCACGTCGACAAGCCGACCCACGAGCTGCTCGGCGAGCTGCTACTGAAGGCGGGTCGAGCGGACGAAGCGCACGCGGCCTTTCGTGATGCGCTCGCTCGCTCGCCGGAACGCGCCCAGGCGCTAGCGGGGTTATCGGCCGCGGAGCGCGAACTCAAGGCCGGCCGGTAGGGCCGAAGGAAGTTCTACGGCCGGGATCGGCTCTCCTCGCGCAGTACCGCGACGCCTTGGGAGCCGATCGTGAACAGGGCGCTGAACACACCCTTGACCCGAATCTTCGCGCCGTCGCGCGGCGGGCTCCCCACATCGCTCAGCACGGTGAGCGTGCCGCTGTCGTCCTGCACCCGGTAGGCGCCCATCCCGAGGCCACCAACGGCGCTTCCAACTTCGCCCTCGACGCTCACGGTCTTGCCGTCATATCGGCCGGGATCGTCGAGCAGCTCCCCGATCGACGTAGCGGATGCGCAGCCCATCAGCAGGAGCGGCGCGAGAACAGCCAGACTGACGAATCGATAGGCGGATCGGGCGCGAGTGCCAGACATGTGTCACCTGTGTACAGGAAGTTGTGAGCTACGGTGCGAGGCGCAGCCTCGATTGCTGGAATCTACACCCGCCCGCACCCCGGCGTGCGACAGCGGTCGGCTCCCGCGTCGAGGCTCAGCGCCTCCGGGTTCCGGCCGCGGGTTCTAGCCTCGGTTCCAGCCTCGAGTTCGGGCCACTCAGCGATTGAGCAGCCGAACCTCGCGCTGTCCCTTGCGGACGGCCGTCCCGACGACCAGCCCAAACACGATCGCGGTTCCCGCGCCGAGCACGGGGATGAACGCGACGACGGGTGACAGCGCGAGCGTAGCCCCGATGCCCGCGAGCCACGGCGTCGACCGACGCTGCGCGGCATCGACGAATCGCAGGCGCTCCCGCACGAAGTCGCGGACCTTCATATAGCTGATACCCATTCCGGCGCCGGCTGCGGCCAGGAACAAGAATTCAATCATGGTACACCTCCTTCTGTGTGTTCTTACGAAGGAGGGCATCGGAAAGTTGCACGGAAGGGTTCCGCCGCGAGATCGGCTCCGCCCGGCGACGCCGACACTTCTCACATATCACTGGATATATTACGGCGTAAGCCGCGTCATCATACGTGGATAAGGTATCGCCTCGCGCAGGTGGTCGAGCCCGCAGATCCAGCTCACGGTACGCTCCAGTCCGAGGCCGAATCCACTGTGCGGGAACGTGCCGTAGCGCCGGATGTCGAGGTACCAGTCGTAGGTTTCTTCCGGCAATCCCTCTTCGCGGATGCGCGACAGGAGGCGGTCGTAGTCGTCCTCGCGCTGGCTGCCGCCGATCACCTCGCCGTAGCCCTCGGGCGCCAGCAGATCGTTGCACTTGACCGTGCGCGGGTCCTCGGGATTCTCCTTCATGTAGAAGGCCTTGGCCTCCTTCGGGTAGTCGTAGACGAACAGCGGCTTCGCGCGGCCCTCCGTCAGGCGCGCCTCGTCCTCGGCCCCGAGGTCCGAGCCCCACTCAATGTCGCTCCCGCCCGCCCGGAGCTGCTCGACGGCCTCGCTGTAGCTCATCCGGTCAAACGGGGCGATGATCGCCTCGAGCTTCGCCGGGTCGCGCTCGAGCTCCGCGAGCTCCGGCCGGCAGCGTTCCAGCACGCGCGCCATGATCGCGGTCACGAACTCTTCCTGCAGCGCCATGTTGCCCTCGCTGTCGAGCCATGCGACCTCGGGCTCAACCATCCAGAACTCGGTCAGGTGTCGCCGCGTCTTCGACTTCTCCGCCCGGAACGTCGGGCCGAAGCAGTAGACCTTGCCGAGCGCGGCGGCCGCGGGCTCCAGGTAGAGCTGGCCGGTCTGCGCGAGGTAGGCGGTGCCGAGGTCGAAGTACTCCGTCTCGAACAGCGTGCCGGCGGACTCCCCGATCGACCCCGTGAGTATGGGGGTATCGATCAGCGTGAAGTCGCGCTCGTAGAAAAACTCGCGGATGGCATGGACGACTTCGTTGCGGATACGCAGGATCGCGCGCTGGCGGCCGTGGCGCATCCACAGGTGGCGGTGGTTGAGCAGGAAATCGATCCCGTGCTCTTTCGGCTGGATGGGATAATCGGTTGACGGACCGATGATTTCCAGTTGACGGGAGGTGACTTCGACGCCGCTCGGCGCGCGCTCGTCGGCCTTCACCTCGCCCGTCACGGTGACGCTCGCCTCGTAGTCGAGCGCACCGACCACCTCCCACGAGGCCTCGTCGAGGTCGTTGCGCGCGCACACGACCTGGACGGTGCCGGTGCCGTCACGCAGCACGACGAAGGCGATCTTGCCGCTCGAGCGGAACTTCTCGACCCAGCCGCGGAGGGTGACGGTCGCGCCGACGTGATCGGGCAGGTCGGATATCTGGAGTTGCGTCTGTGGCGTGGTCATCGGAGTTCCGGTGTGAGTCTCGTCGCGTTGCGATGTGTCAGGTGCTGGCGATGCTGGCGATTCTTGCGATTTCCGCGGCGGCGGCGTTCGTCAGAGGCGTTGTTGGGGCTCGATCTTGACCATAGGAGGAATTTCCCAATTTCCCACTTTCCCACAAACCTCATAGGGCTCGAATTGGCACCGCGGGCCTCGCGACCCTTCGCCACCGGCCGCAAAGCATCGCCGCCTGCCGGCGAAGCTACGCCGCCCGCCGCGCGGGCGTCAACGCACTGACAACTCACCGGCAACGCGCCCACAACGCACCCACAACGCACCCACAACGCGCCGTCACCACGCTACCAACGCAGCGTCAACCGATCCCGAACCGTCGCTCGCGCTCCGCGTAGTGCTCCGCGATCGCGCGCGCGAAGCCGCGATTGGGACGGCGCGCGAGGTCGGGATCCTCGGCCACGAGGCCTCGCGCCCGACGCCGGGCGTGCTCCAGCAGGTCGCCGTCGATCGCGAGCTCCGCGAATCGCAGGCCGGGCACACCGTGCTGTTCCGCCCCGAACAGGTCGCCCTGGCCCCGGAGCCGCAGGTCTTCGGTCGCGATCCGGAAGCCGTCGGTCGTCGTGGCGAACGCGCGCAGGCGCTCGGGGGGCTCGGCGCCAATGTGGAACGCGACGCACCAGCTCTTTTCCGCCCCCCGCCCTACCCTGCCGCGCAACTGGTGGAGCTGTGCGAGACCGAAGCGTTCGGCGTGCTCGATGTACATGAGCGTCGCGTTCGGCACGTCGATCCCGACCTCGATCACGGTCGTCGCGACCAGGACGTCTATCTCGCCCGCCAGGAACTCGCGCATCACCTGGTCCTTGTCGGCCGCGGCCATCTTTCCGTGCAGCAGCCCGACGCGGCGTCCGGTCAGGCGGCGCGTGAGCTCGGTATGGCCGGCGGTCGCGGCGCCGGCGTCCACGACCTCGGACTCCTCGATCAGCGGATATACGACGTAGGCCTGGCGTCCCTCGGCGAGACGCTCCTCCAGCCAGTCGAGCGCCGCCGGCCGCGCCTCGTAGGAGCGAACGCCCGTCACGACCGGCTGCCGGCCCGGCGGCATCTCGTCGATGGTGCTGACGTCGAGGTCGCCGTACAGGGCGAGCGCGAGCGAACGCGGGATCGGCGTCGCGGACATCACGAGTACGTCCGCCGTCCCGGCCTCCGTGAGCGCCCGGCGCTGGTCGACGCCGAAGCGGTGCTGCTCGTCGATCACGACGAGACCGGGGCGCGCCAGCTCGACACCCTCCTGGATCAGGGCCTGGGTGCCGACCACGGCGCGCGCCTCGCCGCTCGAGAGCGCATCGAGCGCGGCCGCGCGGGCGGCGGCCGGCAGCGATCCGCTCAGGCGCACGACCTCGACCCCGAGCGGCTCGAACCAGCGCGCGAGCGTCGCGGCGTGCTGCTCCGCGAGCAGCTCGGTCGGGGCCATCAGGACCGCCTGCGCGCCGTTCTCGACCGCCTTGAGCATCGCCGCGGCCGCGACGACCGTCTTGCCGCTCCCGACGTCGCCGTGGAGCAACCGGTACATGCGCTCCCCGGCCGCCTGGTCCGTCGAGATCTCCTGCCAGACGCGCCGCTGGGCCGCCGTCAGCTCGAACGGAAGCGCGTTCAGCATCGCGGTCGAGAGCGTCGGCGGCGCGGTCATCGCCAGTCCCGCGTCCGCGCGGATCGCGCGGCGGGCTCGCGCGTGCAGGAGCTGCAGGAAGAACAGCTCCTCGTACGCGAGCCGGCGCCGTGCAGGTCCGACCTCGCTGAGCGTCGCGGGCCGGTGGAGCGCCCGGATCGCGTCGTCAAGCGCGGGCAGGCTCAGCTCCTTCCGCCAGGCGGGCGGGAACAGCTCGGCCCGCGCGACGTCCGCCAGAAGCTCGGGGAGGTTCTCCTCGACGATCGTGCGGATCTGCCGGTGCCCGAGCCCCTCGGTAGCGCGGTAGATGGGAAACACGAGCCCGTCGTCCCCGCTTGCCGTCGCCCCGCTGCCGTCGCCGCCCGCCGGCGCGCCGCTGCCGCCGCTGCTCTTGCCGCCGCCGTCGTCCCCGCCCGGCGCGTCGTCCAGGCGCGCGAGGATCGTGAACTCGCGCGGCCGAAGCTGGGGGCCGTGGTAGAAGCCGACCGGACCCATGACGAGCAGCAGATCTCCTTTGCGGATCTGCCGGTCGAGCCAGGGCTGGCCGGGCCAGGCGCACTCGATGACGCCGGAGCGGTCGCGTAGCACGGCGTGGAAGATCCGTAGCTTCCGGCGCGTCGGGAGCACGCCCTTGGCGACGACGCGGCCGATCACCGTGGCGTCCTCGCCGGGCTGGAGGCTCGCGGCCGCGCGCACGGTGGTCGCGTCTTCGTACCGGTGCGGGATGTGATACAGCAGGTCGCGCACCGTCTCCACCCCGAGCTTCGCGAAGCGCTCGGCGCGGCGCGGGCCGACGCCTTTCAGGTACTGGATGGACTGCTGGAGGCGGGAACGCTCGGTCATGGCGCGGGTCACTCAGATTCCAGCAGCTTCTCCACGTAGCGGTCGGCGTCGAACGGCTCGAGGTCGCCTTCGCCCTCGCCCATTCCCAGGTAGCGCACCGGGAGGTCGAAAGCGCGCGCCACGGCGACCGCGGCGCCGCCGCGGCCGGAGCTGTCGAACTTCGACAGGACGAGACCGTCGAGGTCGAGCGCTTCGCCGAACACCTTGGCCTGGTTGACGACGTTCTGGCCGGACGTGGCATCGACGACGAGCAGCCGCTCGTGCGGCGCGCCGTTGATCACGCGGCCCAGCACGCGGTCGATCTTCCGGAGCTCTTCCATGAGTCCCTGCTGTGTCTGGAGCCGTCCGGCGGTGTCGACGATCAGCCGGTCGACCCGGCGGGACACGGCGGCCTCGGCCGCGTCGAACGCGACGGCGGCGGGATCCGCCTTGGGCCGGCCGCCGACGAAGTCGGTGCCGAGCCGGTCGGCCCACAGCTTGAGCTGCTCTTGGGCGCCACTGCGGAAGGTATCGCACGCGGCCAGCAACACTTTGTCACCCGAGTCGAGCGCGCGGCGCGCGAGGCGGGCGGCGGTCGTCGTCTTCCCCGTCCCGTTGACGCCCACGAGCAGGGTCACCCAGGGCGCCGCGTTCGTGGCCGATCGTGCGGCATCCGCCGACGTCTCCGCCGGCGCGAGCATCCTCCGGATGGAATTGCCGAGGAGTTCGCGGAGGTCGCGCTCCGTCTTCACCGAGCCGCGGCGGGCGGCGCGCTCCATCTCGTCGACGAGCTCGACGGTCGCGTCGATGCCGAAGTCCGCCTCCAGCAGAACACGCTCGAGATTCTCGATCGTGTCTTCGTCGATCCCCTTGACGAGCACCGTTACGTCGGTGAGGGAGATGTCGACGATCTTCTGCCACAGTGACTTCTTCCGTCCATCCGACGCCGGACGGAATCGGTCGGTCATGCTCGCCTCGCTTCGCTTGTGTGCGGTTCGCTTGTGTGCGGTTCGCTGGTATGCGGTTCGCGGTCCGCACTCGGGACCGCCGACGGCGCCATCGCGACTGCGGTCGGCGCCATCGGCGCCATCCGGCGTGGCGCGCTCAGCGCAGTCCGATGCGCCGCCGCCAGAGCCACTCCCCACACAACATTAGGGCCGCGAGCACGAAGGGCCATATCGGACGGTCGGAACCGGCGGCGAGGGCGGCCCCTCCGGTCTGCGCCCCCTGCAGGGGCTCGCCGACCAAGCGCCCGACGAGTTCCCGCTCGGCTCCCTCCACCTCGAACGGGCGTCCGCCGCGGAACGGTTCGCCGCCCGCGGCGCCCTCCGCCTCGAACCGGTGGGAGCCCCCGGCGACGGCCAGACCGGCGACCAGGGTGTCCGGCGCGGCGATCGTGTCCACCCAGACCGCCTCGCCGGCCGAGTCGCGGACCGTGATCCGCAGGTTCGACACGTCGGGGGCGACCCGCCATCTGACGGTGTCGCCCGCGACGAGACGCACACTCTCCAGCACGACGGGATTCCGAGCGGGCGCCTCGAGCAGCCAGCCGGCGAGCCCGGCGAACACCGAACGGTACGCCTGTCGGGCCGCACCGGAGCGCGACGCCCAGCGCCACATCCCCTCGGCCGCAACGACCACCCGGCGGCGGCCGCCGGAACGTTCCGCGCCGATGGGCGGCCGGCCCGCGCCCGACCGGTTCCGGCGCAGTTCGAGCGGCGCCCAGTCCTGTCCTTCCAGGGTAAACAACCGGGATACGGGGGGCAGGCCGGGATAGTCCGTCGCCTCGAGGTAGCCGGCGATCGGGCTGGAGGGCGGCGTGCCCCCGGCGTACCACTCGCCAGGCAGCGCCGCGCCAACCCGCATCGACGAGCCGGGAATCTCGCCGGCGTCGCGCGCCAGGAACAGGACACGCGGATGCCGCGCCGCGACCTGCGCCAGCCAGCCGGGCAATCCGCCGGGAGCGCCCTGGATCACCAGGAGCTCCGCGTTCAGCGCGTCGCGCCGCACGCGGGCGTCGTCGCCGGTCAGCATGCGCTCGGTGCCGGAGCGGATCCAGCGGTCGTTGCCGACCCGAAGCCAGGCCCGGGCCCCTCCGGCGGTCGATCGGGCGAGCACGGGCAGCAGGTAGTGGGGCTCCCAGTCCGCGTCCGCGCCGACGATGACGGTGCCCGCCGCCGTGGGTACGGTCTCGACCCACGTGCGGTGGCGGGCGCCCGGCCCGATGGGGTCCGCGTCGGGTTCGAGCCGCACGTCGTACGCGCGCCAGGGGCCATCGTCGCCCGGCGCCGCCACGACCGACGCGGCGACCCGCATGGTGCGGCCCGGCGAGGGGGCGGCGAAGGTGAGGATGCTGCGCGCGCCGTCGGGCGAGGTCACCGACAACGACGCCGAGTCGGCGACCGGCTCCTCGCCGAGAGCGCCGACTTCGATCACCAGCCGTACGGTGTCGCCCGTCTCGACGCTCGCCGGGCCGTCGATGCCCCGGATCGTCAGGCGCGGCTGGCCGCCCGACACGCGCTCCTCGCGTACGGCGAGCCCGAGCCGGCGCGCCGCGGCCCGCGCGGCCTCGCGGTCGTCGAGTTCGCCGTCGGTGACCAGCACGACGCTGTCCGCCCCGGCGGCCCGGGCGGCCTCGAGCGCCGGGACGAGGCGGCTCGCGCCGTCGAAGGGGGTCCCGACGCCCACGCCATCCGCGTCCGCGCCCGGCGCCGTGCCCGCACGCGCCGAATCGCCGAACAGGAAGCGCAGGTCTGCGTCGGTAGCGGCCGCGACGGCCGCGGCGGAGTCCGCGCGCGCGGCCCCGCCGGCACGCACCGGCAGCGACATGCTGAGCGACGCGTCGACGAGGACCGCAACCGTCCGGGAGTCCCCGTCTCGACCGGCCCACAGGGCGGGCAGCCACCAGCCGGCGAAGATGAGAAAGAGGGCGAGGCCGCGGAGCAGGGCCGGGCCGCGGCGCCCGGGCACGGGTTCTTCGAGGCGGGCGTAGGACCACCAGCTCAGGGCGGCGGCAAGGACCGCCGCGGCGAGGACCGCGATCAGCGCAGCCGGGCTCAAGTCGGGCGGCGGCTCAGTCGGCTACGACGGATTCGACCCTGGTCTCGACCCGCACGACCGGGAGGGCGACTCCGTTGAGCAGCGCGAGTGCCTGGTCCCTGGTAACGCTGAAGTCGGCCATGTACTCGTCCTCCAGCGCAGGGGCCGATGGAAGCTCCACCGCCGCGGGGTTCCGCTGAGCTCCGTTCTGCAGGAACTCGTAGTGCAGGTGGGCCGCCGTCGAGAGGCCCGTCGATCCGACCCGGCCGATCGTCTCGCCCTGGGCGACTACCTGGCCCTGCCGGACGTTGATCCGGCTGAGGTGCGCGTACCGGGTCGAGATACCCTTCGCGTGGCGGACCTCCACCATTTTCCCGTACCCGCCCCACGTGCCGGCGCGGGTGACCGTTCCGCTCGCCGTCACCGAGACCGGCGTGCCCCGCGGCGCCCCGTAGTCCGTCCCAAGATGCGCGCGGCGGCGCTTGAGAACCGGATGATAGCGGCGGCGGTTGAAGCTGCTGGTGATACGGAAGTTGACCGGGTAGCGGAGGAACGAGCCGCGCATCGCGGCGCCGTCGAAAGCGAAGTACTCCCGGTGTCCGACGCCATCGGGACGGGCGAACGGGATCGCCTGGAGGTTCTTCCCCCGATTGGAGAACTCGATCGCCAGGAACTTACGCGACCGGATCGATCCGTCCGGGCGTCTTTCGCGCTCGACCGCGACGCGGAAGGCGTCGCCCGGCCGGATATCACGGGTGAAGTCGATCTTCCACATGAACACGTCGGCGAGATCGTAGACGTAGTCCTTCCACTCGTTCTCAGCCATCCGGTCCACGTCACCGGACAGGTTGGCGTACCACAGGCTCGAGTCGAGCAGGCCGGCGATCCGGATGGTGTCGGTCGTCACCGGGACGACCCGCACGGAGGCGGACCAGGCCGAGTCGGCCAGCGACATCTGGACGAGGGAGTCCGGGTTGACGCGCAGCAGGACGATTTCCGGCGGGCGCCCGGGGGGGCCGCTGAACTTCGCCACGACGCCGGGCCGCAACGTCCGGGGGCTCTTCACCTCGCGCACGACCTGCGTGAACGCGTGGATGGCCGGTGCATCGAGGCCGTGGTTCGACAGTAGTTCCGCGAGCGTCTCGCCGCGCTGGAGCGTATCGAAAGCCGTGACCGGAGTCGGCGGCGCCGGAACCATCACCCGTTTCACGGGAGGCGGATCCGATGCCGCGCTCGGACTCGACGCGAACAGCCAGAAGAGGCCCAGAGCACCCAACGCCGCCACCAGCATTTTTCCGAGCGCTACGGATCGTCCGGTTCCGAAATCACTCAACTCTGGCGTCTCCTCGGTCGTGTCTGGCCTCGTCCGTCAGTCGGTCCGAGCCCTCAGTCCATCTGGCGCCGGATGAAGGTCGGGATCTCCAGGTCTTCGAGCGGCGTGCGAACCGTCGCGCGCGTCTCGAGGCCGAAGCCGTTTCCCTCGCGGGCCGGCGCCGCTTCGCGCGTGACCCCACCAGCCGCTACACCTGCCGTCGCGCCGGCGGCGGTCGGCACGAGGCGCGGGCCCGCATCCTTGCGGACCGCCTTCTGCGCCGTGGTCGCCGAAACGACCTTGAGCGTCGGGACGGGCTCTTCTTCCTCGATCTCCGCGCCGAATCCGGTCGCGATGACCGTTACGCGGATGCGCCCGTCGAGTTCCGGATCGTGCACCGCGCCGAAGATCATCTCGGCCTCGTCCCCCACCGCCTCCTGGACGATCGAGTTGATCGTCGTGACCTCGTCGATTGCAAGGTCGGAGCCACCCGAGATATTGACCAGGACTCCCGTCGCACCGTGTATCGATACGCTGTCGAGCAACGGCGAGCAAATGGCCTGCTGGGCCGCCTCGATCGCGCGCTCGTCGCCGGTCGCCTCGCCGGTACCCATGAGGGCGGCCCCGCGGTTGGACATGACGGTGCGCACGTCGGCGAAGTCGACGTTCACGTCGCCGGTGACGCTGATCAGGTCGGAAATTCCCTGCGTGGCGTGCAGAAGCACCTCGTCCGCCTTCTTCAGAGCGTCGCGGAAGGTCGTTCCCTTCCCGACCACCGACAGCAGCTTCTCGTTGGGGACGACAATCATCGTGTCCACCGAGCGGCGCAGGTCCCGCAGGCCCAGGTCGGCGTGCCGCATCCGCTTGCGGCCCTCGAACTGGAACGGGCGCGAGACGATCGCGATCACGAGCGCGCCCATCTCACTTGCGATCTGCCCGACTCGCGGCGCTGCGCCAGTCCCCGTGCCGCCGCCCATGCCGGCCGTCACGAACACGAGATCTGCCCCTTCGAGGGCCCTTCGGACCTCTTCCTCGTTCTCGGCCATCGCCTGGCGGCCGACTTCCGGGCGCGCACCCGCCCCGAGTCCCCGGGTCAGCTTGCGGCCGATCTGGATCTTCACGTGGGCGCCGCATTCCTTGAGGGTCTGCGCGTCGGTGTTGACCGCGACGAACTCGACCCCCTCGAGGTTCTCCTTGATCATGCGGTTCACGGCATTGCCGCCCGCGCCGCCGACTCCGACTACCTTCATCTTCGCGTTGCTGCTTACACCTTCGTCGAACTCGAATACCATCTGTCCCTCCCGTGGTGGATGGTCACTGCCTGCTTCGTAAGTAAGCTTCAAAAGAATTCCCGGATCCATCCGCCGACCCGGGACAGCGTGCGCACGACGGCGCTCCCCCCGTGGTCGAGCCGTCGATGCCTTCCGTAGAGCGCCAGTCCGACGGCCGCCGCGCACTCGGGCCGGCGGATGGCCTCGACGACCCCGCCGAGCCCCGCGCCGGGCAGGCCCTTGGCGACCGGCATGTTGAACACGTCCTGCGCGAGTTCGATGACCCCGTCGAGCTCGACCCCGCCACCCGTGAGTACGACGCCACCGGGCAACTCGCCGATCAGGTGCTGCGCCTCGAGCTCCTCGAACACGAGCCCGAGAATCTCGTCGAGGCGCTGCTCGATGATGTGGGCGAGAAGCTCGCGCGAGACCTCACGCCGGCCGCCTGGCGTCGGACCGGAGATCTCGAATTTCTCGGCCGGATCGACGCGACGCGTCTGGGCGCTGCCGTACAGCGCCTTCAGCGTCTCCGCCTCGGCCAGCGGGACGCCGAGCCCCTTCACGATGTCGTTGGAGACGGTGGCGGCTCCCCATGGCAGGGACTTCGCGAGACGCAGGCGTTCGTCCTTGAACACGAGCAGCTCGGTCGACGCGCCGCCGATCTCGATGAGCGCCGTGCCCGCAATGCGCCCGTCGTCCGGCAGGACCGCCAGGCTGCTCGCCAGTGGCGTGAGCACGAGCTCCTCGACCCGATATCCCGCCCGGTCGATCGCCTTGCGCAGGTTCTGGCAGGCGGCCCGGTGGGCTGAGATCACGCAGATCTCCGACTCGAGCCGCGTCGCCGCCATGCCGGTCGGGTCCTGGATGCCCCGGCGGCCGTCGACCATGTAGTCCTGCGGGATCGCGTGCAGGACCTCCCGGTCGGGCGGCAGCACGACAGCCTGGGCGACCTCGTGGACGTCTTCGATGTCGCGCGGCATGATCTCGCGGCCGGAGATCGCGACGACCCCGACGGAGCGGTCGATCGACACGTGGTCGCCGGCGACGCCGGCGAACACCGATTGCACCTCGACGCCGGCCATGTCCTCGGCCTCGCGAAGGGCGGTCCGGATCGACTCGGTCGCGGCCTCGATGTTGGCGACCGTCCGATTGCGCAGGCCGGCGCTGGCGGCGTGTCCGACCCCGATCACCTCGGGCGGCTCGGACTCGCCCAGCATGCTCCCCGGATCGATGATCACGGCGCAGGTCTTCGTGGAGCCGACATCGAGGCCGGCCACGTAGCGCGGAAGACCGATCATCTGTGTTTCCCCATGCGTATCACCACTTCGTTCTCGAATCGGGCGTCGGCGTCGCGGACCGGACCGCGCGCCTCGGCGAGGGTTACGGCGACGCCGACGCGCTGGAAGGCCACGTCGATTTCGCTGAACGGAAGAATCACGCGCTCGAGCGGGCTGCCGGGCAGGAGGCGGAACTCGACCGACTCGGCCCCGAGCGGCCGCATCTCGGAGATCTGCCGGGTGAAGGCGGAGTCGAGCGCGTTGAGCCGGTCGAGCACGACGAGCGCGCGCCGGGCGGGCTCCGGCTCGACACGGCCGCCCACCAGTTCCCCGCCGACGAGGATCGGCAGGTCGAGCGCGTGTTCCGACGGGTCCAGCGGGATGGCGCGACCGCCGGCGTCGACGGGAACGAGCGCCGGTGTGGCGACGAAGGCCAGGGCCTGGACCTCGCGGATCGTGATGTCGAGACGGTGAAGTCCACCCCGGCGGATCCGCGCGTCGAGGATCACGGGATGTTCGATCAACCGCGCTTCGACGGGCGCCATGTCGTCCCACACCGAGTTCGAAGCGTCGAGCCCGGCGAGCTCTCGTACGTCGGCTTCGCCGAGGTAGCGTACGTCGTGGACGTAGACCTCTTCGACGCCGAAGATCGGGATGTTGCGGAGGACGAGCGGCCCCCACAGCGGGCTGAGCACGCCGAGCGCCGCGGCCGATCCGATGACCGCGATCCGTCGTCTCGTCGCGCGGGTCACGAGCACGCCTCCGGGTCTGCGTCCGGGTCCGCGTCCGCGCTTGCGTCCGAGCCCGGGTCCGAGCTTGCGTCCGGGTCCGCGTCCGCGGTCGCGGCCTCGTGCGAGCTTGCGTCCACCTCCGGGTAGCCGACGGCGGCCCGTTCCTCGGCGCTGAAACCCCACAGCTTGATCTCGGGCACGAGCGCGACGCCGGTCTCCTCGAGCACGCGCCGGCGCGTTTCGGCCATCAGCCACCACACGTCGGCGGCGCTCGCGTCGCCGAGGTTCGCGATGAAGTTCGCGTGGCGCTCGGTGATCTGAGCGCCGCCCCGGCGGGCGCCGCGCATGCCGACGCGCTCGACGAGCTGCCAGGCGCTGAAGCTCACGTTCGCCCCCGGAGGATTCGTCCAGGTCGAGCCGCAGCTCGGAAGATCGTAGACCTGCGTCTCCACCTTCGTCCGCCGGCGGGCGAAGTGCTCCGCGTCGATCGACGTCCGGTCGCCGGGCCGCACCTCGAACTCCGCCCCGAGGAACACCTCGCCGGCGGGCACCTCGACGCGCCGGTAGCTCGGCCGCGCCTCGGCCGCGGTTCGCCGCCGGATCTCTCCGTCGCGGGTCATCGTCTCCGCCGTCCGGACGCGGTCCCAGAGTCCGGTCTCGACCGAGCCGGCGTTCATTCGTAAGCCGCCGCCGACGCTTCCCGGAACGGCTTCGAGGAAGCTCCAGCCGGCGAAGCCCGCGCGGCGAGCCTCGCCGACCAGCGCCGGGAGACCGGCGGCCGCGCCCGCCACGATCGCCTCGGGCTCGACGTTTAGCCGGCCCAACTCGCCCCAGAGGACGACCACCGCACTATCGACACCGGGGTCCGCGAAGAGCAC
>JBPCJZ010000196.1:0-10082 GCA_051004775.1 Gemmatimonadota bacterium
GGATCCTGCGGCACGGCGGTCAGCGGATTTTGCAGCGCGTCACTCTGGTCGAGCGGTGTCGAGCGCGCCGAACCGAGCGGCACGGCGCCCTCCGGGGGCAGGCGTCCGGGTTCTTCGTACGTCTCGACCGAGGACTGCCGGTACATCGTCTCGAACCACGGTACGTATTTCACCTGGTCGTCGCAGCCGGTCAGGCCTGCCAGCAGAACGATTCCGGCGGTGAGCCGCATGCCCCGGGCCCTGAGCACGCCCTTGCTGAGCAGGGCCCCGCGCCGGCGCATCAACCCACCTCCCGGTCGATCGCCACGGCGCCCGTGTCTTTCATGATGTTCTCGACCGCATCCGAGGACCCCGGCACGAACACTCCGTAGCGGTCGTTCGAGAAGGCGGCCCGGTAGGCCGGCGACAGTCGCTTGCGGCTGCGGTGTGTGTGGAACAGCAGCCCGGCGAACCCGAAGAGACCGGTGAACAGAATCGTCATCTCGAACATGATGATGAAGTAGGCCGGCAGCGAAACGATGGGCTTTCCTTGCGTGACGAGGGGGTAGGCGAGCGCCGTCAGCGCCGTCAGCGCGAGCGCCGTCGCGAACCCGGTGATGCCGCCGATCAGCGCCCAGCGCCGGATCGGGCTCGAGACGATGCCCATCGCCTCCTCGAGCTCGGGGTAGGGGATCGGCGAGAACACGTCGAGATCGTCGTGCCCCGCTTCCCGCAGCCGGCGGATCGCCGCGATGGCGGCGCCGACGCTGTCGTATTCCGCGAGTATGCCGCTCAATGCCCGTGCTCCTGCTGGTGGGCGAGGTGTTCCTTGACTTCGGCGATGCTGATCGTCGGCAGCGTCTTCGTGAACAGGAGGAACCAGAAGAAGAACCAGGCGAAGCTGCCGATCAGGATGGTGATCTCCACCCATGACGGGGTGTAGATCCCCCAGCCGCCCGGCTCGTATTCGTGGGCGAGCGACGTGACGATGATCACGAACCGCTCGTACCACATTCCGATGTTCACGAAGATCGAGATGACGAACAGGGCCGACAGGCTGAGCCGTACCTTCTTGAACCACAGGCTCATCGGGACGACGACGTTACAGAACACCATGATCCAGAACGGGAACTGGTAGTAGCCGAAGGCTCGCCACCGGAAGCTCTCGATCTCGATCGCGTCGGCCGACCACCAGGCGATGAAGTACTCCATCGCGTAGGCGTAGCCCACGATCAGAGAGGTGAACAGGAGAAGCTTCGCCATGTTATCGAAGTTGTACTTCGTGATGTACCGCTCGAGCCCGAATGCCCAGCGGAGCGGGATGAGCAGGGTGATCACCATCGCGATGCCGCTGAAGATCGCGCCCGCGACGAAGTAGGGGGCGAAAATGGTCGAGTGCCAGCCCGGCACGATGCCCATCGCGAAGTCCCACGACACGACGCTGTGCACCGAAAGGACCAGGGGCGTCGCGATCCCCGCCAGGTACAGGTACAGGCGGCGATAGTGCGCCCAATCGCGCACCGAGCCCTGCCAGCCGAGCGACAGCGCGCCGTAGATCTTACCGCGGAGCCCGCTGAACTTGTCGCGCAGGCCTGCGAGGTCAGGGATCAGGCCCAGGTACCAGAACACGAGGCTGATCGTGAAGTAGGTGCCGATCGCGAACATGTCCCACACGAGCGGCGACCGAAAGTTGGGCCAGAGCAGGCGTCCCGACGGGTAGGGGATCAAGTAGTAGAAGTACCAGACGCGCCCGAGGTGGATCAGCGGGAACAGGCCCGCCGTCATCACCGCGAAGATGGTCATCGCCTCGGCGGCGCGGTTGATCGTCGTTCGCCAGCCGGATCGCACCAGGTAGAGCACGGCCGAGATGAGGGTTCCGCTGTGGGCGATACCCACCCAGAAGACGAACGTCACGATGTAGACGCCCCAGCTCACGGGGTTGTTGATTCCCGCTACGCCGATGCCGTCCCGGATCTGGATGGCCCAGGCGACGCCCGCCGCGAGAATCCCGATGCCGCAGATCCCGAGCAGGAACCAGAAACGCCAGGCGGGGGCCTCGATCGGGCGCGCGATGTCGTGATTCGCGTCCGCCAGCGTCGGCGGGGGCCCGGGCGCGATGTCGTATTCAGCAGTGGCCATGGATTCTCTCAGTGTCCCGCCGTATCGGCGGGCGCCTCGGGCGTGTGGCCCTCGACCGCCCCGCCGTCGTTCTCATCGCGTGCGGGGCTCTCGGGCTCCTCGTGCCCGGCGGCGGCGCCGTGGTGTCCCGCCTCCGCCACGTCGGCCCAGGTCACGGCCTTCAGATAGGTGATCGCGGGCCTCGTGTTGAGCTCGCCGAGCATGCCGTAGCCGCGGGGGCCCTTGGCCATGCGCGATACCTCGCTCCGCGGGTCCTTCAGGTTGCCGAACTTGATCGCCTGCGTCGGGCACGACTGCATGCAGGCCGTCACGATCTCGCCGTCCTCGACCGGGCGGCCTGCCGCCTTCGCGTCGAGCTTGGCGCGATTGATCCGCTGGACGCAGAACGTGCACTTCTCCATGACGCCCTTCGAGCGGACCGTGACATCGGGGTTGAGCTGCAGGTTCAGCGGATACGGATGCTCGTAGGTGAACCAGTTGAAGCGACGTACCTTGTACGGGCAGTTGTTGGCGCAGTAGCGTGTCCCGACGCAGCGGTTGTAGACCTGGGCGTTGAGTCCTTCGGGCGTGTGGTACGTGGCGTAGACCGGGCACACGGGCTCGCACGGAGCGTCGCCGCACTGCTGGCACAGCACCGGGACGTGGACGGTCTGGAAGCCGCCGTCCTCCGTCTCCTCGTAGTACCGCATGATCTGCATCCATGACATCTCGCGGCCCTGCGCGCACAGATCTTCTCCGACCGTCGGAACGTTGTTCTCGGAGTAGCAGGCCGTCACGCACGCGCCGCAGCCGTTGCATGCGTTCAGGTCGATCGACATGCCCCAGCGGTACGGGCTCTTGGGATCGGAGTCCCATGCCGCCTCCACCAGTTCCGTCAGGTCGACCTCGTGGGCCTGGACCGCCGAGAGGGCTGCTTCGACGCTGATCAGCTCGGCGATCTCCCGGTCGAGATCCGTGTCGTTGCCCTGCATGATGGCCAGTCGACCGCCACCGATCGCGGTGATCTCGGCCCGGGCGCCGCTGTAGGCGAGCGAGCCGCTGCGCGGATCGGCGGTGCCGTCGAGCAGGTGCACCGGGTTCACGCCGACCCCGGCGGCGATGCGGCCGTACTCGGTGTGCCCCTGGCCCAGCGGAATCGCCACCGTGTCGGGCCGGATGCCGCGGTACACGAATGCGGGAGCGCGAACGGATCCGGCCGACGTGGCGACCTCGACGAGATCGCCGGTCTCGACCCCGAGAGGGCCGGCCGTCTCCGGGTGGAGCTCGACCCAGGTGGACCACACGGCCTTGGTCACCGCGTCGGGGAGTTCCTGCATCCAGCTGCGGTTCGCTCCGCGGCCGTCGTAGAACTGAATCGTCGGGTAGAGCACTAGAGACATGCCCTGGCCGACTTCCGGCATCGTGAAGGTGTAGTTGCCTCCCGCGGCGCTGAGCGGCGGCGCGGGGTCGAGTACGTCCGTCGGCCGCTGCAGCGGCGCGCCGCCGCTCAGTGCGTCGTGCCACGTGCTCTCGAAGTTCTCGCCCCCGATGCCCGGAGCGGATCGCCACGCGGCCTGCAGGTAGGCGAGATAGTTCTCCGCGCCCATGTCCCGCCCGGCCGCCGCGGCGATTCCGAGCAGGATGTCTTCGCGCTGCCGGGTGTCGAACACGGGCCGCATGACGGGCTGCTGCAGGCCGACGGCTCCATTCCGAAGCTCGACATCACCCCACGATTCGAGTTCGTGGCTGGACGGGAGAATCCTTTTCGCCGTGGAGGCGGTCTCGTCCAGGTGCGAGGAGAGCGAGATGTGGTTGGCCACGTCGGCCAGCGCCGCGCCGAAGCCGGACGCCGCGGGGAGACTGTAGGCCGGGTTGACTCCAACGGTCAGGACCGTGCGGAACTCGCCTTCGCGCAATCGGCCGGCCAGGGCGCGAAGGTCGGCGTAGGAGGCCGCCTCGCCGCGGACCGGACCGCCCTGAAAGCGCACCGTGCGCCCGATCGCTCCGCTGACATAGTTGAGCAGGGCGACGGCCAGGTGCGCCTCCGTCGCGTAGACGCCCTCGCCGGAGCTGTCCGGCGGAAGCGCGACGGGTGTGCTCGCCGAAGCGAACTGCTCCGCCAGCGCGACGATCTTCGCGGGGTCGACCCCGGCCGCCGCACCGACCGCGTCGGCGGAGAAGGGCTCCAATGCGGCCCGGGCGCGCGCGGCAGGCCCGCCGCCCCGGCGCCGCGCGACCTCGCGGGCCACGGCGAGCGCCACGGCAGCTTCCGTCCCCGGCCGCGCCGCGATCCACTCATCCGCGTTCTGGCCGGTGTGCGAGAGGCGAGGCCCGACGAAAGTGAGCCGGGCGGGCTTCTCGCCGTCGTCCACGGCACGGGCCCGCGCGAACTCGCCCGCGAGTTCGACGGGCGCCAGCCAGGTGCCCATGAAGTCGGCGCCGAAGGAAACCACGTGGTCGGCGGCGGCGAGATCGTAGAGCGGGATCTCGGCGCGTCCGAAAGCGATTTCGTTGGCGGCGCGCATCGTGACGTGCCCGAGCGGCTCCCAGGCCACCCATTCGGCGCCCATCGTCTCGGCCCACTCCGCGTAGAACTGCGACGCGGTGCCCGTGACCGGCGGTGTCATCAGCAGCGTGCGGCCGGCGCCCACGGCCGTCGCGGCCGCCTGCAGCGACGCGTCCCAGTCCGCCTCGGCCCAGTCGCCACCGACCAGCTCGCGCGGACCCGGCACCCGATCCGGATCGTACAGGTCCTGCAGGGAGGAGTGCGCAAGCGCCGACAGGGCGCCCCGGTTGGGATAGTCCGGACTGCCTTCGAGCTTGATCACCCGGCCGTCGCGCACCCATGCGTGGACGCCCAGGGGTTCGGGTCCGGCGCCGGCGAGCACCGTCGCGTACGGGACATTCGTCCCGGGGACGATATCCTCAGGCGGGACGAGATAGGGGATCAGCTTGTCGCCGACGTCCGGGGGGCCGCAGCTCACCGTCGCCACTCCGGCCCCGGCCACGCCGAGAACCTTCAGGAAGTCGCGTCGCGAGGTTTCCGGTCCGCTATGTTTCGTATCGCCGTTGTTCATGCCGTTCCGAAGCCGAGGATCAGTAGTGGCAGGCGATGCAGTCGATGGGACCGCGCGTCGCGCCGTAGTTCTCGGAAATCCCGCGTGGGTAGAGCCCGACCGGCTGCCGACCTTCCGGCATCGCCGGCGGGGGAAACTGTGCCGAGAGCAGGCGGTCGGTGGCGTAGTCCGTTTCTTCGCCCTCGCCCATGTGGCATTCGAGGCACCAGCCCATATCGAGCGACGAGACCTGGCTCACCCGGTCCATTTCCTCGACGGCGCCATGGCAGTCGCTGCACGCGATCTCGTTGCGGATGTGCGCCTCGTGGGGGAACTGGACGAAGTCGGGCAACTTGTGCACCCGTTCCCACACGACCGGTTCACCGCGATCCCAGTAGCCGCGCAGCTCCTGGATCGGCTCGAGTTCCGCGCCGACGATGCGGTGGCAGCCCATGCACAGCTCGAGCGAAGGGATCGTCGCGATCGGGGAAGCTTCGGTCCCGCCGTGGCAGTACGCGCACTGCATGCCGATTTCCTGGGTGTGAAACCGGTGGTTGAACGGAATCGGCTGCTCCGGCCCATCCGATGCGTTCACGTGCGCGTCGATCGCCTGCCGGGCGGTCTGGCCCGTCGGGTTGCGTTCTTCCAGCGGAAACAGCGGGCGCATCGGGGCCGCCGCCTCTTCGCCCTCGGGGGCTTCCTGCGCCGGTGCCTGCTGGTCGGTGGTCTGCTGCGAAGACACGCCGCCGGCCGCGGTGGCCGTGCCCTCGTCCCGGGCGCCGACGATGCCGCCCGCCGCCATGGCTAATAACGCCGTGCCGGCGACGATCAGCGCGATTGCGACGAACTGCCTGGATGGAATCATCGATAGCGTGCTCTAGTAGAAACCGCAGACTGACGAATGGCACCGAGCAGGTTACTAACTCGTTGGGCGGCTTCCCGCTGGCCGCACGCATCCGAGCCGGGGCCAAGGTATCACCATGCTGATCCGGCGCAAGACGAATTCAACGCACCCGAACGCCCCATCGCGGTGCGAACAGGCGAATTCCGACGCTGCCCGTGAAGGCCGTACGGTCGACGCCTTCGACGTGAGCGTAGTCGGAGATCAGGGAGACCCCGAGATCCCACTCTGCCTGCACCGCAAAGGCGCCGGGACGCCTCCAGCTTCCGCCGAGCGACGGTCGGATCGTCGTCTCGACCATGCCCGACAGGATGCGCGGCTGGTCGGGAAGCTCGGAGGCCGGGGGGCGGGGCTGGCGGAAGTCGCCCTCCCCGAGCCTTTGCACGTCGATCCGTGGACTGAGGCGCAGGGATGCGGTCGCCAGCCAGTCCGCCTCGAGCGTTACGAGGACCAGGTCGCTCTTGTCCCATCCGAGCCCGACCCGGTCGACCGAATACTCCTCCCAGGGCAGCGACGTGCGGTACGCGAGGCTCTGGATCGCCGTCACCGACGCGCCGACCCGCACGCCGGGCGCGAAACCGGCCAGCTCCGCGCCGAGCGTTCCGCCGAGCTGACAGCACGAGCCCTCGAGATTCGTCGCGTCCGCGAGCAGGCTGCCTGTCAGCACCAGCCCGCGACCGGCGCGCCACCAGATGTCCAGCTGGCCGAGCTTGTTGTGCGCGACGTCCTGGTCGTCGACGGCGATCTGCCAGATCCCGAGCGGGTTGGCCAGCGCGAAGCGGAAACGTCCGTCCGGGCCACCGTGCAGAGCCGCCTCGGACACGGCGATCGCGAGCCGGTCGCTCGGTCGCACCTCGATCCGGTGCATCGCGAGATGGCGGACCGTGTCGCCACCAAAGTCCGCCGGTGCGGAGATCGATCCGATGAGGAATACCCGCTCGGTCCCGACGCGGTAGCCGATCTCATCCTGGCTGTATGGATTGGCCGATCGGAGAAAACCGCTGGTCGACGCGGGTCCCCAGTTCCGGTCGAGTCGACCCAGGGACAGGCGGAAATATGGCACCTGCAACTCGACGTACGCCTCTTCCACGCGGACAGACAGGTCGTCGGTGAACAGATCATAGCGCGGCGGCGTGACCTGGCCGCCCGGGAAGCGCGGGTCGTCGCGATAGATTCCGTCGCGCCGCAGGCGGACCGCGCCGGCCGCGAAGGGAGAGCGCCCGCGAGCGGCGAACTCGATGCGCTCGAGGAACCGGTCCTCGGCGAAACGGCCGTCGAGCGCCGGCTGCAGCGGGTCGGGATGCGTCTGCGAGACGTAGCGCCCGCCCGCCTCGAACCCGAGCTCGAGGTCGAGAGCGCCGGCCGCGGCTTCGTCGCGCCGCCTGTCCCGACTGTTCTCCCCGCGAGGACCGGTGCGCTCGCGCCGCGCTCGCCGCCTCCGCCGTCCCCGCCGGGTCTCGTCTCCGCCGTCCCGCGCCCCGAGCTCTTCGAGCAGGCGGTCACGGATCTCGGGTTCCGCCCCGGAGAGCCGGTCGCGTCCCAGGGCACGCACGGCGCTGGCTACGTCCGCGATTCGGTACGGTCGCGTCATCGGAGACAGGTCGGTGATGTCGCCGCGCGCGATCCACAGGTCGAGCGCGGGGTAGGCCCAATGATCGAGCGACAGATAGGGGGACGCGTCGTCTCGGGCCGGGCGGCGATCCGTCTGCGCGCGTCCCGCCGCCGCGCAACACAGCACGAGCACGCTGGCGAGCGCGGCGGTGCGGCCGAATCGCGGCCACCAGGTCCGGCAGGAAAGTCTCAGCATGGACGCACTTTCGGCGGTGTGCCCGGCGCGGGCAAGATCAGGGACGCGAAGACCAGCCCGCTTCACTATTCTGCCTGCGCGGGCGTTCGCGCCGTGCCGGATCCGGTTCAGCAGAAGGAGGTGATCCGCGTGCGCGATGCAGGGGTGCTCGACTTCGTGCTCGACAAGCACGTCGCCGGCGTGCGCCGCGGCATCCCGGCCTCCGTCGTGATGTTCGACCTGGACGACTTCAAGGGTTACAACGACGCCCACGCGCACGCGGCCGGCGACGATGTACTGACGCTGGTGGCGCGGGTGCTCACGGACGAGGCCCGCCGGTCCGACCTGCCGACTCGCACGGGCGGCGAGGAGTTCGTCGTGGTTCTCACCGGCACGCCGATAGAGGGCGCGGTCGCCTACGCCGAGCGGGTGCGGAAGAGGATCGCGGAAGCCGAGACCACGACGGGCGCACGGATCACGGTTTCGGTCGGCGTGGCCGAAGCCCGGAGAGACCACTGGAATACCGCCGATGTGCTGGCCGAGGCCGACGAGGCGCTCTATACGGCGAAGCGCAGCGGCCGGAACCGCGTCGTCGTTCACGGGATCGGCATGCCGCGAAAGCAGAGCGCGGCCGCCTGACCGGATCCGGCGAGGAAGGACCAAAAAATCGGGGCGCCCGGATTCGAACCGGGGACCTCTGCGACCCGAACGCAGCGCTCTACCGGACTGAGCCACGCCCCGAATTGTCTGTCTCGTTCAAGCGGGTGACCGGATTCGAACCGGCGACCTCAACCTTGGCAAGGTTGCGCTCTACCAGCTGAGCTACACCCGCGGAGCCACCGGTCGGAATTGAACCGACGACCGCTCGATTACGAATCGAGTGCTCTACCGCTGAGCTACGGTGGCGGAGGAGTGGAGCCGGCGGGAGTCGAACCCGCGACCTCATGAGTGCGATTCATGCGCTCTCCCAACTGAGCTACGGCCCCAGCCGCTATGTCGTCCGACTTAGTTCCGACTGATGCTACGGGGCTGACGGGACTCGAACCCGCGACCTCCGGTGTGACAGACCGGCACTCTAACCAACTGAGCTACAGCCCCCGTGTGCTGTTCATGCTGTACTGCGGGTACCGCGGGCATCGGTCCGCGCCGACGCCGGCCCATGGGGCCTACTGGACTCGAACCAGTGACCTCTACGATGTCAACGTAGCGCTCTAGCCAACTGAGCTAAGGCCCCTCAGAAACAGACGAGCGGAGTCCCCCGACGGGACGCCGCTCATCAGACTGAGCAAGCTAAACCCGGGGTCGGGTCGGGTCAAGATAGGCGGATGGGGAAGATGGGCGGCGCGTGCTAGCGGTCGATCAGCGCCTTATGTTCGGCGAATGGCTCTCTCGGATGCGGATGTCGCCCACGGTTTCTGGAACTGCGCATCACCTGACGGGAAGCGCCACGCAGGGAAACTTTTCCCATCTCCGCGGTCCGGTGGCGCGTCGCATGGCTTGATTCTTGGGCTCTTGCCTGTGGCCTGTGGCTTGCAGCGGATGGTCTACGGCCCGGGTCGCGCCACCACGCGCGACGGGCGAACTCAGCCTTTTTCGGAGAATCAGAGATGAACCGCATGTCACGATACATTGTCTCCCTCGGCGCGGTCGCCGCGCTGGCTTTCACCGCGGCCTGCGACGACGGCTCGCCGGAAAACGGCACCGCCAACCTGACCGTCGCGCTGACGGACGCCGCCGACGTGATGTTCGCTGCCGCGACGGTCGAGGTGGGTGAAGTACGGCTCACGCGCTCGGGCGGATCTCCGATCGTGCTGACAGACTATGCGGGCGAGCACGACCTGCTCGAGCTGCAGAATGGCGTCATGGCCGACCTGGCGACGCTCGATATCGAGGCCGGGCGCTACCTTCAGCTTCGCCTCGAAGTCCTGTCCGCGAGCGTCACCCTCGCGGAAGGCTTCCAGTTCTCCGACGGTTCTACGACGCGCGATCTGACCGTGCCAAGCGGCGCCCAGAGCGGCATCAAAGTGAATCTGAGCGCGGCCGACGGCGACCCGGACAACGCGGGCGTCCGGATCGCGCCGGGCCAGTCGATCCTCGTGGTCGACGTGGACGTGTCGCAGAACTTCGTGGTCCAGGGTCCGACGAGCGATCCGCTCGCGATCCAGGGCGTGCTGTTCACGCCCCTGCTGCGCGCCACGCTGCACGACGTCGCCGGCAGCATATCGGGGACCGTCACCTACGC
>JBPCJZ010000197.1:0-5805 GCA_051004775.1 Gemmatimonadota bacterium
GGATCGGCACGCCCCGGCGGTCGGCCTTCCGGAAGAGCTCGCGCGCGACGGGCAGGATCGCCTCGACAGTATCCGCGGGCCGCGTCAGCCCCTGCTGGCGGGTGACGGTCTCGAAGCCCTGGAAGCGAAGCTTGACCGTCACCGTCGTGCCCGCGATCTCCTTCCGCCGGCAGGCCGCCGCGACTCCGTCGCACAGGCCGAGCAGCGTGCGCTCCACGACGGCACGATCGCGTACGTCCTCGTCGAACGTCGTCTCCTTGCCGAGTGACTTCCGCTCGCGTCCGGTGTGCACCCGGCGAGTATCGAGCCCGTTGCTGAGCCGGTGAAAGCGGGTGCCGAACCCCTCACCGAACCGGCGCTCGAGGACCGCCGGATCGAGTGCCGCGACGTCGCCGATCGTCGTGCATCCGAGCGCCCGCAGCTTCGCGAGGGTCTTGGGACCCGCGCCCCACAGCCGACGCACCGGCAGGGGCGCGAGGAACGCCGCCTCGGTGCCCGGCTCGACCACGACAAGTCCGTCCGGCTTCTCGAGGTCGCTCGCGATCTTCGCCACGAACTTCGACGGCGCGCACCCGACCGACACGGTCAACCGGGTCGTGTCGCGCATCTCCGCTTTGAGCCGCCGCGCGAGCTCGGGCGCCGCGCCGAACAGGCGGTGGCTGGCGGTGACGTCGAGGAACGCTTCGTCGATGCCGACCGGCTCGACGAGGTCAGTGAAGCGCTCGAAGACCTCGAAGGCTTCGCGCGAGGCCTCGGAGTACCGTCGGCCGCGCGGCTGGATGAACACCGCGTGGGGACAGAGCCGCCAGGCTTGCGAGATCGGCATCGCCGAGTGGACGCCGTACTTCCGCGCCTCGTAGTTCGCGGTCGATACGACGCCGCGTCCCTTTCCGCCCTGCGGGTCGGAGCCCACGACGACCGGCTTCCCGCGCAGCGACGGATCCTCCCGCTCTTCGACGGCGGCGAAGAACGCGTCCATGTCTACGTGCAGGATCGTGCGCGTGGCGGCCATGGCCGAAGACTAGCCGAAAACGACAGGGCCCGCCAACCTCGGCGGGCCCTGGTTCGCGCGGCGGGTCTCCAGACCGCGCGGCGCCCGGCGAACCGGGTCGCCGCGCGCTCGTCGCGCGTTGAGACGTGCCTCTAGAACCTGTACCGCAGGCCGAGCTGCGCCCTGCGGGTGTCGCCGAGGCCGCTGCGGATCGTGCCGTCGAAATTGAACAGCAGCCCGCTCTGCGACGCGTCGAGGAAGTTGTCGGTGTTCGTCAGGTTGAACACCTCGAAGATCGGCTCGATGCCGGTGCCGGAGTCGCCGATCGGGAAGACCTTCGAGATCCGGAGATCCCACGTGAAGATCGCGTTGTCCCGCCGCAGCGTGTTGCGCTGGATCACGGACCCGTCCGCGCACACCCGGTCCGCCGGAGCCACCGCGCGCATGCCGGCCGCCGCGGCGAACGGGTTGCCCGGCCGCGGTCCGCAGCTCTCCGACACGGGCGTCGCCGAAGCGTAGCGGATGATGTTGCTGAAGTTGATCTCGTATGGCAGATGGAACAGCGCGTACGCGTTCACGGCGTGCCGCCGGTCGCGATCCGAGTAGTTGTACTCGGCGTCGAGATTGTTGATGTCGGCGTAGCGGATCGTGAACGGATCGCGCTCGTTGTCGTCGTCCGACTTGTCCGCCGCGATCGTGTAGTTCGCCTCGAACGTGAGGATCCCGTCGAACGCCCGCTGGCCCTTGAAACCTAACGTGAGCGCGTTGTACCGGGACTTCGCCCCGCTCTCGGTGACCGTCAGCGCGCCGATCCCGCCGCCGCCGGGGTGTGTGCCCTCGCCGAACGGCGACCCGAGCCCCGGATCGTTCCCGTTGATGAACCGGAACAGGTTGTCGGTCCGCGCGTGCTGCGCGGTGATCGAAACGGCAACATCCTCGCTGACCTTCCGGTCGAACCCGGCGCTGAAGGACCAGGTTCGAGGAAGCGACAGGTCGCGCGACGCCACCTGGATGTCTGGCAGGAACGGCTGCGTCGAGGAGCCGTCGATCTGATCGTCGATCGCCGGCACCGGTCCGAGGAATGGGCTCGCTGCGCTGTTCCGGAACAGTGTCTGCTGGAACGCGCCGTTCGTGACCCGGTGCTGCGCGAACACGAGCATCGGGATGCGCGAGAAGTACGATCCCGCGTTGAGGCGAACTACCGTCGCCGCGTCGCCGTTCACGTCCCACGCCAGGCCGAGGCGCGGCTGGAAGTTGTTGAGGTCATCCGGGATCGTGCCGTCCGACGGGAACGCCGGATCATCGAGATAGGGTGCGTAGAACGTCGCGTCCGGCTCGATGAACTGGTCGGGATGCCAGGTGCCATCCCAGCGCAGCCCGAGGTTGAGCGTGAGGTTGCGCATCGGCTTCCAGGTGTCCTGGATGAACAGGCCGAGCTCGTTGACGTTGAACGACTGCAGGCCGAGCTGGTCCTGCGGGACCGGCGGGACGGTGGCCGACTGGAGGTAGAGCAGCACCGGGCCCGTGATGTCCGTCCCCGGGGGGCACATTCCGGTGTTGCTGTCGGAACCGTCCGAGCAGGTCACGTAGTTGGGACCCTGCTCGACGAAGTTGATGAACCCGTCGACGCTGTCGAAGATGTAGCGGCTGTTCGCGAACCCGAGGAACTGCTGCTCGACGCGGGTCCTGTTGTACTCCATGCCGAGCTTGAACAGATGGTCGCCGGTCAGCTTCGAGATGTTGTCGACGATCTGGAACCGCGTGTCGTAGCCGGGGTCGATCGGCAGGAAGAACGGCAGGCCGATGCGGAATCCGTCGGCGAAGTCCATGGCGATGTCGGGGAACGGGCGCCCTCCGATGTCGTCGAACTGCGGGGCGGCGGGCGGGGTCGCCCCGGGAATCAACGGGCCGTCGTAGTTGCGGGGCCGGTCCTCGCGCGCCCACTGGAAGCGGAACTCGTTGGACAGGGTGTTGCTGAGCTGTGAGTTCAGCGCGCCGTTGATCGCGTTCGAGAAGTCCTTCTCGATCCCGTTGGCGCTGGCGCCCCACGAGTCGACGTCGAATGTCCCGTTCGCCTGCTCGGAGAACGTGTGATTGTACTTGAGCGATGCCCGGTGATTCCCGCTCAGGTTGAAGTCGAGCTTCGCGATGACGGCCCGGTTGTCGTCGGTCCGCGTGATCGGGCCGAACTCGTCGTCGAACAGGCCCGGATACCTGGCCTGCAGGAAGCTGTCGAGCTTCTGAAGCTCGCTCGGGCTGACCACGTTGCGGGTGAACTGCTTCGTCTCGTCGCCGTTCTGCTGGTCGTAGGCGAGGAAGAAGAAGGCCTTGTCCCTGACGATCGGGCCGCCGAGCGTGAACCCGAACTGGTGCCGGTCGAACTCCGGCTTGCCGCCGCCCCGAGCTTCCGGGAAGTCGGAGGAAAGGGCGTCGAACTGGCCGAAGTAGTGCGCGGACCCGTCGAACTCGTTGGTGCCCGACTTCGTGATCACCGTGACGAATCCGCCCGAGGACCGGCCGAACTCGGCCGGGGCGCCCTGGGCGACCACCACGAGCTCCTGCACCGCGTCCTGGTTGAACGTGAATGCCGGTCGCTGGCCGCCCCGCTGCTCGCCGAAGAACGGATTGTTGAAGTCGGCGCCGTCGACCATGACGTTGTTGAAGATGCCCCGCTGGCCGCTGATGTTCAGCACGTCGCCGTCGGGACCCTGCCCGAGCTGCACGCCGGGCGTGAGCAGCGTGTAGTCGAGGTAGTTGCGGCCGTTGTTCGGCAGGCCGTCGACGACCTCTTCGCCCAGGCGCTGCGACTGCGTCGCGTCCGACGGGTCGATGAGCGGCGTCCGCTCGCCTTCGACGACGAGGCCCTCCACCTCGATCGGCCGGAACACGATCTGCAGGCTGACCGACTCGCCGACCCGCAGGTTGAGTCCCTCGATTCGCTCGTCCGCGTACTGCCCCAGCGCCTGCGCCGTGATGTCGTAGGTGCCGAGCGGCAGCAGCGTACGGACGAACGCGCCCTGCGTCGTGGTCACGACCTCGGCGCGATAACCCGTCTCCCGCTGCTCCATGAGCACCGCGGCGCCGGCGACCGGCTCCCCGGACGGGTCCGTCACGGTGCCGCGGATGATGCCGGTGGTCGCCTGGGCCTGGGCCCGGGCTTCGTCGGCGGAGCCCAGGCCGATCGCCGTCACCAGACACGCGACGGCGAGGATCCTGAATGGAAAGGCACGGAAGGAAAGCAGACGTGGTGCAGCGAACATAGGGGACTCCTCGTAAAGAGGTCCGCTGGCGGCCGGGAGACCGACCGATGAGACGAGCGATCAGTGGCTTCTCGAAGCCCCGACGCCCGCCGATTGCTGGCGTCACAGATCTACGGAAATTCACCCGGTTGGGCAACTCCGATCCGCTCGTCGATGATCCTCCTCGCCCGGGCGGGCAAATCGGTGATCAGGCCGTCCACGCCGAGGTCGAGGAGTCGCCTCATCACATCGGGCCGGTTGATCGTCCACACGTAGACGCCGATGCCGAGTCCATGCGCCCGCCGGACGAACCCGCGAGTGACCAGCCGCAGGGGACCCTTCCGCATCGGGAGCATGAAGGCGGAGACCCCGGGCCGCACGGGGGCCGTGAGACCGAGCTTGCCGAGCGCGATGAACGGGGTGAGATCGGCTCGCGTCGCGCATTGCTCGCGGGCGGCTTGGGCGGCCGGGGCAACCGCGGCCCGGTCGAACCCTCCGACGATGAATCGGTCCCGATCCCGATCAGGCCGCCCGCGCAGCCACCTGGCGAGCGCGAGGCCGCTCGCGGGCGACTTCACTTCGACGACCATCGGGAGAGGCGCCGCGGCCTCCGCGGCTTCGTCGAGCGTGGGGAGGCGGATCCCGGTCCCGCGATATGGGAAGGATCGGCCGAGGTCGGGCGTGAACCGGAAGCCCGCGTCGAGACGCTGGGCCTCTTCGAGGCTCATCTGGTCGAGACGACCGTGTCCATCGGTCGTTCGGTCGACGGTGTCGTCATGCAGCAGCACGAGGTGCCCATCACGGGTCAGGTGAACGTCGACCTCGATCGCGTCGGCGCCGGCCCCGGTGGAGATGCCACGCCGGATGGCGGCGAGGGTGTTCTCCGGCGCGACGCCCGCCGCGCCACGGTGCCCGATCACCCGGATGCCACTGCCCGCTCCGAACATGCGCGCAGTCTAGCGTTGATGACTCGATGAGGGCGAATCGGACGGTAGCGCCATTCCAGATGTCCGCACGCTACCTGTTCGCCGGAGGTATATGAAAATGGATTTTCATACGTTCGCCAAGGAGTACGGCATACGCTTCGAAGCAGAAGCAGAAGCGGAAGCCGAAACCAAAGCCGAAGCGGAAGCCGAAGCGGAAGCCGGCGATCTCCCCGCCGTCCCGCGGACGCGTGCCGACATCCCACGCCGCCGCCGCCGCAGTTCGGTGGGACGAGGCCTGGCGCACGAGCCCGCTGAAGGATGGCCGCTCGACCGCGTACTGGTGGGCGTGGCGACCCTCCGTACGTTGCGCCAGGTAGTGCGGCCGCACCGGCTGCGCGAGGCCAACGTCGACTGGGTCCGGGCCTTCGACATCTCACTCTGGAGCGGGGTGACGCCCCAGGGATCGCGTCACGCGATGGAGAGGCTGCGGTCGGCAGGTATACTGAAGACGGCAAGCCGAGCCCATTTCGGGCGGGCGGAACGTTTCATGATTGACGCGTATCATCCGCTCACGCGGGCGTTCGAAACCCTGTTCGAGGCGGAGCAAAGGGCATTGGCCGCCCGGCGGGCGCGGCGAGGCTTCTGAATG
>JBPCJZ010000198.1:0-3889 GCA_051004775.1 Gemmatimonadota bacterium
TCGTCGAGAACGGGCCGGCCGCCGAGGCCGGCATCCAGCCCGGCGACACCCTGCTCGCGCTCGACGGGGTCGGGTTGAAGACGGAGCCCGGGCGGCGGTCGCTGGCCCGGCTTCGCGCGGGCATCCCTGTCGTGCTGCGTGTGGCGCGCGCCGGTTCGCGGCGGGACGTCCGCGTCATTCCGGGTATCCGCGCCGCCACGTCTTTCTTCCGGACGAAGGGGTCGACGTTCGGGTACTCGTATAGCTCCGACCCGCAGCCTTCCGGGGAGATCGCCGTCTTCCGGTTCGAGGACGACGCGGGCGAGGTGTCGGAGTTCCATTTCGCCCCGGCGCCCGTTTCCCCGCCGCCCGGCTCGCCGACGCGACCCCAGGGCTACGTCGTCTTCCGGGAAGATCCGTCCGGCACCCTGCAGGTCGACGTGGACGTGGGAGCACCCGAGCCCGCGGGCCAGGACGCAGGCGAGCGCGCGAGCCCGATCGCCGGCCAGGTGTTCCGGCTCAACGGGGAGCGGGTCGAATTGGCCCAGCTCGAGGGATACCTGAAGCGGCAGCAAAATGCGATCACCCGCCTCAACGGCGACATCGACGTCCGCATCGAGCGCATCGAGACCGATGGTGTCGAGGGTGTCGCCGGCATTGAGCGTACGCACCTGATCCTGCAGAACGCGCCGCTCGCGTATCGCCTCGATGCCGTTCGCAGCGAGGCCCTGACGGACGCGAGGGAGAAGCTCGGCTCTGTGGTCCGGCTCCGCGCCGAACTCGCGAGCCGCGGCGAGGTGCCCCCCGGGGTCGCGGCCGCCTACGCGCGGTACCCACGCGCCCCTCGGCCCGCGGGCGCCACACCTCTCACGTCGGAGGATGCCCCGGACGGATTCTTCGGCCGATTGTCCTCGACTACGCCCGCCACCGACGGCCGCCTGGCGGGGGCGGAGTTCCGTCCGCTGACGCCCGCACTCGCCGAGTATTTCCCCGTTGACGAGGGGCTCCTGGTCCTCCGTGTCCTGCCCGAGACGCCCGCGGCACGGCTCGGTCTGCGCGACGGCGACGTGGTCGTGGCCGTGGGAGAGAACCGGAATCCGTCGCTGCTCATGTTCCGTGGCCTGGTCGGGCGAATGCAGGTTGATGGCGGAACATTGAAGGTAAAGTGGAACCGCAAAGGCCGCGTGATGGAGGGCGACCTCACCACGCCCTGAGCGCATCCCCCGCCGGCTGTGCGGGCGGCCTACCCCGACGGGGCCACGAGCCGCAGATTTCCGGGATGTCCGATTCAACCAGTTCGAGCGGAGTTCCGGCCGCCTTCGACGCGTTCGCCCGTCGCCTTGAAGACGCTTTCGACGCCTGGACCAAGTTACCCCGCGCGTGGCCCGACCCGGTCTTCGAGGCGTATGCCCTCGAGGCCTTCCGGCTGCAGTTCGACGCGAACCGGCCCTACGCCCGCTATTGCCACGCGATCGGCGCAGATCCGGGCTCCGTGACTGACTGGCGGGCGATCCCACCGGTCCCGACGGCCGCGTTTCGGTGCGTGGAGCTCATAGTAGGCGACCCGGCGGACGCCGAACTCCGGTTCCGCACGAGCGGGACGACGCGCGGCGCGGCGGAGCGCGGCACCCATCTCGTCCGCGACGCCGAACTCTACCGGGCCGCGCTGCTCGGACCGTTCCGGCACGCCGTGCTCGACAGCAGGGCCGAGGCTCGTCTGCTGGTGCTTCATGCGCCCTTCGAGCCCGCGCGGGATTCTTCGCTCGCCTGGATGCTGGACGCCGCCTGGGACGCCTTTGCCGCGCCGGGGTCCACGCGGGTCGATCCCGGCGGCCTGGGCGCGGGCGCCGCGGGCGCTCCCGGCGACGCAGGCGCTTCCGGCGGCGGGACATGGGATGCGCTCGATGCCGCACGCGAGGCGGACGAGCCGATCGCCATCATCGGAACGACACTCGCCCTCGCGGCGTGGTCCGACCGAATCGTCGAAACCGAAGGCCGCATCGGCCTCCCCGCCGGTTCGAGCATCATGGACACCGGGGGCGTGAAAGGACGCGAGGGGCTCGACCGGGGGGTCGTCGTGGCCGGCCTGGCGGAGACGTTCGGCATCCCGGAGGACCGGGTTGTCAACGAGTTCGGGATGACCGAGCTCCTGTCGCAGCGGTACGCAACGGGCGTCGGTCGCCTCGCTCATCGCGGGCCGCCCTGGCTCCGCAGTCGCGTGCTCGATCCGGTCACCCTCGAGGAACGCCCGGAGGGAGCCGAGGGCATACTTTGCCACTACGACCTCGCCAACGCCGGAAGCGCCGTCGCCGTCCTTACCGAGGATCGCGGCCGCGCTATCGGCGACGCGATCGAGTGGCTCGGTCGCACGCCGGGCGCCGTACCCCGGGGCTGCTCCATCGCAACGGCCGACCTACTGGAGGCCCAGGAGTGACCGGAAGTGACCGACAAGTGAGCGACAAATGATCGACGGACCCGAATGGCTTCCGGGGCTGAGCCCCGATTTCGACCCTGAAACACGCCTCGACGGCCAGACCGCTGCCGGTGCAACATTCTGGGTGCCGCAGCTCACGGAAGTGGACGCGGCCCGGGTGGCCGACCACGTGCGAGCCGCGGCCCTCGCAGCGCGGACGAGTCACAGGGTGGCTGATGTCGTCAGCGCCGTCGGGCGGGCGGCGCGCCGGCTCGGCGACGAAGACGATCCGATCGGTCGCGAAGCGCTCGCGTCGCTGACCGCGTCTACCGGCTGCTCGACGGCGGCCGCCCGCGAAATGCTCGCGGAGAACACGGCCGGCTGGACGGGCCCTGAGCTGAGCGCCCTCATCCGGTCCGAGCTCGGCGAGCTTGCGGTCCTCGACACCGCCCGCCCCGACCCCCGCCTCGACGGCCGCCGCCGCCGGGCCGCCGGACCTCCGCTCGTGCATCTCGTCTCGGCCGGAAACGTGCCCGGGGTTGCCGTGACCGCTGTCATCCGCCTGCTGATCGTCCGGTCCGGAGTGCTTTGCAAGCTTCCGCAGGACGAACCTTTCCTGGTCGGCCTGTTTGCGAGGGCGCTCCAAGAGGAGGATCCCGCGCTCGCCGCAACGATCGCCGCCACGTGGTGGCCGATCGACGCACCGGGTCCCGTAGCGCACGAATGGCTAAAGCGATGCGGTAAAGTGATCGTGTATGGTGGGGCCGAGGCGGTGCGCGGCATGCGCCAGCGTACGCCGGCGTCGATCCCGATCCTCGAGTACGGCCCGCGTGTCGGGGCTGCGGTGCTCGGTAAGGAAGTATCGGACACCGAGCTAGCCGGACTGGCGCGCGATGTCTGCGCCTATGACCAGGCCGGATGCGTCTCTCCACGCTTGGTGTACATGCTTGGCACTGATGCGACACCCATCCTTCAGCGCCTAGCGACAGCGCTTGGTTCTGAAATCGCGCGTCTCGATAGTGTATTCACGACCGACGACGAGGCGATCGACATCCGCGCCGCGCGCGCGCGCATCCAGTTCGAGGCGGACGAAGGCGCGCTGGCGCTCGGCCCGCCGGACCTGGCCTGGACGATCCTCTACCGCCAGGAGACGAGTTCATACAGCGAGCCGCTGCCCCGGGTGCTGTGGGTGTACGAGGCGGCGTCGGTTCCCGAGCTCGGCCGGATCCGCCAGGCCCTCGAAGGCCGGATCCAGGCGCTCGGGACGGCCGGGATCAGCGACGCCGATCGCCGGGCGGTCGAGGAACTCGCGGTCGAGCTGGGCGTGAGCCGGGTGACGCCCCTCGGCGCGATGGCATGGCCGCCGGCCGACTGGCGCCACGACGGACGAATGCAGCTCCTGCCGCTGCTGCGCTGGACGGACTTTGAGTAGCGAGGCCGGTGTATAGAGAGGTTGGCGCGCCTGGAGCAAGAGCGCGTCGGGTAGACGACAGACGA